>JBDHQH010000009.1:0-61470 GCA_039806935.1 Verrucomicrobiota bacterium
GTGCGCTTGTCTAGTCATAGCCAAACTCCAGGGCATCCCTCCGGGATGCGGATGGTTTTGGGGTCGTTGACCGGTGGTGTCGCCGCTGCGCTCCTCGACCACCGGCTAATGGCTGCGAACCCTCCGGGTTGGGGAGCGGACGAGTTGCTGGAGCCGGTGGTGTTTTGGCCGCACGGGGATGAGCACAATTTTATTGACACTCCGGGACCGCTCGGGCATGGGTGCGGCCATGATTTCGGTTGTTCGTGCGAGCCGAATTTCCGTCGCGGCCGGCAAATCAGGTTTCGTTTTCAAGACGCATATAAATGTGTTGAGCCTCTTGGGCTCCAATTATCCCGCAAAAGCTGCTGGGTTGGCCCGGCTAGCGCTCTGCGTCAGTGTGCTGGCGTTGTGTTTCTGCGGTGCAACGGCCTGGGGCGACGACGCGCGCCCGCTGCGGATCATTGTGTTTGGGGCGCACCCGGATGATTGCGAGCTGAAGGCAGGGGGAGTCGCGGCGCGGTGGGCGCGCCAGGGTCATAAGGTGAAGTTTGTCTCGGTCACGAACGGGGATGTCGGTCACGCCACCGAGGCTGGCGGGCCCCTGGCGAAACGCCGCGCCGCAGAGGTGCGGGAGGCGGCCAGGATCCTGGGGATTGAAACGGAGGTATTGGACATTCATGATGGCGAGCTCCTGCCCAGCCTGGAAAATCGCCGCACCTTCACCCGGTTGATCCGCGAATGGCGGGCGGATCTGGTGCTCGGCCACCGGCCCTGCGATTACCACCCGGATCACCGTTACACCGGTGTGCTGATGCAGGATGCCTCTTTTATGGTGACGGTGCCTTCGTTTTGCCCGGGAACACCTCATTTGCCGGTGAACCCGGTGTTTCTTTACCTGGCGGACCGATTCGACAAACCTTATCCGTTCCAACCCTCGGTGGTGGTGGGCATCGACGAGGTGTTCGATCAGAAATTTGAAGCCATCTGGCAACTTGAATCGCAAATCGAGAGCCTCTGGGCGCGCCGGGATTTTGAGGCGGTGGCGCCGGTGCCGAGGGAACCGGCGGCGCGGGAAGCCAGAAAGGCGGAGTTTCGGAAGCAGTTCAGCACGCGCGATTCGGCCACGGCGGATCAATACCGTGATCGGCTGATCCAGGTTTATGGAGAGGATCGGGGCCGGGCAATGAAGTACTGCGAGGCGTTTGAGTTGTGCGAGTACGGACGGCAACCGGCACCGGAGGAATTGCGGAGGATGTTTGGTTTGCTGGCGGATTAAGTGCCCTCGGGCCGCGGTCCTGGGAGGAGAATGATTGCGTTAGGGTTTTGGGTGCGTATAGAGTTCGCCGCGGATGAATCCTCTGCTTTTAACCGGCGGGCGGGTGCTGGATCCGGCCAGCCGTTTTGATCAAATCGCGGATCTGTTTCTGGCAGAGGGCAAGGTGGCGGCACTGGGGCGGGACGCTGCCGCGCAGGCGGGCGCTGAGGTCCGGCGACTGGATTGTCGCGGGCTGGTGATTTGCCCGGGATTGATCGACCTGCATGTGCATTTGCGCGAGCCCGGGCAAACGAGCAAGGAGACGATCGCCACCGGAACACAGGCCGCGGCCCAAGGCGGCTTCACGTCGGTGGTCTGCATGCCGAACACATCGCCGGCAATTGATAACTCCGGGACGGTGGCATTGATCGAAGAGGTGGCGCGGGAGCAGGGAGCGGTGAATGTGTTCGTGGCAGGGGCGATTACCCGCGGACTGGCCGGGGAGGAACTGGCGCCGATCGGCTCGCTGAAAAAGGCGGGAGTCGTTTGCATCACCGATGATGGCCGTTGCGTCCAGAACCATGAGTTGATGCGGCGCGCGCTGGAATACGCGCGGATGTTCGATCTGCCGGTGCTGGACCATTGCCAGGACTATTCCCTGGTGACCGAGGGGGTGATGCACGAGGGTTACTGGAGCACGACTCTGGGCTTGCGGGGCTGGCCTTCGGCGGGGGAGGAGTTGATGGTAGCGCGGAATATTTTGCTGGCCCAGTTGACCGGGGCGCGGGTGCATTGTCAGCATTTGAGCGCCGCGCGCAGTGTGGATTTGATCCGCGAGGCCCGCGGCCGAGGAGTGCCGATCTCCGCGGAAGCCTGCCCCCACCATTTTACGCTGACGGATGCGGCGATTGCCGGCGCGGAGAAATTCTGGGAAACGGACGGCCGTGATTTGCCCGGGCCGGCCAGCGAGCGGCCCTCGTGGCCGGCTTACGACGCGAATTTCAAGATGAACCCCCCGCTGCGCACCGCGCGGGACCGGGAAGCGATCCTGGAGGGACTGGCCGACGGAGTGATTGAAATTTTGTGCAGCGATCACGCGCCGCATTGTGAATATGAGAAAGAGGTGGAGTTTGATTACGCGCCCTTTGGCATTGTGGGGCTGGAGACGGAATTGGCGCTGGCGTTGACGAGGCTTTACCACACCCGGCGGCTGGATCTGGCCGGAATTATCGCCAAGTTTACCACGGGGCCGGCGCGCCTGCTCCGGCTGGCCAAGGGCACGCTGGCGATTGGCGCGGACGCGGATGTGACGGTGCTGGATCCCGATCGGGAATGGGTATTTGACAAAACGGTCAGCGCGAGCAAGGCTTCCAACAGCCCGTTTCACAATTGGCGGCTGACAGGGAAGGCGGTGGCGACGATTGTTGGCGGACGGCAAGTCTGGCTGGAAGACCCGGATCTTGCCAACACGGTAAAACTTTAAAGAGTGATATGAAAAAACTGGTTTGGAGTTTGATCGTAGGTTGCGCGGTGGCTTGGGGATGGGCATGCGCCGCGGCCGAAGGAGACGGTTGGCTGACGGATTTGCCAAAAGCGCAAGCGGAGGCCAAAGCCCAAAAGAAAATGGTGCTGATGGATTTTACGGGGAGCGATTGGTGTCCGCCCTGCAAGGCGCTCCACAAGAATGTGCTCACGACCTCCGAGTTCAAGGAATACGCCCGCAAAAATCTGGTGCTTGTGGAGGTCGATTTCCCGAGAAGAAAAGAACAAAGCGCCGCCTTAAAACAAGCCAATCGCGGTTTGGCGGAGAAATTCGGCATTGAGGGTTATCCGACAATTGTGGTTCTGGGCAGCAACGGCAAGGAATTGCACAAAAAAACCGGCTATGGCGGCCAGAGCGTGAAGGCGTTTATCACCGAACTGGATAAGCTCAAGGCCGGGAACCAGGGGTAGCCCTGCTTCGCGCTCGTTTCAGTTCGCCCGGCCCCAAGGCCGCCCCGGCCCATTTTCGCTATTCGAATTCTAACTAATCCATTATTCTCCTTGTATGCAAATTTATGACCACCCGACCTTCCGCATGGCCTGCCAGCAATTTGACACCGTGGCGGACCACTTGGGGATCCCCGAATCCGACCGGGACCGCATCAAATTTCCAAAGCGCTCGGCGACGGTCGCGGTGCCGATTCGCCGGGATGACGGGCGGACGGAGGTTTTTGCGGGCTACCGGGTGCAGCATCATTTGACGCTGGGACCAACCAAAGGCGGGCTGCGTTATCATCCAGAGGTGGAGTTGGGCGAAATCGCCGCGCTGGCGATGTGGATGAGCTGGAAGTGCGCGTTGACCGGGCTGCCGTATGGGGGCGCCAAAGGCGGCATTGCCTGCGATCCCGGCACGTTGTCCGCCGGCGAGTTGGAGCGACTCACCCGGCGGTACACGCAAGAGATGATTCCCTTCATCGGCCCGCAGATCGATGTGATGGCGCCCGACCTGGGGACGAACGAGCAGGTCATGGCCTGGATGATGGACACCTACTCGGTTCACATGGGGGCCACGGTGCCTGGCATTGTCACTGGCAAGCCAGTGGGCCTGGGCGGCTCGCTCGGGCGGCGGGAGGCGACCGGCCGGGGCGTCGGCTACCTCGTGAATCGAGCGACGGACACCATCGGCCTGGATATCGGCAAGGCCTCGGCGGTCATCCAGGGCTTCGGCAACGTCGGCTCGGTTGCCGCGCTATCCCTGGCGCGCTACGGAGTGAAAATCATGGCGGTAACGGACGTTTTTGGAGGCGTCTATAACTCGAACGGACTGGACCTTTGGGATTTGGAGAAGCACGTGGCGCAAAATCGGACGGTAGCGGGTTTCGCCGAAGCCGAGCCGATCACGAATGAGGAGTTGTTGATCCTGCCTTGTGACATTTTAGTGCCCGCCGCGCTCGAGCGGCAGATCACCGAGGCCAACGCGGGCAAGCTCCAGTGCCGCATTCTGGCCGAGGCCGCCAACGGCCCCACCACTCCGGAGGCGGACGCCGTGCTGGCGCAGCGACCGGAAATTTTCGTGATCCCCGATGTGCTCTGCAACGCCGGCGGGGTGATTGTCTCCTACTTCGAGTGGGTGCAGGATCTGCAAAGTTTCTTCTGGGGCGAAACGGAAGTGGTGGACAAACTTTTCCGCATTTTGGAAACCGCCTATTCGCAAGTGGTGGCGATGAGCCGCAAGCAGAAAATCTCGATGCGTTCGGCGGCCTTGAGCGTGGGCATCAAACGGGTCCACGAAGCGAAAAAGACCCGGGGCCTATATCCGTGACTGGAAAAAAAATTGTAGTTACAGGGGTCACGCGGGGCCTGGGCCGGGCCATGACGAAGGAGTTTGCCGCTTTGGGCCACACGGTACTGGGGTGCGGCCGCACCATGGCGGAGATTGACCAGTTGCGGAAGCAGTATCCGGCGCCGCACGATTTTTACGTGGTGGATGTGGCGTCAGACGAGGAAGTGAAGTCCTGGGCGAGCCTGTTGCTCACGCGGCATGGAGCGCCTGATCTGGTGCTGAACAACGCGGCGATCATCAACAAGAATGCACGTTTGTGGGAGGTGAGCGCCGCCGAGTTTTCGCGCGTGGTGGATGTCAATCTCAAGGGCACGGGCAACGTGCTGCGTCATTTGTTGCCGGAAATGACCGCTCAGCGGCACGGAATGATTGTCAATTTCAGTTCAGGTTGGGGGCGGTCGGCCGACGCGGAAGTGGCGCCGTATGTGGCGACCAAATGGGCGGTGGAAGGCCTGACGCTGGCATTGGCGCAGGAACTGCCCTCGGGGATGGGCGCGGTATCCTTGAATCCAGGCGTGATCAACACCGAAATGTTGCGCAGTTGCTTTGGCGCCTCCGCGGAGAGCTGCCCGGATCCGGGAGAATGGGCCAGGCGCGCCGTGCCTTTTATTCTGCAGCTCAGCCCCGAGCAGAACGGCCGGCAATTGGAGATCCCCTGATCAGGTTTGGGCCCGGGCGGCGGGCGCGCCCCGGGGCCGGATCCGGTACACGCAGCGATGGGAGCCGTTGACGATGTTCTCCTCGCGCTGGATGCTCACCTGCGGACCGAAAAGTTGACTGAATAAATTCAGCTCCGACCCGCATAGCTTCAGGCAAACGCCCGACGCGGCGCAGATCGGGCAATGGTTTTGGATCAACAGGAAACCATCCCGCTCGGTTCGGCACTCGGCCATGTAGCCTTCCGCATTGCGCATCGAGACCAGACGTTCCAGCCGGTCCTGGAGTTCAGGCGCGCCCTCGAGGGCGGTGCGGTAGCTGCCGAGCAGCTCTTTCTCGCGGGCCTCGATCAAACGGTCCAGGGCGGCTTCCCCCAGGGTTTTGCGGATCGTCTCGATCAACTGAGCGGTGAATTCCGCATGGGCATCGGGAAATCTCCGATTCGCGGCGGCGGTCAAGCGCCAGATCTGGTGCGGGCGGCCCCGGCCGCGAACCTCGGAGGTGGCTTCCACCAATCCCTCCTCCTGCAGACGAACGAGTTGCTGCCGTGCGGCTTCACCGGTGATTTTGAGCCGGTTCGCCAAAACCGCGGTAGTTGCTGGCCCACCGCTTTTGAGAAGAACCAAAAGACGGTCGTGAGCGCGCAGTTCCTTCAAGGGCGCGTTTTCCAAGCGCATACTTGATTTATTCCCGGCCAACATTTATTCTAAGTCGAGACTTGGAATATTAAGCCCAGCTCGGATGGGGCGCAACCAAAAAACCTCCAGGTTGAATCGCTTTGTGACGACGACAAACAACACGTTAGTTGGGCCAGCCACGCCGGCGCGCTCTGCGGACGCCGAGATCAACCAGCAACTGACCGCGGCGGATAAGCTGGAGATGCTGGGCGACATGTTTCGAATTCGGCGGTTTGAGCAGACAGCACTGCAGTATTATCAGGCCGGGCAGATGGGAGGATTTTTGCACTTGTATATCGGGCAGGAGTCGGTGGCGGTAGGCACCTTGTCGGTCCGGGGGGATGACGACCACGTGATCGGCGGGTATCGCACCCATGGGCAGGCGCTGTTGATGGGGTTATCCATGAAAGAATGCATGGCCGAGTTGTTTGGGAAATCAACCGGTTGTTCAAAAGGGAAGGGCGGCTCGATGCATTTCTTCGCGCCGGACAAAAACTACTGGGGCGGACACGGCATTGTGGCGGGGCAGGCGCCGCTGGGGCTGGGGTTGGCTTACGCTTTGAAGTATCGCGGTCTAAAGGGGTGCTGCCTCTGCTATTTGGGGGATGGAGCGGTAAATCAGGGAGCGTATCACGAATCGCTGAATCTGGCGTCGCTTTGGGACTTGCCAGTGATTTACATCATTGAAAATAACCGCTATTCGATGGGCACCAGCCAGGAGCGCTCCTCCGCCTATCGGACCTCGCTGGCAGCACGAGCCGAGGGCTACAACATTGAATGGGACATGATCAACGGCGAGGACGTCTATGAAGTCCGGGCCGGCACTTGGAAAGCGATTGAGCGCGCGCGAAGGGAGTCGCGGCCTTCGGTCCTGGAAATCTCCACCTATCGTTATTATGGCCACTCGGTGGCCGATGCCAACGCCAAGAAATATCGGACCCCCGAGGAAATCGAGAAGTATCGGCAACTGCACGATCCACTCCGGCTTTGGCAGCGAACGTTGCTGGAAGAGGGGGTGGCTACCGAGGCGCAAGCTGCCGAGCTTGACGCCGCAGCCCGGAAAGAAGTGGCCGAGGCGGTGAAATTTGCTCAAGAAAGTCCGCTGCCGGCGGAGGCCGACATTCTCGCCGATGTCTATTACGAGGTGGATCGGCAAACCGTCGCTGGCCGCACGGGCCGGCACTTTTTCAATTAAAGGCCGGCGCCCGTTCAGTCCGGTCACTCGAAGGAGATCCCACCAAACATTATGCGCCGAATCACCTACCGCAAGGCGTTGAACGAGGCGCTAGCCGAAGAGATCGAGCGCGATGAAAACGTCGTCATCATCGGCGAGGAGGTGGCGCAATACAATGGCGCCTATAAGGTGACCGAGGGCCTCTGGGCGCGCTTTGGCGACAAGCGGGTGGTCGATACCCCGATCAGCGAGGCGGCTTTCGTTGGTTTGGGCGTGGGGGCATCTATGCTGGGATTGCGGCCGGTAGTGGAGTTGATGTTCTGGAGCTTCGCCTACGTGGCGTACGATCAGATTGTGAACAACGCGGGCTGCATTCGCTACATGTCTGGCGGCTCGATTCACGTGCCGCTAGTGATCCGCGGTCCGGCCAACGCCGGAACCAACGTGGGCGCAACCCATTCGCACACACCAGAGAACAGCCTGGCGAACGTGCCGGGTGTCAAAGTCGTTTGCCCGGCGACAGCTTATGACGCCAAGGGCTTGCTCAAGACCGCCATTCGCGACAATGATCCGGTCTTTGTGATGGAGAACACGCTGCTTTATGGGGAGAGCTGGGAGGTTCCCGAAGAGGAGTATTTGATTCCGCTGGGAGTGGCAGAGGTGAAGCGCGAAGGCGCGGATGTTTCGCTGATTGCGCACGGCCGGGCGGTGATCACCAGCTTAAAAGCTGCGGAGTTGCTTGCCGCCAACCACGGCATTCACGCGGAGGTTTTGGATTTGCGCTCGATCCGTCCGCTGGATGAGGAGGCCATCCTGCGCACGCTGGCCAAGACCCATCGCGCGGTGCTGGTGGATGAAAACAAGCCTTTTTGCGGGGTTAGCGCACAGATCGCCTCGATCATCCAGGAAAAAGCGTTTGATGAGCTGGACGCGCCGGTCGGCCGGGTCTGCTCACTTGATGCCCCCGCGATTTACAGTCCCCCGTTGGAAAGAATCCAACTGCCCACACCCGAGCGAGTGGTGGAGAAAGTGCTGCAAATCACCTGAGGCGCGCCTATGCCTTCCTACATTGAAATGCCAAAGCTGAGCGACACCATGACCGAAGGCACCGTGGTAAAGTGGCGCAAAGCAGTGGGGGATGCGATCACCCTGGGTGACGTGGTGGCCGAGGTCGAGACAGATAAGGCGGTGATGGAGCTTGAGGCCTTCGGCGAAGGCGCCCTCGCCGAAATCTACGTCCAAGAGGGGCAGAAAGCCCGGATTGGCGAAAAGCTGGCGATGTTGGCGGCACCCGGGGAAGCGGCAGATCCAGCCGGCGAGCGCCTGATCCATGGTCAGGCTCCTGCCGACTCGGCGCCCGCGGATGCCAAAAGCCCAGCAGCAGTCGGGAGTCCCGAGCCTCGCCCAGATCCGGAACCGGCACGGACCGGTGCTGGCCCGGTGACGGGGACGGCTGCTCCAGCCCGGATTAAAGCTTCGCCTCTGGCCCGAAAGCTGGCCGCGGCGAGAGGGCTGGATCTGGCCGGGCTAACCGGCTCGGGACCCGGCGGGCGCATCATCGCCCGGGACATTGAATCTTACAGCGAACCAGCGCCGCAAGCCGCGACGCCGTCCGGCGCCGCCCCAATTTCCGTGCCTGCGATCTCACCGCACGACCGGCGCGTCTCCCTCTCGGGCATGCGCAAAATCATTGCGGATCGATTGGTGGCAAGTAAAACCCAGATTCCGCATTTCTATCTGCACCTCGAAGCGGATGTGGCTGAGCTGACGCGTTTGCGCGCGCAGGCCAACACGGCGATGGAAAAGGCCGGGGGGGGCCGTCTTTCGATCAACGATTTTGTGCTCAGGGCGGCCGTGCTGGCGGCGACGCGAGTGCCGCGGGCAAACGCGTCCTTTGCGGGTGATGCGATCATCGAACATGCCGAGGTTCATTTGGCGGTAGCGGTGGCCATCGAAGAAGGTTTGGTAACTCCGGTCATCCGGCAGGCGCAGAATAAGACCTTGCGGCAGATCAGCGAGGCGGTCAAAGATCTCGCCGCGCGGGCGCGGGCCAAACGACTTAAACCCGACGAGTATCAGGGCGGCACCTTGACAGTCACCAACCTCGGGGCTTATGGCGTTGAGAGCTTCTCAGCCATCATCAATCCGCCGCAAGCGATCATCTTATCCATCGGCGCAATTACGAAAAGGCCGGTGGTGAATCGAGCGGGAGAGATTGTGGCGGGCGAACGGATGTCCATCGGCCTGAGCGCGGACCATCGGGTGGTGGACGGCGCGATCGGCGCTGAGTACCTGGCGCAATTGCGCGAGTTTTTGGAGAATCCGACATTATTACTGCTGTGAGGAATCCGGGCCATGCCTAAAGAGCCAACGAAGCCATACGATTTAATTGTCATCGGCGGCGGACCGGCGGGATATGTGGGCGCGATCCGCGCCGCGCAACTCGGAAAGAAGGTGGCGTGCGTAGAGAAGGAACGCGCCGGCGGCACCTGCTTGAATTGGGGCTGCATCCCGACGAAAGCCTTATTGCGCAACGCCGAGCTGTTTTCGTTCATGAAACACCAGGCTGGCGAATTCGGGTTCAGCTTCGACAATCTCAGTTACGATTGGGGGAGGATTGTGCGGCGCTCGCGCGAGGTGGCGGATAAAAATGCCTCCGGCATCGAGTTCCTCTTCAAAAAGCACGGGATTGCCTACATCCGCGGCGAGGCGGCGGTGGAGCGCGCGGGAGTGGTGAGTGTCAAGGCCGGGGATCAAGCCGAAACTTTGGAGGGTTGGAACATTCTGGTTTGCACCGGAGTGGTCTCCCGGCCGATGCCGGGATTGCCATTTAACGGAACGACCATTATTGGCAGCCGCGAGGCAATGGTGCTGGAGCAGCAGCCCGAGAGCATGATCATCGTCGGGGCCGGCGCCATCGGCATTGAGTTCGCCTATTTTTTCAATGCTTTTGGAACCAAGGTCACCGTCGTCGAGATGCAATCCCATCTGCTGCCGCTCGAGGACGCCGAGGTCTCTCAGAACCTCGAACGCGCCTTTCGCAAACAAGGCATTCGCTTTCTGACGGACACGAAAGTAGTGAGAGCCGAGACCGAGGACGGAGGTGTGCGGATTGCCGCACACAATCACAAACACGAGTTGTTGGAGGCGAAGGTCTGTCTGATCGCCATCGGGGTGCAACCGCTGTTGCCCGGGGGGGCGCCGCTCAAGCTCACCGAGCGTGGCTATATCGAGACCGATGACCGATATCAAACGAGCATCCCGGGAATCTACGCCGCGGGGGACATCATCGGGCCGCCGTGGTTGGCGCATGTGGCCAGTTACCAGGCGATTCAAGCGGTCGAAGGCATGTTCACGGATCATCAGCCGCGGCGAATCACAAATTTCCCGAGTTGCACGTATTGCAATCCGCAGGTGGCGAGCGTTGGATTAACCGAACAGTTGGCGCGGGAACGAGGTCTCAAGTATCGGGTCGGGAAATTTCCGTTCACCGCCAGCGGCAAAGCTCGCGCGGTGGGCGAGGTCGATGGCTTTGTCAAACTGCTCTTTGGCGAGCCTCACGGTGAGCTGATCGGCGCCCACATCATCGGGCCGGAAGCGACAGAAATGATTGCCGAACTGGGCTTGGCCATCACCCTGGAAGCCACTTACGAGGAGATCGAGGCCACCATTCACGCGCATCCGACGTTGAGCGAGGCGGTGCATGAGGCGACTGGCCAGGCGTTCGGAGAGGCAATTCATATTTGAGACTGGGTGGTCGCGGAAGCCGCCGTCCATCGCGGCGCGCGAATGAGAGGGGTTGAGTTCGGGTTGGCGCTCCAGCTCCATTCGCCGGAAGCTGGACGGTTCCGGGTGGTTTCCCGTAAGCTTCGCTGACTTTATGCAGTCCACCACCTCTGGCAAACCACCTAATCGGTTTGGGCGCCTGGCCTTGATCGCCATGGGAATGATCGCGCTTCTCTGCGGGGTTTGGGGCGGTTTGATCCGGTTGCCGCTCAATCTGCCGCTGCCCTCGAGCAACGCGAATTGGATTTCGTATCATGGGCCGCTGATGGTCTGCGGCTTTTTGGGCACGGTTATCTCGTTGGAGCGGGCGGTGGGCCTGCGCAGCCTCTGGACGTATGCGGCTCCGCTGCTGACTGGTCTGGGGGCAGTGTTGCTGGTGGCGGGGCAAATGGGCCGGCCACCACTGTGTTTGATCACGGCGGGAAGCGCGGTTTTTGTGGCGGTGACCGGTCGAGTGGCGCGGCTTCAGCGCGCGTCTTTCACGGTGGTCATGGCGCTGGCCGCCTTGGTTTGGCTGACCGGCAACGTCTTGTGGCTAACGGGCTGGCCGATCCATCAGTTGGTTCCCTGGTGGATGGGTTTTTTGGGATTGACGATTTTCGGCGAGCGTCTGGAGTTGAGCCGCTTTCAAAAACCCTCGCGTTGGGCCTCGCCCTTGCTCCATCCGGCGTTGGGTGTTTTTAGCATTGGCCTGGCGTTGACCTTCTTTACCACTGCTACCGGCGAGCGGGTGGTGGGCGCGGGTTTGCTGGCCATGGCTGCCTGGCTCGGGCGTTTTGACATTGCCCGCCGCACTGTCCGCCGGAGCGGGTTGACGCGCTTTATGGCCGTTTGCTTGCTGGCCGGGTACTTTTGGATGGCAGTGGCGGGGTTATTATTGCTGCGATTCGCGCCATTGGAGTCGGGCCTGCGCTACGACGCCGCTCTTCACGCTTTTTTTCTTGGGTTTGTGTTTTCCATGATTTTTGGCCACGCGCCGGTCATTTTTCCTTCTGTGCTGGTGATGCAACCTCGATTTCATTCCCGGTTTTATGCGCATGTGGCGCTGCTGCACGCCGCCCTCGCTCTTCGCGTCGTTGGCGATCTGCTGGCGTGGCCGCCGGGGCGGCAGTGGGGCGGGATCGGGACGGCGGTGGCGATCGGGCTTTTTCTTCTGAATACCGTCACGGCTTTTCTTTTTTCCGTGCGCCCCGGCGTGATTTCTGAGAACTAAAGCGGAATGTTTTTGTTGAGAAAAGCGCGGTCGGATCGAAATCGGCGGGCCAGGCGCAAGGTCCGTTGGCACGACCGGCTGAGGTCAGCGGCCTCCGCTCGCAACAAACACAGCACGCGGATGGCATTCAAGGTCTGAGTCGCGATGGCGTTGCTTTTGGGAGTCATTTTCGTCGCCCTCGTCTTCGAGTATCTGAATGGTTTTCACGATACCGCGAATTCGGTGTCGGCGGCGGTGGGGACGCGAGTGCTGACTCCGAATCAGGCGATTGCGCTGGCATCCGTGATGAACCTGTGCGGGGCGCTTGCGGGGACGGCGGTGGCCACCACGGTGGGGAAGGGTCTGGTGCAGGCCCAGTGGGTGACGGGGGTGACACTGATCTGCGGGTTGAGCGGAGCAATTGTCTGGAATTTGCTGACTTGGTGGCTCGGGCTGCCCTCCAGTTCGAGCCACGCTTTGATTGGCGGTCTGGTGGGCGCGGCGGTGGCTTCCGCGGGAAACGATTTCGGGGTGGTGATTTGGGCGGCTCCCGCACCCGGCGAACCTTGGTGGCGCTGGGGCGGGGTCCTTTACAAGGTGATTATTCCGATGATCAGTTCGCCCACTATTGGTTTCGCGGCGGGTTTTGTGGCGATGTCGCTGCTGTATATACTTCTAAAACGCTACACCGCTTCGAAGATCAATAGCGTGTTTCGCAAAGGGCAGGTAGTCAGCACCGCGTTTCTGGCTTTCAGCCAGGGAACGAACGATGCGCAAAAGACCATGGGCATCATCACGCTGGCGGTTTTTAGCGCCACGCAGGCCGGGCATTTCGAGCGGGCTCCTGAATGGCTGCATTTCATGAGAACTCCGGAGTTCAGCGTGCCGTTGTGGGTCAAGCTGGTCTGCGCGTTTACGATGGCGGCGGGCACCGCCTCGGGCGGCCGGCGGATCATCAAGACACTGGGGCGGAAGATGGCCCGGTTGCAGACTCCGAACGGCTTCACCGCGGACGCGATGGCGGCGGCGATTTTGCTGACGACCGCCCGTTTGGGCATGCCGGTCTCAACGACCCACGCAGTTTCCGCCTCGATCATGGGAGTGGGCACCGCCCGGAATCCCCACTCCATGCGTTGGCAGGTGGTCGAGCGCATTCTTTGGGCTTGGATTTTGACCCTGCCAGCGTCCGCGCTGGTGGCTTACCTTTTAATGCGCGCGATCAAGTGGGTCCACGGGATGTGGTGAGATCGCCCGGGCGCAGGAGCGGGAGATTTTGCTGCCGTTTATTTCCCTTCCCCGCCGCGCGCCCCGCTTTTGCCCAGGGCTTCCGCGAGCGCGTCGAGCATGCCGTAGCCAAAGCGGTTGTCCGGCAACAAGTAATGTCCCTCGGACCATTCATTCCAGCAACTGATCGTTAAAATCCGCGGGGTTTGCGGATGCTCATTCAGATAGGCAAAGGCGGCTTGCACGAAAGCCTTGAAAGCCGCCGGGCTTTCGTTCGTGAGGATCGCGCAGGCGGGCCAGACATCGCGGTTCGGCGCGGCTGGGCGCGGCCCTCGGGGCGGGGCGAAACGCGGTGTGGGATCCCACCCGACACCGATGGCCGGCAGATACGGGATCGTTCCATCTCTGGCATGGAAGGTCCATTGTTTGGCAACCACGTCGGCGGCTGCGACTCCGTAATCCGGAAACTCAACGCTTGTCAGCACGTATTCGGTCCAGCCCGGTCCATAGAGCCGGCTCTGCAGGGCGGAGACGTGATAATTTGGAAAGGTGTAGCACGCGGCCGTCAAGCCCTCTGGTTTGCGCAACTTCGTCAGGTCGCCGACGACGTTGGCGAGGTTTTCCGGGAGTCGGAACCTGGCGGACTGGGCGGGTGCTTGCGCGCCGTGAGCGCGAGCGGTGGGCGTCAAAACGAGTCCTGCCAGGGCGAGAGTTGAAAGGAGCAATAGACGCAACCCGGCAATCGGGTGGGTTCGCGGCTGGCTGTACTTGCCCGGAGCATAGTCATCCGAAAGACAAACTGGCAACCGGACATTGTGGATGTTGGCGCGCGCTTAGTTTGGGTTCAGCAGACCTGGACACACTCGATTTCGAGCAGCGCCGCGAGGTTCCTTAATTTATGGGCCAGATGACCGATTCCGACCGCGCAGTGATGCGCGGGGCCGCGGGCATTCCAGTCATTCACGAATCGCCGCGCTCCGATCGGGAAGCGGTAGCGGCTGTTCGTGTTGCCAATTTCGAGGATCGGGCCGGGCACGGACTCGGCTTCGGCTACAAGCAATTGGAGGCGGCCATCGCTCGCCTCCACCACCGAAAGCAGCGTCACCGGCCCATGCTTGACGGACATTTCAACCGAGAGGCCGCGGCCCACCTTGCCGTGATAGACTCGCAGAGGCCGCACTTTGGTCTTGCCCTCGGCGATGGCGATATGTCCGGGACCGTCATGACCCATCAGCACCACATCATCCTTGAAATCCATGGCGTAATACTCGGTAAACGACCCTCCCGCACCGAAGCTGTCCATGATCTTCATCGCCTGGGCGTTCTTGATCTCGTATTCACCCGCCACCGGAATGCCGCGCGCGGTAAGCAGGGAATTGCCCAGGATAATCGAGCTGATCGCTTCCTCGTTTTCAGGATTGCCGGTGCCCATATAATAATAGGCAAGCGACCCGAGTTGATGGGTTTCCGCCAGGCGATCGAGCGCGATCGACGTGCGCGCCGCCCGTTCGAGCTCGCCGGCGGGGCAATCCGGCTGCACGTCAAAAACTTCCCGAAAGTATTTCACCCGCCGCCGGATGGCCGGGGCGGCGACCTCCCGCCGCCGGGCGGCCAGTTCGTCCACCTCGATGATTTCGGCATGACCTCCAAACACCGCGCAATGCTGGGTCAGATCGGAATAGATATCCAGCATCCCCCCGTAATAATGGCCCATCAAGCCGAGACGGTTGTGGGCCATCACCTGTGCCACGCGCGCTGCTTCAATCCAGGCCTCAATCTCCTTCCGGGCGGTCTCATCTTCCCGGAGCATTCCGGTGACCTGGTGAAACTGGATCCGCGCGCGATTAAAGACATTGGCAATCTCCGGCACCGGGCAGGAGGCGCAATGCGCCAGCCACTCGCCGGTCATCGCGGTGCGGTCACCCAGTTGATTAAAACTCGAGTAATCAATGGCCGCCGCGGGTTGGAGGTTCAGCACCACGACTGGCACCCTGGCCCGCCGCACTACCGGGAGCACCGTCGAGGAGAGGGCGTAGGTGGTGACGTGGAGAAAAATCAGATCCACATCCGCGCGGCAGAAGGCATGCCCCGCCTCCATCGCTTTGGCGGGGCTGTCGATGAGGCCCAGGTTGACAATTTCCACGCCTTCACGGGCTAATCCCGCATGCACCGCCTGCAGGTAGCCTTCCAGCCGTCGCTTTAACCCCTTGAACTGGGGCCAGTAGGTGTCCAGACCGATCCCGAACAACCCGATGCGAAGAATGGGTTGGTTCCGCCTGGCGCCATTTGAACGAGCTGATTTCGATGCGGAAAGCCCCGGGGAGACTTTGGCTGCGGTGGAGGGCTTCAAGCGCCGAGTCGTGAGATTGCCAGCTTGCATAAGCGCAGGGTAGCTCCAAATCTCCGCGCTCGGCAATGGGCACCTTGGCTTCCGCCCGCTTTTGTCGGAGGCGGTGGATTGACTTGGGCCGGGAAAAGCCTATTTTTCGAGCCGATTATCAGGCACTTGTGTTGTTTCCCGCCCGTCGCCAATCCGGATCGGCCAAGCGCGTCGTCATCACCGGCGCGGGGCTCGTGACTGCCCTTGGGTTGTGCAAGGCGGAGAACGAGGAAGGCTTTCGCCGGGGTCGGGTCGCATTCCAGCCAATAGAGCTTTTTGATGTATCGCGGCAGCGGGCCAAGCTGGCGGCGTTGGTGAATCTGCCGGCGACGGTGCCGACAAACCGGCTTCGTCGGCAGGAAGTCAGCCGAATGGACCGCGCCGGGCGGATTTTGTTCCTGGCGGCGCAGGAGGCTTGGCGGGAATCTGGTTGGGAATCCTCAACCAGGCGTTTGCCGTTGGTGTTGGGAACCACAGGCGGCGGAATGAGTTTGGGCGAGGAGTACTATCGGCAAGCGGTCAGCCAACCCCGGCGGCGCCGTGAGCAACCGCGGCGCGCGTTGCATTACCAGCCGCAACGGCAGGCGTTGAATCTCATGGAAGCGTTTGGCCTGGAGGGATCGATCAGCATTATCGCCAACGCCTGCGCTTCGGGAGGCAACGCCATCGGACATGCCTGGGAGTTGGTGCGGAACGGGATCGCCGAGCGCGTTTTGGCCGGGGGTTACGAAGCGCTGGATCAATTGGTGTTTGCGGGATTCGATTCCTTGCAGGCGCTTTCGACCACCGCTCCGCGGCCGTTTGATGCCAACCGGGACGGCTTGGGGTTGGGGGAAGGCGCAGCGGTGTTGTGTCTGGAGACTTGGGATTCCGCCCAAGCGCGGGGCGCCGGAATTCTGGGAGAATTGGCGGGCTACGGCGCCGGGACGGATACGCATCATTTGACGCAACCTCATCCCGAGGGAAAAGCCGCCGTGGCCGCGATGCAGGAGGCGTGCCGCCAGGCGGAGATCGGGCCCAAGCATATCGGCTATCTCAACGCCCACGGCACGGGGACATCGTTGAACGATCACGCGGAGGCAAAGGCGATCAATCAGTGGGCGGGTCCGGCGGCGGCAGGGATTTTTGTCAGTTCCACGAAAGGAGGAATTGGCCATTTGCTGGGCGCGGCGGGGGCGGTGGAGGCGGTGGTCTGTCTGCTGGCTCTGAAGGGGCAATGGTTGCCGCCGGGCTGCGGCATCCAAACTCCCGAGCCGGAGTGCGCATTTCGGCTGGTACGGGAACCGATCGATTACCGCTTTGAATATGCGATGAGCAACTCGTTCGGCTTTGGCGGCGCGAACGCCACCCTGATTTTTCGGAGGTGGCATTGAGTCGAATCTTTGCGCGCGGCCTGGGCGCGGTGTCGCCCGCTGGCTGGGGCGTGGCGGCGCTGGAAGCGGCCGTGTCGGTGGCGGAGGCGTTGCCGACGACTGAACTGGCGCGACCGGGCTGGACGCTGCCGTTGCGCGTCCGGCCTGTCCCCGCGCCGGCGCCGCAGCCGGCGTTTCTCGGGCATCCGCGGCTGCGACGGTCCAGCCCGATCGCCCGGTTTGCGGTGGCGGCCGGGTTGGAGGCGCTGGGGGCGGAGGCCGAACGGGTGAAAGCTGGCGAATTGCGGTTGGGAATTGTTTATTGCGGGAGCACGGGCTGCGTGACCTATTCACGGAAATTCTACGAGGAAGTGTTGCGCGAGCCGGGGACGGCCAGTCCGCTGCTTTTTCCCGAGACGGTGTTTAACGCGCCCGCGAGCCATCTGGCGGCGGTGCTGGCGGCTTCGACGATCAATTACACGCTGGTGGGAGATAGCGGAGTCTTCCCGCAGGCCCTCGCCACCGGAGCGGAGTGGTTAGTCCAGGGACGGGTGGACGGCTGTCTAGTAATCGCAGCGGAGGAATTGGACTGGCTGGTCGCTGATGCCCTGAAATTATTCAGCGTCGGCGCGGTGCTGAGCGAAGGTGCGGGCGCCATCTACCTGAGTTCGGTTCCGGGGTCGGGCGTGATTGCGGAGTTGCAAGGCATTACCGAGCCGCGTTTGTACGCGGGTAATTCCGCAAAATGCGCAGCCATGCGGGCGGTCCGGGAGGACCTGCGGGACTTCTCCGGGGCGGACTGGCTCTGCGACGGGCTGCAAGGGGCGACTCGGCTCGACGCCGAGGAAGCGGCGGCGTGGAGCGATTGGAAGGGCAGGCGAATTTCGCCGAAGCGGGCATGCGGGGAAGCCCATAGCGCGGCGGCGGCATGGCAATGCGTGCTGGCCTGTGCGGCCGTGCGCGCTCAACGAGCGCGGCGGGCGATAGTGAGCGTGGCGGGAGCCAACGAACAAGCTTTGGGCGCTTGTTTCGGGATTCCCGAAGCCGGAGGGCCGAATCCATGAGCGCGCGAACGGTTTTGATCACCGGTGGAAACGGCGGGTTGGGGCAGGGGATTGCCCGGGCGTTTTTGGCTGGTTCGCCCGATACCCGGGTATGGCTGGGGGTACATTCCAACCGAGCGGCCGCGGAGCAAGCCGCAGCGGCCCATCCCGGCCGCTGCCGTTGGGTGGCGCTGGATGTCACGCAGGCGGATTCCTGGTCGGCGGCGGTGGATGAAATCGCCGCCGCGGGGCAAAGTGTGGACGTCCTGGTCAATAACGCTGGGCGCTACCAAGATGCGCTATTGGCCACGATGCCGGAGACGGCGTGGCGGAGTGTGCTGGATGCAAATCTGACCGGCGCGTTTCTGGGCTGCCAGGCTGTGTTGAGCCAGATGATCTCACGCCGCTGGGGGCGAATCATCAATGTAGCCTCGTTGAGCGCGCTGCTGGCGCCCGCGGGACAATCCAATTACGCGGCGGCCAAAGCGGGCTTGGTGGCGTTGACGAGGGCGCTGGCGAAGGAGGTGGCGCGAATTGGGATCACCGTGAACGCGATCTGCCCCGGCTACATCGAAACCGGAGCGCTTGCGGAAATGGAGGTCGAAGCGCGCCGGGCGGCGCTGGCCCGCGTGCCGATGCGACGGTTCGGGCAACCCGAGGAGGTGGCCGCGGCGGTGCGATTTCTCGCTTGTCCTGAAGCCGGTTACATCACAGGCTCAGTGCTGAAGATTGACGGTGGAATTCTTTAAATGGAAGCGGACACTCTAAAGCCACGCATCAAGAGCATGATGGTGGAGAACCTTATGCTGCAAATGTCGGCCTCGGAAATCGGGGACGAAGCACCCTTGTTCGGGCCGGATGGACTGGGGCTGGATTCGGTGGACGCCTTGCAGTTGGTTGTGGCGCTGGACAAGAACTTCGGCTTGAAAGTCCGCGACCCGGAAACGGCCCGGCGGATTCTGAACAGCGTCAATTCGATTGTCCGCGCGATCCAGGAGCATCTAGCCGCGCAAACGAAGTAAACCGCAGCCCTGGCTTGCTCCCGCGTCGGACGGAGCTCTCTTCTACCGCTGCCATGCTGGCGTTGCTGGCGGTTGCGGAAGGAAATCCGCGGTGGCCACATCCCGGGGGCGCGCAGCCTGCCGGCGAAATGGCTTCAGTACCTCGATGGGCCCGACATGGTCGATGGAAAAGGCCTGACGCCTGAGGATCGCGTCGTGGTGTATGGCTACGATCGGGAGGAAAGGAGAGTGGTCGCGGAGCGATTCTCAAGAGCTGGGTTTGCCGACGTGGCGCTCCACCACGACTTTCTCCACGATTGGAGCAACAACGCAACTTTGCCGATGGAGCGCTTGCCGGGCTATCGGCACCTGGTTTCGGCGTCGTGGTTGAACTTCCTGCTGCGTGACAGGACGGCGCCGGAATACGACAACCGCCAGAGCCGCATCTGTCATGCTCATTACCGTAATCCTGCGGTGTACGAGGCGGGGCACATCCCGACCGCCGCGCCCCTCGACACAAACCCGCTCGAGTCTCCGGATACCTGGAATCGGTGTTCGGCTGACCAGTTACGCGAAGCGTTGTTGGGGATGGGAATCACGCGGGACACGGCGGTGATTGTCTATGAGCGCACTCGGATTCCAGCAGAGGGAGATCCGTTTCCTCGTTGGCCTGGGCCGCCAGGCGGATAGCGATTCGCTGATCATCCGCGGGATTCTGGCGTTGGTCCTGTGCGCCTTGAATCATCCTACACCCGCGCCAAAGGGCTCGGGGCGTCCTGTGGCAGATGCAACTTCAGGCGGCGAGCCTGCTCCGGCAACCGGGATTTCCGCGGCGCGAGCTGCCAGCAGCGATGTATCTTCCTCCGCCACCCCGGCGTTTTTGGATCTGGTCTGGCGTCCGTGCAGAGAATCGCCAAGAATTCACCATGGCTAACACGCTACGGCTGGAAAAATACTCGATCGGGGTGGGAGATCGTTTTGCGCGCGAGGCTGAGGCCCAACTGCGCGCCTGCCAACTCGCCGTCGCACAGGGCGCCGACGTCATTCCCGTGTGGAATAAATCCAACCGGGAACATTTGATCATCGGTTCCGACCCAGCCACGGCCCGCGTCACCGCGGATCGGGCAGTCCGGGCGCTCGGTTGGGACAAACCCTATCATGTGGATGCCGACCACATCCGCCTCGAAACGGTGGATCGGTTTATACCGCATGCGGATTTTTTCACCATTGATGTGGCGGATTGGATTGGCAGGCCGGCGGAAGCCTCCGCCATTCGGTCGTTTGTCCAGCGCCATTCCGAATTGGCCGGGACGGAAATTCCCGAAATCGATCCTCCCCTGCGAACGACCGTCGGTCAGGTCAAACTCGCGGCGGCCAAGTATCTCCTTGCGGTGCGGGAAGCGGGGCGTATTCATCGCCATATCACCCGTGCTCGCGCCGGGCAGGCTTTCATCACCGAGGTGTCGATGGATGAAACAGAATTGCCGCAAGCACCAGTTGAATTATTGGTGATTCTGGCCGCTTTGGCCGATGAGGGCATCCCCGTGCAGGCCATCGCGCCCAAGTTTACGGGTCGATTCAATAAAGGCGTGGATTATGCAGGGGACGTGGAGCGGTTCGAGAAGGAGTTCCGCGAGGATCTGTCGGTGATCGCGTTGGCCACGGCGCGCTATGCTTTGCCGCCCAACTTAAAACTCAGCGTGCATTCCGGCAGCGATAAATTCTCGATCTACCCGGCTATCCGTCGCTCCCTCGAAAAGACCGGGGCCGGGTTGCATTTGAAGACCGCCGGCACCACCTGGCTGGCGGAGTTGATCGGCTTGGCGGAGTCTGGCGGGGCCGGGTTGGACTTGGTCAAAGACGTCTATGCCGCGGCGCTGGCGCGCCGGATGGAGTTCTGTGAACCGTATGCCGCGGTAATCGACATTGACCCAGCGCTCCTGCCCGGAGCCGAGACGGTTCGCCTCTGGGATGCGGAACAGTTCGTCTCCGCGCTCCGCCATGACAACGCCAACCCGCATTATAATCCACACCTGCGCCAGCTTCTGCATGTCGGTTTCAAGGCCGCCGCCGCCATGGGCACACGTTATCTGGACGCCCTCGAGATGTGCCGGGATTCGGTGGCGCGCAACGTGACGGATAATTTATTTCACCAGCACCTGCGGCCGGTGTTTCTTTTTTCCGAAAATGGCCGCCGAGCAATGAACCCCGCTTGACCAGAGCGCGGCAGCGGACTAGTTTCGGCGCAATCACAGGGGAGCCTGCCGGTGGCCATGAGGGGACCCGAGGGCTGAGAGTGTTCCGGAGAGATCCGGGGCAGACCCGTTGAACCTGCTCCAGGTAATGCTGGCGAAGGGATATGAGTCTCTCGCCGCCGGCGTTTCCCGGGCTACCTAAAGAAAAAATGATTGCCAACAACGCCGCTTTTGAGCCGCACAGCCGCGAGCCGCTGCCAAATTCACGCCGGATCCACAGTTTGGGAAAGCTTCATCCGGACGTGCGCGTGCCCTTTCGCGAAATTGAACTTGCGCCAACCCGCAATCTGAAGGGCGAGCCTGAGCCCAACGCGCCGATCCGGGTGTATGACTGCTCGGGGCCATGGGGCGATCCGGCTTTTACGGGCACGGTAGAGGAGGGTTTGCCGCGGATTCGCCGTCCCTGGATCGACGCTCGCGGCGATGTCGAGACGACCGAGTCCTCCTATCGTCCAATTCCCGGCCGCAGCGATGCGAGGATCCCGGTGTCCCTGCGGCGTCAGCCGTTGCGCGCCCGGGTGGGCAAAGTGGTAACCCAGTTGGAGTACGCCCGCCGCGGCATCATCACGCCGGAGATGGAGTTTGTGGCCATTCGGGAAAACCTCGGGCGCGCAGAGTCGCAGGCCGCGGGACGCGACCTGGGCGGCGAGGCGTTTGGCGCGAGCATTCCGGCGGAAATCTCGCCCGAATTTGTCCGGGCCGAGGTGGCGCGCGGCCGGGCGATCATCCCCGCGAATATCAACCATCCGGAAAGCGAGCCGATGATTATCGGGCGCAATTTCCTGGTCAAAATCAACGCCAACATTGGCAACTCGGCGGTAGCTTCGACCATCGAGGAGGAAGTCGAGAAGATGCGTTGGGCCATCAAGTGGGGCGCCGACACCGTGATGGATTTGTCCACCGGCAAAAATATTCACGAGACGCGCGAGTGGATTTTGCGCAATTCGCCGGTGCCCATCGGCACGGTGCCGATTTACCAGGCAATGGAGAAAGTCGGCGGCAAGGCCGAGGAGCTGACCTGGGAAGTGTACCGGGACACGCTGATTGAGCAGTGCGAGCAGGGTGTGGACTATTTCACTGTTCATGCCGCCGTATTATTGCGCTACGTGCCCATGACGGCCCGGCGGGTTACCGGCATCGTTTCGCGCGGCGGCTCGATCATGGCCAAATGGTGCCTGGCGCATCACCGGGAAAGCTTTTTGTACACCCGCTTTCGCGAGATCTGCGAGATCATGCGGGCCTACGACGTCAGCTTCAGCCTCGGCGACGGGCTGCGCCCGGGATCGATTGCTGACGCCAACGACGAGGCTCAGTTCGCTGAATTGCGCACCCAGGGCGAATTGACGCAGATCGCGTGGGAGATGGGTTGCCAGGTCATGAACGAGGGGCCGGGCCACATCCCCATGCACCTAATCAGGGAGAACATGGACAAACAACTCGAGTGGTGTCACGAGGCGCCTTTTTACACCCTGGGGCCGTTGACGACCGATATCGCGCCCGGCCACGACCACATCACCAGCGCCATCGGCGCGGCCATGATCGGCTGGTACGGATGCGCGATGCTTTGCTACGTGACCCCGAAAGAACATCTCGGTTTGCCGAACAAAAAGGACGTGAAGGACGGCGTGATCGCTTACAAAATCGCCGCGCACGCCGCCGACCTGGCCAAGGGACACCCCTCGGCTGCCCACCGCGATCACGCATTGAGCAAGGCACGGTTCGAGTTTCGGTGGGAAGACCAGTTCAATCTCGGGTTGGATCCGGTGACCGCCCGGGAGTTTCATGACGAAACGCTTCCGCAGGAGGGGGCGAAAGTAGCCCATTTTTGCAGCATGTGCGGCCCGCATTTCTGCTCGATGCGGATCACCGAGGACGTGCGGAAATTTGCCGCGGAGCAGGAACTGACCGAAGCGGAGGCCGTGCGAAAGGGCCTGGAGGAGAAAGCGCGGGAGTTTGTCGAGAAGGGCTCCGAAATCTACAACAAAACCTGAGGCTCAACGGGAGAACCGTTCAAGCAGCCGCTCGGCCTCGGGAAAGACCGGTCGCAAGCTGAGCGCCTGGCGGACGGCGGCCAGGGCCTCTTGGTTGCGTCCCAGCCGGGCAAGGATGGTAGCCCGGGCATAGGGAATCCGGGGATCCTGGGGTGAAAGACTTTCCGCACGCAACAAGGACTCCGCGGCCTGCTCCGGCTGGTCGAGCGCGCTCTGGGCCAGTCCGAGGTTGTACCAGGCAAGGGCAAGTTGCGGGTTGGCCTCGACCGCGGCCCGTAAAGCTTCGGCGGCGCCCCCCAAGTTGCCGGCTTCGTTCTCCGCCAACCCGAGCTGGTACTGAAGTTCGGCATCTCGCGGCGCCAACCGCAGCCCGTCCCGGAGGGTCTGGATCGCTTCGCGCGTTTTGCCCGCCGCGCTTAGCGCCACCGCGTATTGCTGGCGGATAGGCGAGGAGTAGGGATCCCAGGCCACTGCTTTCCCGAGGTGTTCGCAAGCTCCGACAGGATCATTTCGTGAGTAGGCGAAAACACCCTTCCGCAGTTGGCCGGCGGGTTGGCTGGCGCTGACCTCGAGGAGTTGCAGCAGTTCCCGCCCGGCGAGAGTGTTTGTGTCCAGGGTGGCGCGCATTGCCCAGGCGGCGGCAACCCGCACGTTGCGAGAGTCATCCTCGAGCCGGCGCGCCAGCGCCGGCCGGACGCGGGAACGCTCGAGAGACAAGGCCGGTTCGAGCGCGTGAACGGAGGAGGCGCGGACCAGGGCGCTGGTGTCGTTCAACGCCTCCAGAAGCGCGTCCACGACCTCGGGTTGAGCGGCCCAGGGATCGAGGAGCTCTGCCGCCGAGGCTCGCCAGGAGGCGATTTCCTCCTCGCGCAACATCCGCAACAGCGGATCGCGCGCCGCTGTGTCTCCCCGCCGGGCGCGGGCGACCCATTGCGCCCGCGCGCGGGTGGGCCGCTCCATTTTGGGACCGTACCATTTTTCGGCGGCGGCCAGCGCCCATTCGGCGTCTTGATCTGCGTGGCAGCGATTGCAGGCGTTTGGAATGCCGAATTGCCGCGTCAGCAGTGGATCGGGGATGGTGAAGCCGTGGTCGTGGCGACGGTGCCGCTGCATGTAGTAAGTCTGCGGCATGTGGCAGTTCACACATTCCCCGCCAGTTTCGTTGATCCGCGCCGGGTCGTAGCTTGAGAGATCCGGGTTGGTCAGCTTTCCCGCGGCATCATAACCATAAACCCGATGATGGCTGTGCTGGACCGGTTCGATGCGGGGTGCGTGCTCGTAACTGCCGTCGTGGCAGCGCATGCAAAGCCAGTTGCCCGGCAAAAGGGTCTTTCCCGAGTGCGGGTTGTGGCAATCCAGGCAGGTGACTCCGCGAAAATGCATGCGGCTGCTGAGAAAGGAGGAATACTCATAATCCTCATCGTGAATCTGGCCGTCCGCATAAAAAATTTCGCTTTGATCCACAATCGAAAGCGCGAACTGGTCGTTGAAAGCATCGCCCGGCTTGAAGTCCGGAGTCAAATCCGAGCGGCGCGCGTGACAAGAGCCGCAGTTATCGACAATCCGGGGCTTGGAGAATTTCGGCAGAGTAGGATCTTTCCGTCCCGATTGGCCGTGTTGGCGCTGCCATTCGTTATGCGCTCTCAACGGACCGTGGCAGGCCTCGCAGCCGACCGTCATTTCCGCCATGGCCGTGCGATAGGTATCAGTGGCCTCATCGTAGTTTTGGCGCAACCGGGTGTTGTGGCAGTTCGCACACATGTAATTCCAATTCATCCCGCGCCCCGTCCAATGCCCCCATTCTCCTGGATGTCGCTGTTCCGAACCGTACACGTTGAACCACTCGTTCGAGCGCGGATCGTAGGAAGCCTGGAGCGCCTGGAAGCGCCCGCCAGGAAAGGGTACCAGGTATTGCCGGAGCGGATCGTTTCCGATCACCCGCGCGACGGGATGATGTTCCGGAGAACCCGAGATTCCGACGCAAGTGACGCCGGGTCCGGAGGCGTCCCATTCCGCGCGCCCGACTTCGCCCGGCAGGGGAATCTCACGCGAGGGGACAAAGGCGGTCCGGTCCAGATCCTCGCGGAGGGGGCGCTCGGCCAGGCCGTGATTGGATTTTTCCCAAAGCGCGTATTCTTCCGCGTGGCATTCCCGGCAAGATGTCGAGCCGCCGTAGCGAGCGAAGATAGCCCGCTCGTCCTCGGGTTGCGTGGGGCCAAACTGCGGCCACCGTGGGTTCGTGATTCGCGAAGATCCGCCTGGCAGCAGCCAGGCCGCCGCGGCCGCCAGCAGAATCAAAACACCCGCCGCCAGGAGCAGCTTGCGGCCCCGGGGCCGCTGGGGTGGATTTCGTCCGGCTGGCCCGGCGGGTTGTTGATTTTTGCGCGCCATCGTGATGGTCGAAGAGGCAGGTTGCCAAATTGCCGAGCGCGAGGCAAATGAGCGATGAGCTGCGAGCGCGCGCACATCCCGGTGATGTCGCGGCGGACCCGGCAGGCGAGGATTGCCTTTCCGCGGGAATTATTTATGGTGAGCGCATGCCTGCGGGGACGTGGGGCGCGGTCGTTATCTTTATGATCTTCGGTGGAGCCAGTTTTTTCTTTTCGCTGGCGGAGACCTCGCTTTTTTCCCTGAGCAAGTGGCAGGTTCGGCAATTGGCGGCGGAGAGCCGAGGCGGCCGGGCGGTTTCGCGTCTGCTGAGCGAGCCGCAGGATTTGCTGGCCACCCTGGCTTTGTGGAACGCCATCGCTTCCGCCGCCATGCTGGCCACCGTGCTGTGGATGACGCTGCATGGTCTGTGGCCGGCGGCGCTAAGCGTCGGCGCGGCTTTTTTTCTCATTTTGATAGGTTGTGAGGTGGTGCCCAAAACCCTGGCGGTGCGTTACCCGGAGATTTGGGCGCTGCGGGTGGCCCGGACGATGCGTTTTTTCGGGCTCATTTCGATCCCGCCGCGGAAAGTGGCCCAATCCTTAAACACCTATTTGTTGAAGGCCGCGGTCCCCGGCACCCTGGCCGCCCAGACGGCGCTGACCGACGCGGATTACCAGGAATTGCTGGAGATGGCATTTCAGCAAGGGGCGCTAGCCCAGTCCGAGCGCGACATCATCCTCCAGATCATCAGCCTCGACCGCCGCACCGCGCGCGAAGTCATGAAGCCCCGCTCGCAGATGGCCGCCATCTCGGACGATCTCTCGATCGAGGAAATGATCGAGGCGGCCAGACGACACCGCTATCGGAGGCTGCCGATTTACGACGAAACGCCGGACACCATCGTCGGCATCTTGAACACCCGCGCGCTGCTGCTGAACCCGGAAATTGATCTGGCGGACGCCATCGAGTTCCCGTCGTTCGTGCCGGAATCGATGAACTTGCTGCAATTGCTCAAAAGTCTGCAACGCCAGCAGCGCGGTTTGGCCATCGTCCTTGATGAATTTGGCGGCACTGCGGGCATAGTCACGATGGAGGATATTCTGGGCGAACTAGTGGGCCATCTCCGGGCGGACGTGGATCGGCACGCCTTTCTCATGGAGAAACTCGGCCCCGGGCGCTGGCGGGTCAGCGGCACCCTGCGCCTGGATGATTTTCGCCGCGAGTATCCGGATTTGGCGGATCTCCCCGAAGTGGAGACAATGGGCGGGCTGATGATGACGCTGCTCGATGTGGTGCCGCCGCCGGGAGCGACGGCGATGTATTGCGGGTTGCGGCTCAAGGCGCTCGTCACGGATGAGCGGCGCGTGAAGGAATTGCTGGTCGAGTTCTCGGGCAGGAAGACCGACTCGCGCTCATGACCGGCTCCGGCAACGAACTGCTGATCTGGCTGGCCTTCGCCGCCTGCCTGATCATTTCCTTTGTGCTCTCGGGAATGGAGGCCGGTGTTTTTGCGTTGAGCCGCCTCCGCCTCCGCCAGCAAGTGCGCGCCGGGCGCCCCTCGGCCAAAGTCCTGCACCAATACTTAGAGCAGCCCGAAAACTTTCTCTGGACCATTTTGGTCGGGAATACGCTGGCGAATCTCTTCATTCTCGGTTGGTTGATTTTTGTGCTCGAACACTTTATCGAGCGGTTGCCCTGGTTTATTCTCGCTCTTTCGGGGATTGTGTTCATCCAGTACGCCCTCTTCGACCTGCTCCCCAAAATGCTCTTTCGGTTGTTTCCGACCCGTTTATGCCTGGCGCTGGCTCGGCCTCTGGGCCTGGCTCATTTCCTCCTCAAACCCATTGTGGCGCTGGTCCAGTCCGTTTCCAGCCTCTTGTTGCGTTGGCGCGGAGGCCGGGCGTTTACCGGCCGCCTCTTTGGCAATCGCGAGGAACTTCGGCAATTCATGCAGGAGCCCTCCCAGGCGCTGACTTCCGAGGAGCGCGTCATGATCAACCGCGTCCTCGATTTGCAGTCTATCACTGTGCGGCAAATCATGACGCCTCTGGCGGAGGTGAAGATGTTGCCGATGACTGCCACCCTCCAGGAGGCGCTGCGAATGGCGAACGAGCACCGGCTCACCCGCATTCCAGTGTGGGCGCCGCGCGATGGCAGGCGTCGGATCGCTGGCCTGCTGGACATCGACCGCGTCCTGTTTCCGCGCGAGGTGGATCCCGTCCGTCCGGTTTCCGAGTTTGTCAGACCTGCGCTCTATCTGGAGGGCGAACTGCGATTGGAGGTGGCGCTGCGCCGGTTGCAGCGGCGCGGTGAACGCCTGGCCATCGTGCTCGGGTTTGACCACCGGGAAATCGGCGTGATTAGCCTGCAAGACATTCTGCGCAATGTGTTCGGGGAGGTGACGTTTTAAATGGAGCTTTCCCCGACCACCGCGGTGATCCTGCGCGTTTTGGCGCTCGCGATGCTGGTGGCGCTGAACGGCTTCTTCGTCGCCTCGGAGTTCGCTCTCGTCAAAGTGCGGGAGACCCAGCTTACTCCGCTGGCGCGGCGCGGCCACCGGCGGGCCAAAGCGGCTGAATTCATCGTCGAGAACCTCGAGCCTTTCTTGAGCGCGGCGCAACTCGGGGTGACGCTCGCCTCTCTGGCCTTGGGTTGGATCGGCGAGCCGGTGTTCAGTCTGCTCTTGCGGCCGGTTTATGGGTGGCTGGAGATCACCTCGGCCGAACTTCAGCATGTGCTCTCCTTCCTCATCGGCTTTTCGGTGATCACTTTCCTGCACATCACCGCCGGCGAACAGGCGCCCAAGCTCATGGCGATCCAACGCCCGCTAGCCACCAGCCTCTGGGCGGCATATCCGCTGATCTGGTTCTATCGGCTTTCGTACCCGTTTGTGGTGGGCTTGAACTGGGCCTCGCAATGGATGCTTCGGCGCGCCGGCCTGGAGCCCGCGGGCAAGACCGAGCGGGCGCATTCCGAAGAGGAACTGCGCCTGCTCCTCGCGGGTGCGCAACAACCCGGCGGCGGGCCGGCCCTGGCGCGCGCCATTTTGCTCAACACCCTCGACCTGCGACGGCGGCTGGTCCGCGAGGTCATGGGGCCGCGCCAGGACATTACCGCTTTGGACACCGAGGCGAGCATCGCCGAGTGCCTGGACGTCGCCGAGAAGACCCGGTACTCGCGCTTTCCCTTGTGCGAAGGAGGCGACCTCGACAAAACGCTTGGGGTGATCCACATCAAGGATTTGTTTGCCATGCGCCTGAAGGCGGTCAGCGGCGCCGATCTGCTCCCGGTATTGCGCAAGCTGATTTATGTGCCGGAAACGGCGCACCTGGAAAAATTGCTGCAATTATTCCTCGAGCGCAAAACGCACCTGGCGATCGTGGTGGACGAATACGGCACCACCGTGGGGATGATCACGCTCGAGGATATTCTCGAGGAGCTGGTCGGGCAGATTCAAGACGAGTTTGATCAAGAGCATCCCGAGGCAGTGCGGGGCCCGGATGGCGCCTGGGAAATTCTCGGCACCCTGGCTTTGCATGAACTGGAGGAATTGGTCGGCGAAACCCTCCACGAAGAAGGGATCAACACCACCAGCGGGTGGGTGACGCGACGCCTCGGTGGATTCCCCAAAGCGGGCGATTCCCTGGGGGTCGGCGCTTATCGCTTGCGGGTGGAGGAGATGGACGGACCGCGTGTGGCCCGGCTCAAACTGACCCGCCAGGCGGACCCGCCGGCGCCGGTTTGAACGCTGTCCCCCCGGCGGGCGCCGCGGACGGCCAGGGCGGCTACCCCGGCGACCTCCACCGCCGCCAGCGCCGCCGCCGGCCACAACCCCCGCGAGCTCGCGCCGGCGACAAACACCAGCATCAGTCCGCCCCAGAGGATCAGCGGGTGGAAATCCGCGGGCATCTTCGCGGGTCGTTTGTTGATCAAAACCGGAGCTACAATGGCCATGATGAGCAACGTGCCCACGCCCCAGGACAGAAAATTCGTGAGGGGCGCGCCATACCAGTCCAACGGCAGCCTGGTGGGAGTCCATTCCCAGACGCGCTTGACGCGGGTGACATAAGGTTCGAGAGCCAGTCCGGTGGCCGCGCATAGGAGCGCGGTCAAGCCAATCAGCCAGAAGCCGTAATCGCGGCTGGCGCGCCAGGGCCGCAGAATCAACCGCGCCACGCCGCGGGAATTAACGACCAATACCAGCCAGAGGAAGGGCAGGCTCCAGGGCAAACCGGGAATTAGTTCCCGGCCGGCGCCGCCGGTGAATTGGAATGGCCCGAAAGGCACGCCGGTTAAGGCACCCAAAGCGTGCAACCCGCCGCCGATGGCTCCGATGAGCACCGCCGCCAAAATTACATTTTGCCCCGGAAGGTGGCGGGTGAGCGATGCGATCGTGCTGGCGCTCGCCAGCACCAGCAGCGCTCCGTCGGGCCAGGCGACTCCGACCAGCCGCGAGGAAGGCGGCAAGGAAGTAACCACCACCAGAATCAACTGGGCGGCGAACAGCGTAAGGAGCAGGCGGCTCACCGCGCGGGGCAGTCCCGCCAGCGGGCTCGGCTCGATCACTCCGGAATAATTCAGGCGGTTGGGCATGCGCTGCGCACGGGCGCTCGTTTGCCAAGATTCTGGCCGTCAGGGTAGGCATGGCGGTTCATGAAAGTCAACGATCGGGAGCCTTGGCGCTCGCATGGCCGCTTCGCTGCCGCAAGCGCTCATTTTCCTCATTGGCTTGGCCGGGTGGATCATTTTAGAATGAGTTATGTCTTTGAAGACGACTGGCGTCCTGCCGGAGCCGGAGGTGACGACTGCAACCGTGCCAGCCTCGGACGGCGCCGTGACGGATGCAATGATAAATGGAGATGCCCGGACGGTGTACGGGAGGATCGCGGCCAATATCGCGCGGGTCATGCGCGGTCAGCGCGCCGCGACCCGCCGGTTGATGGCCGCGCTGGCCAGCGGCGGACATGTGCTGCTGGAGGACTTTCCGGGAACGGGTAAAACGACGTTGGCCAAAGCCTTGGCGCGGTCGATTGACGCGCGATTTAAGCGCATTCAGTTCACGCCCGATTTGTTGCCTTCGGATATCCTGGGAGTCTCAATTTTCAGCCAGCAAGATCAACGATTCCATTTTCACGAGGGGCCGATTTTCACGAACATTCTCCTGGCGGACGAGATCAACCGGGCTTCGCCGCGGACGCAATCGGCACTGCTCGAGGGCATGGCGGAGGCGCAGGTAAGCGTGGACGGAGAGCGGCGGAATCTCTCGGAGTTGTTCTTCGTGATCGCAACGCAGAACCCTGTTGAGTTTCGCGGGACCTATCCGCTGCCCGAGGCGCAGATGGATCGTTTCGCGATGCAATTTTCACTGGGCTATGTGGAGCGGGATGAGGAGGTGGCGATTTTGACGGCGCAGGAGCGATCGCATCCGCTGGAGGAGCTGCAGGCGTGCGCCACGCTGGCGGAGGTTTTGACGCTGCGGCGGGCAGTGCAGGGTGTGCGGGTGAGCGAGGAAATCAAGCGTTACGCGGTCGATCTGGTCGCGGCGACGCGCAAAGCGCCGGGGGTGCAACTCGGAGCGAGTCCGCGCGCCTCGATCGCGTTGATGAAGGCCGCCCAGGCGTTGGCGTATTTTGACGGACTGGATTTTATCGGCCCCGAGCAAGTGCAGGAATTGGCGGCGCCGGTGATTGCGCACCGTTTGGTGATGGAACCGCAAGCGCGGTTTTCGGGTTTGAGTCCGCTGGCGGTGGTGCAGGAGGTCGTAAACCGGATGCAAGTTCCAGCGTAGCGGATGGTGAAGCCGGTCTTCTGGATTTTCTATCGAATCACGCGGTTCAGCGCGCGGGTAAGCCGTTGGGCGTGCAGAAAGTTTACGGCCGCGGGGCTGGGAGTGCTCGGGGGGGTGGCGTTGCTGGGCTTCCTGGCGCCGGACACAGAAAACAACACTGCCTACCAGGCCTTGGCTCTGCTGGCGGGCTTTCTCGTCCTGGCCTTCGTTTTAAGCTGGTCCTTCCGGGCGAAGTTTTCGGTTCGCCGGATTCTGCCGCGGTTCGCCACAGCCGGCGTGCCGTTTAGTTACCCGGTGCTGGTGCGAAATTTGGGGCCGCGGGCGCAGCAGGGTCTCTGGCTGATCGAGCGCGTTGGCGCGCCAGATCCGAGGTTCAGCGACTGGCTGGTTTACCAATTGGCCGAGGAGCGAAGGGTGCGCTCCTTTCGCTTTGATCGACGCCGCCGTCGGGGGAATCCGTTTAGGATGGCGCGCGTGCGAGAGGCGCCGGTGCCGTCCGTGCGCGGGGAGATGGAAACGGAGGTGCGGGTGACCCTGACGCCGTTGCGACGGGGGCCCTTGCGGCTGGAGGGAGTGACACTCGCCCGTCCGGACCCATTAGGTTTAATGCGGGCGCTGCACCCAGTGCCTTTGCCGCAATCGCTGCTGGTGCTGCCTCGCCGGTACCCGCTGCCAAGTTTTCGTCTGCCGGGGGAGAGCAAGTACCATCAAGGAGGGGTGGCCCTGGCCTCAAACGTGGGGCAGAGCGACGAATTCATCTCGCTGCGAGATTACCGCCGCGGTGACCCGCCGCGGCATATTCATTGGCGCAGTTGGGCTCGAGCCGGCAAACCGGTGGTAAAGGAGTTCGAGGATGAGTTTTTCGTCCGGCACGCGCTCGCCCTGGACACTTGCTCGCCGGATCCCCAAAGCGAAGTTTTCGAGGAGGCGGTTTCGGTGGCGGCCTCGTTTGCCTGCACCGTGCTGACGAGGGAATCATTGCTCGATTTGCTGTTTGTGGGACTGCAAACCTACCGATTTACGGCGGGGCGCGGCCTGGCCCAGGCGGACCAGATGCTCGAGGTGCTGGCGTCAGCGCGTCCTTGCGCAGCGCGGCCCTTTGGAGATTTCGCCCGGCATGTCTTGGAGCACGCCGAACTGGCCAGCGGCTGTATTTGCGTTTTGCTGGCCTGGGATGAGCCTCGCCGGGAGTTCGTTCGACGGCTGCGCGAGTTGAGCGTGCCGTTGCGGGTGTTGGTGATCGTTGAACCGGGCGGCAAGGCGAAGTTGCAGACCGATCCCGCCTGTCGGCACGCGGATTTTTTCGTGCTTGAATGCGGACGCATTGAGCGGGACCTGGGAAATTTCCAATGACTGCCTGCTCAACCTCGGAAACCGGAGTGCGCGCCGCGCCGCGGCCACCTGCCGGATTGATCGGCGCCGGGTTGTTTTTCTGGGGCTGGGAGAGCGGACTATTGCTGCCGGCGCTGCTGCTGGCGGTGGTAATCGAGAGCGCGCGTTGGGTCCGGGCGCGTTGGGATTTCACAGATCAGGATTTCAGCCGGATTTGGACCTTTTGCACGCTGGCATTGATTGCCACCGCGGTGTGGGCTTTCACCAACCAGGGCCTCGCCGACTTCAAAGGACTTTTTGAAAACCCCTCGCTCTACAACCAACGGAACGCTGGAGTGGCGGGCGCCCGGACCGTGGCTACGATCCTGCGGGCGCTGCCGCTCACGTTCTTTTTGTTTCTGGCCGCGCAATATTACAGCAACCGCCAGGGAGTTCCGGCCCAGACCGTCTCGCTGATTCTCCGCTGGCGTTGGAAGCAGGCCCGCCGGGACGGCGAGTCGCCGCCACCGCGGCGGGATATTGACTTATCCTATTATTACTTCGGGATTTGTTTGTTCGCGGCCGGACTCCGGCGTCCTGGAGGGGTGGATTACTTCTGGGGGCTGGTGGCGTTGCTGGGCTGGTGCTTCTGGTGGGTGCGCCCCCGGCGCTTTTCCGGACTAACCTGGGCGGCAGTCTTCCTGGCGGCGTTGGGGTTGGGCTACGCCGGCCAGGCGGGTCTGTCGCAGTTTCAACGGGTATTTGACACCTATAACCCACAGTGGCTTTCACTCTTCTCGCGCCGCGGGTTTGATCCCTACCGCACCAAAACCTCGCTGGGCTCACTCGCGCAGCGGAAACTTTCCGCCGCGGTGGTGATCCGGCTGAGCATGCTCTCGGGCGCCCCGCCGGAGCGGTTGCGCGAAGCCAGTTATCGGCATTTCCGGCGCGGCTCGTGGGCGGCGGATTTCCCGGCGAACAGTTTCGAGCGCGTCGAATCCGACGCGGACCTGACCTCCTGGCTGCTACTGCCGGGGAAGACCAACTCCTCGGTAGCCCGCGTGGGCTGCTATCTGCCGGGGGGCAGCGGTCTTTTGCCGCTCCCGGAGGGCACCGGGCTGCTCGAACATTTCCCAGCCTACATCCTGCAAAAGAATCCGATGGGCGCGGTGATGGCCGATGGACCCGGGGTGGTGGTTTTCGACGCCCTTTACGGACCGGGGCGAACCTTGGATTCCGTGGCGACGAACGAGGATTTATCGCTGCCCCACTATGGCGGCCTGGCGCTGGAAGAGACCATCGCCGAGTTAAACCTCGAAGGCGCCAGCCTCGACGAGGCGATCGCGGCTCTGACAACCTATTTTCGCGACCACTTCACCTATACCACCGACCCCCGGGCGGGATACGCGAGGAGCTCAAACGAGAGCCCGATTTCCTTTTTCCTGCGCAAGAGCCATCGCGGGCATTGTGAGTATTTTGCCACCGCGACGGTGCTGCTGTTGCGCCAACTCGGGTTTCCGGCTCGTTACGCGGTGGGATATTATGTGCATGAGGGGCGGGGAGGCGATTTCATCATCCGAGAGCGGGACGCGCACGCCTGGTGTCTGGTGTGGGACGCCGCGAAAGGGCAATGGCGTGATGTCGATACCACCCCCGCCTCATGGTTGAAGGCGGATGAAATGCAACTGGCCTGGGCGCAGCCGGTCCGGGATTTTTTTTCGCGCGTTTGGTTTGAAATCTCACGCTTTCGGTGGGGACAAACGAATCTCCGAAAGTATTTGCTTTGGATTTTCGGGCCGCTCCTGGCGATTTTGCTGTGGCAGATACTTTTCCAGCGCCGGCAACGCGCCCCGACGCGCGCCGCCTCTGCCCGGAGAGGCGACCGTTGGCCAGGGCTGGATTCCGAGCTTTACGAACTGGAGCAGGCGCTGGCAGCCCGGGTAGGGCCGCGCCAGCCAGCCGAGGCGCTGCCGGCCTGGCTGCGGCAGGCGGGTACGGCGGTGGCTCGCCCGGCGGTGGATTGGGATCGACTCATCCGGCTTCACAACCGCTATCGGTTCGATCCCCGCGGATTGGACGCCACCCAACGCAACGAGTTGCGTGAAGGCGCGCTCGAGGCGGTGGCGGCCCTGCGTCACGCCAAAGACCTTTGATCGGAGTTGATAGCTCACTCTGCCGTTGCCGAATTCGCTACGGCAAGCGTCTCTGTACGAAATGAAAAACGGCGTGAATCGGGTTGCGGCGAATGCGGTTGACCGGCCGGATCGAGCGCGGTTTACTGACCCGATGCGAGTGTTACTCCTGTTGGCCGTGATTTCGGGGTTGTCCGGCTGCACGGGCAACCCGGGCGGCGCGAGAACTGTCGAAGCGCCTGGGGCAGTGGGTTCACAGGGTCGAACGGAGGCCAAGCCAATCATAACTCCCGGAACCGGGTTGGCGGGCAAGGTCATCCGCGTGAATTCGACCAGTCGGTTCGTCGTGTTGAGCTTTCCGATCGGGCGCATGCCCGCGGAGGAGCAGACTCTCCAGGTTTTTCGTGGCGGACTGAAGGTGGGCGTGTTGCGTGTGACCGGCCCGCAGGTGGACGACAAAACCGTCGCCGATGTGGTCGAGGGGCAGATCGCTGTCGGTGATCAGGTGGTGGACCAGTAGGATCAAGGTCCCGGCCATTCGTCATGCCGCGCTTTTCGATCGTCACTCCAAGTTTTCGAGGCGGGTGTTGGCTGCCGCTTTGCATTGCGTCGGTTGCCGATCAAGGGATCGAGGTCGAGCACCTGGTCCAGGATGCCGGTTCCGACGACGGGACCCTGGAATGGCTGCTGAAAGATCAGCGAGTACACGCTTACGTCGAGCAGGACAGCGGAATGTATGACGCTCTCAACCGGGGCTTCGACCGCGCCCGCGGAGAATTCCTGGCCTATCTCAACTGCGACGAGCAATACCTCCCCGGCGCGCTCCGCGCAGCGGCGGGATTTTTCGACGCTCATCCTGGAGTCGATGTGGTCTTTGGCCACCTGATCCTCGCGGGAAGCGAGGGCCAATACCTCAGCCATCGCAAGGTGCAGACACCACGGCTGCGCCACACTTGGGTCAGCCACCTCTCGACGCTTTCCTGCGCCATGTTTTTCCGACGCTCTTTGGTGAGCGAACGGGGACTCCGTTTCGATCCGCGGTGGCGCGCCGGGGGAGACGCCGAGTGGATGGTGCGCCTGTTGAAATCCCGCATCCGGATGGGTGTGCTAGACTGTTTTACCTCCGTTTTCACTCACACCGAAGCCAATCTGAGCGCCAGCGAGCAGGCTCGCGAGGAGAACGCCGCATTGCGGGCATCCGCGCCTTTTTTTACGCGAAAACTGAAGCCTTTAATCGTGCTCCATCATCGGCTGCGGCGGCTTTTTGGCGGCATGTACCGGCAACCACCATTCCATTACGATATTTACACCGTGGCGAGTCCCCGGAAGCGAGCGCGTTTTGAAGTCCAGCGCCCAAGCTTTCGGTGGCCGACAAATTGAATCCGCCGATCACCGGATGAGGTTCATGGATCAGCGCGGCTGGAAAGCCGGACTGGACTTCATCGCTTCACAGAGGCGCTCCAAATAGGCGGCGCGCGAGATTTCGACGGCGCCCATCCGGGCAGTAATGCCCGTGACCATCTGGATGTCAAAAAGCTTAAAACCTTGCTCGCAAAGATGCTCGAAGAGATGCACCAGCGCCACTTTGGAGGCATCGGCGGCGCGATGGAACATGGATTCCCCGGCAAACAGTCCGCCGACGGACACGCCGTAAATGCCGCCCGCCAGTTGGCCATCCAACCAGCACTCGACGCTGTGCGCGCGGCCATTTTCATGCAGCCGGGTGTAGGCGGTGATAAACTCAGGGCTGATCCAAGTGCCTTTGCGCCCCGGCTCCGGCGCCGCGCAAGCCGCCATCACTGCCTGAAACTCCCGGTCGCGGGTGACGGTGTACTTCCCGGAACGCAGCGTGCGGCGCAAGCTTCTTGAAATCCGCAACCCCGCCAGCTCAAAAATCCCGCGAGGATCCGGAGACCACCAAGTGATCGGTCCGACCGTCCAGGGGAAAATGCCTCGGGAATAGGCCAAGGAGAGCCGCTCGACCGATAGATCTCCTCCGAGGGCGACCAAACCGTCCGAACGGGCGCCTGCGGGGTCTGGAAACCAAAGTTGATCATCCAGCCAGACGGGATTCATGGGGAGGAAGCCACGCAGGGCGGATCGCCGCTCCGCTCACAAATTTTCAGAGGGGGTGGTTAGCGACTCAAGCAGAGCCATCTGGAAAAAACCGGCGCCTTCCATCGCCCAAAGATGCTGGAGATGGCCCGGAGGGAGGTTCTCAAACTTGCGATCCGGAGATCCCAACCGAACCCAGCTGCCTACCCGAATGTCATTGAGCACCTGCAATAGCCATTCCAAATCCGCAGGGGGAAGACTGAGCCGGGATCCATTTCCAGCAGACTTCAATCGGGCGAGATCCTGGAGGAGAATCTCAATCCGTTTGCGACTCTGCTGGCGCTGCTCCGCCAGGGCCTCATCCAGGAGCTTCTGCTCGGCGGCAGCGTCGAGGAGAGTCGGCCCGCGAGTGATTTGTTGATGGGCCGGGGGCACAACCGGATAGAGCCGCAGCAGATGTTCGAATAACAGACGCTCGTTTTCACCCAGATGGAATTCCAGCCGCCCCCTAGAATCCGGCAGTCGTTTCATGCGTCCCGCTCCATGGTGGCGTGCAAGGTGTATTTTTGGAGTTGGTGAACGTAATGCTCGGCCCGTTCGAGACTTTCCCGGGCCAGCACACTTTTGCCCTGTTCGTGGACCTGCCGCATGTGGAATTCCGCCTTTTGCCGCGGCCAGCCGAAGACCACTTGAAACACATGCGTCACATAATCCATGTAATTGACCGGGTCATTCCAGCAAATCACCAAATAGCCCGGTTCCAAGCCGGACTTGGGCTTGTCTTGCTCCCGTTCGGTCACGTCGGGGAGGAGTTCGGGTGTCGCGGTCTCCGCCACAGCCGGAACGTAAGAGAACCGCGGGCGGTTGTCGAGATCGCGGAGAGCCGGAGGCCGGGCGGGGATGGCCCGGAGGATGATCCGTCCCATCCGCGGCCAGATGCTCCGCAAGAAAACTCGCTGGGAATGAACTTTCCGGGGTGCAATACGTCCAAGCTATGATATTCTGAATCACCTTTAGGGACAGACATTGACGAACATGACTTCACGCATACGCGCCAGGGCTTGGCTTTTGCTGATCCTCGGCAACCTGGTCTCCGTCGTAGTTTTCGCGAACACCCCTCTGGCGGAGCCGCCGCTGGCGATCACGAATGTCCACGCGCTGGCCCCGGGTCCCGTTGATGGCCAAATCGCCACCGTCACCGCCCGGATGCTCGAGCGCTACCACTACTCCCTCCAGCCTTTTAACGACGAGGTGAGCAGCGCCTTTTTGGACCGCTACCTCGAAACTCTCGATCCCCAGCGCCTGCATTTCTTGCAGACGGATGTGGACGAGTTTAACGCTTATCGCACTCGCTTGGATGACCTTACCCTGCGCCCCTCCGGCGGGGATACGCGTCCGGCATTCGAGATCTTCAACCGCTTTCTCAAGCGATTGAACCAGCGGGTCGCGTATGCCGACGAGCTGCTGAACCACGAGGAATTTCGGTTTGACACCGACGAGCGCATCCTGATGAATCGCAAAGACCAGCCTTATCCGGCGGACCTGGCCGCGGCCCGCGCGCTCTGGCGCGAGCGGCTGCGGTTTGAATATCTTCAGGAAAAATTGGGGAAGCTGGACGCCAAACAGAAAGCAACGAAGAATACCTCCGAGGCGCGGAAGGAAGTCGAGGCCAAGGCCGCCCAGGCCGGCGCGAAGAAAAGCGAGGCCGAGGAAATTATCGATACGCTCAGCCATCGCTATCATCGGAACCTGCGCACCTTTGTTGACTGGGACAGCGACGATGTGCTGCAAATCTACCTGACCGCCTTGTCGCATGTGTACGATCCGCACTCGGATTATTTCGGAAAGGCCGCGCTGGATAGTTTCGCCATTGGAATGAACCTCAGCTTGTATGGCATCGGAGCTGAATTGCTGTCACAGGATGGGTATTGCACGATCAACCGCCTGCTGCCCGGCGGCCCGGCGGAGAAAAGCAAAAAAATCAAGGAGAAGGATCGCATCATCTCGGTCGCTCAAGGCGACCAACCGCCGGTGGATGTGGTGGACATGAGCCTCAACAAGGCGGTGCAACTGATCCGCGGGCCGAAAGGCACCGAGGTGCGGCTGACGATTGTTCCCGAAGGCGCTGACCCCTCCGCGCGCACCGTGGTGACCCTGATCCGCGACGAGATCAAGCTCGAAGACCAGGAAGCCAAGGCCAGGCTCCTAGAAGTCCCTGACGCGCACGGCGGCAAATTGCGGCTCGGGGTGATCGATCTGCCCTCCTTTTACGCGCCTTTCGACCTGTCGAGCGGAGGCGGCAAAGGCGGGCCCAAGACCACCACCACTGACGACGTGGCGAGGCTGATTCAGAAGCTCAAACAGGAGCAAGCGCAAGGTATCGTGCTTGATTTGCGGCGAAACGGCGGCGGCTCGTTGCAAGAAGCGATACGCTTGACCGGTCTCTTTATCAAGCAGGGTCCGGTGGTTCTGGCCCGCGCGGCCAACGGCTCCGTGGAGCAACAGGATGATGATGATCCCGCGATGCTTTATGACGGTCCGCTGATCGTGCTGACCAGCCGGTTCAGCGCCTCCGCCTCCGAGATTCTCGCCGGTGCGCTCCAGGATTACGGCCGGGCACTGATTGTCGGGGATGCTTCGACTCACGGCAAAGGCACCGTGCAGAGCGTCAACCCGATCAAGCCCTACATCCGCATGCCGGCGGGCGTGACCAATGATCCTGGCGCGTTGAAGCTGACGATCCGCAAATTCTATCGCGCCAGCGGCGCCTCCACGCAGCTCAAGGGCGTCGTCCCCGACATCGTGCTGCCTTCGGTTTTAAGCGAATCCAAGGACATCGGCGAGCAGTCGCTGGAGAATGCGTTGCCGTGGGACACCATCAAGAGTTCCCAGTACGAGCACATGGACATGGTGGATCCGTTTCTGGCCGAGCTGCGCCGGCGCTCCGGCGAGCGCATCGCCGCCGACAAGGATTTCGCGTACATCCGCGAGGATATCCAGCAATACCGCAAGACCCAGGCGGACAAAACCATCTCGCTGAACGAGCGAACCCGCCTGAAGGAGAAGGAGGAAATCGATGCCCGCGTGAAAGCGCGCGAGAAAGAGCGGCTGGCGCGCGCCGAAACTCCGGAGACGGTCTATGATCTTACCGTCAAACTCGCGGCTCTCCCGGGCTTGCCGCCCCCAACTGTCAAAACAAACACCGCTCTCGCCAAACTGAGCCGCGGCCGCAACGGCGGCATGGCTGGAACCAACGATGCCGCCGCCTCGCTGAGTGCCGGATCGGAATCCGGAACGGGGGCGGATGACGAGTTGGGCGAGGAGAAAGCCCCCGCGGTGGACGCTGCCTTGAGGGAATCGGAACGGATTCTCAAGGATTACGTGCAGCTATTCCGCGAGCGGGCCATCCTCACGGCCACCAAGTGAGATAGCCACGGGCGGCCTAACCGCCGGCCACAATTTTCACAATCTCCAGCCGATCTCCCCGCTGAAGTTGGCGCCCCGCGAATTCGGAGGGCGCCACGGCTTCTCCGTTGTGCTCGACGACGACGCTGCGCGGCGGCAAGGACTGGGTTTTAAGGAACTCTTCCAGTGAGCAGGGCAGGGCGGCCTCGATTGGCCGCCCATTGGCGATGATGTGATCCAGGCTCATAAGGCGGGGTCAAGCTGACAACGCGTTATCCCAGTCTTTCCAGACAGGTTCATATCCCAGCCGGCGAATTTGATCGGCCACTTCGCCCGAGGATCGCTCGTCCGCGATCTGAAATTGGCGCGTGGCGGAATCCTCGTTTGTGGGCGCCCACTCGGTGGCGCCCGGGGTGATGATTCTCCCTTTTCGGGTTTGATGGAGATTTTCCTTGCCGGCGCCCGTGTAACCGCCCGGTTCGGTGTGGCTGCCGGCGCTCATCAAAGTGATTCCCAGCGGCATCAAGCCGTCCCGCAGCCGGGGCGGCTCGCGCGTTGAGAGCACCAGGCCGGTGTCGGGAAACATCAACCGGAAAGCGCAAATCAGTTGCGCCAACTCGCGATCGGGCAAATGCGTCAGCGGCTGAAACTCGCCGGCGCAGGGCCGCAGCCGAGGAAAGGAAATGGTGAGCCAGGCCTTCCAGCAGTGCCGCAGCAAATGCTCCGCGTGAGCTGCCAGGCAAAGCGCCTCATAACGCCAGTTGGCCAGCCCGTACAGGGCGCCCAGGCCCAATCGCCGAAAACCGGCGGCGTAAGCGCGCTCCGGCGTATCCATCCGCCAGAAAAAATTTTTCTTCGGCCCGGCGGTATGCATCTGGTCATAGATGCCGGGTTCGTAAGTTTCCTGATAAACCACCAGGCCCTCCGCGCCAGCCCGGGCCAGCGGGCGATAAGCTTCCGTTTCCATCGGCCCAATCTCCAGCGAGACACCCGGCGCCAGCGAGCGCACCGCGTGAATGCATTCGGTCAGATAGCCGTTGCTCACAAATCTGGGGTGCTCACCCGAAACCAGCAAAATGTTGCGAAAGCCATCGGTGGCAAGCGCCTGGGCCTCCCTGCGAACTTCTTCGACGCTGAGGGTCACCCGCAGGATCGGGTTGTCGCGTGAAAACCCGCAATACTTGCAGTTATTGACGCACTCATTCGAGAGATACAAGGGCGCGAACAGTCGGATCACTTTGCCGAAACGTTGTCGGGTGGCTTGCCGCGCGCGGCGCCCCATTTCCTCCAACAACGGTCCCGCTCCCGGAGAAATCAAGCGCGCGAAGTCACTCAAAGAAAGCCGGGGCCGCGCCAGGCTGGCGCGCGCGGAGGCCGTCGAAGTCTCCGCAGCCTGGCGCAGGAGCTCGGGCAAGGGGAGCTTTTGGAATTCCGTGGAAAAACTCACAGCGAAGGCACACTAAATTGCCGGGCGCGAAATCTCAAATGGATTCCGAGCGGGCGGCGCGCCCGCTTCGCGCTGGAACCGGCTTCAGGCGGGCTGATTCCCGGCCCGGGTCAGGAATTGCCGGTGCCGCGAAAAAGCGGGGCGCAGACTGGTGGAGAGTTCATCCTGCAGGGCCTGCAGTTCGCGGTAAATGGCCACGTTTTGCGCCTTGGGCTCCGCTACCTCCGCGCGGTTCAATTCGACGAAGGCATCGGTGAGCTCGCGGATCTCGATCCGCTCGCCCTGCTCGCGCCGCCAGCACCAGAGCGCCTGCAGCGCGGCGCCGCAGGCGGCGCTTTCGGCGACCCTGGGTGTCACGACCGCGGTGTTAAAAACATCGGCCAGGATTTGCCGCCAGAGCTTGGAACGGGCGCCCCCGCCGGTGGCGCGAATCTGGGCGGGTTGAATGCCCAGCGCGGCCAGTCGGCGCAAGCCGTAGTTCATCCCCAGCGTGACTCCCTCCATGGCCGCGCGCGCGAAATGCCCCGTTTCGAAGGTTTGATGGCTGACTCCGAACCAAACGCCGGTTCCTTCAGGAACGTTCGGCACGCGCTCACCCTCGAAATACGGCAGCAGCAGCAAGCCATTTGATCCCGCGGGTATGCGCGCGGCTTCAGCGGCATATTTGTCATGCGACCAGCCAAAATCGTTGCGCACCATCTCGGTGGCAACGGTGACATTCATGGTGCAGAGCAGCGGCAGCCATTGGTTGGCTGAATCGCAAAAGGCGGCGATCTCGCCTCGCGGATCCACCACGGGAGCCTCCGTGCAGGCGAAAATGGCGCCGCTGGTGCCGAGGCTGGCGGTGACCACCCCCGGCCGGGTATTGCCGGTGCCGATTGCGCTCATCATGTTGTCGCCTCCGCCGGCGCTGACCAGCACGCCCGGGGTGAGGTCCAGCTCCCGGGCGGCCGCGGCCCGCAGGCGCCCCGCCGGTTTATCGCTGGAGATGAGCGGCGGCAGTTTATCGATCAACCCTGGATCAATGACTTCGCACACCGGCTTTGACCACTGGCGGGAGCGCACCTCCAGCAGGGCGGTCCCACTGGCGTCTCCGTACTCCATCACCCGCTCGCCCGTGAGCCAGAAGTTAAGGTAATCATGCGGCAGCAGGATGGTGGCGAGTCGTTGATAATTCTCCGGCTCATGTCTTTTCAACCAAAGAATCTTGGGGGCGGTGAATCCCGGCAACATCGCATTCCCGAGCAGTTGAATGACGCTCTCGGCACCGCCGAGCTTTTCGGTAATCTCCGAGCACTCCGCCATGGTGGAGGTGTCGCACCATAACTTCGCCGGGCGAATCACCTCGCCCGTCTTGTCCAGCGGCACCAACCCATGTTGCTGGGCGCTGACCCCGATCGCCTGGACCTCCGCAGCCACCGCCCGAGCCTGCCGCAACGCCCGGCGGATGGCGGTGGCGGCGGCGTCCCGCCACAAATGGGGATGCTGCTCTTTGGCGCCCGGGGGCAAACCGGCAATGAGATCGTATTCCTGCGCCGCGGCAGCCAGCACTTTCCCGTCGCGGGCATCCAGCACCAGCGCTTTGGTGGATTGTGTGCCGCTGTCCAGGCCGAGGATCAGGGCGCGCATATATCCCGGTGGTCGCTTTCGGCGGTCAAGGCATTGTCCAGGTCACCTTGCGCATATCGCCTTGTTTGATAAACGCGGTGTGCATGCCGTACGCGGCGCCGATCGTTTGCGGCGAATGCGAACTGCCGGCCAGCGCGAGATACTCCTTCAAAACGGGCCGGTATTCCGGATGCGCGCAGTTTTCAATAATGGTTCGCGCCCGGCCCATGGGGCTCTTGCCGCGCAGATCCGCGACGCCCTGTTCAGTCACAATGATCTGGACGGAGTGCTCCGAGTGATCAAAATGACTCACCTGCGGAACGATGGTGCTGATCAACCCGCTTTTGGCGGTCGAGGGACAGGTGAAGATCGACAAAAAAGCGTTGCGGGCGAAGTCGCCCGAACCGCCAATCCCGTTCATCATGCTGCGCCCCAGCACATGGGTGCTGTTGACGTTGCCGGTGATATCGACTTCGATGGCGGTGTTAATCGAAAGAATGCCCAGCCGCCGGACAATTTCAGGGCTGTTGGTCACCTCCTGCGGCCGCAGCAGGAGGCGGGACCGGAAAAACGCGATGTCCCGGTAGATGTCCCGCAGCACCGGATTCGTCACCGTGAGCGAGCAACCGCTGGCGAACCGGACCTTTTCCTGTTTCATCAAGTTGATGACCGCGTCCTGGATGACCTCGGTGTACATCTCAAACCGCGGGATGTCCTTGTGCTCGCCCATGGCCTTGAGGATGGCGTTGGCGGTGTCGCCCACGCCGGATTGGATGGGCAGGAACGGCCGCGGGATCAGGCCGCGGCGCAGTTCGGTGCTGAGAAAATCCGCCACATTCTCGCCGATGGCGGCGGTCGTCGCCGAGATGTCCCCGAAAGAACCCGTCTCGTCGGCAGCATCGTTGTGGACAATGCAGAAGATCCGCGACGGCTCGACCTTGATCGTCGGCGCCCCGATGCGATCCGAGGGGCGAAACACCGGCAACGGATTGCGATACGGTGGATCCTCCGGCTCGTAGATGTCATGAAAGCCGCGCAGGCTCGTCGGATGAAACCGGTTCAATTCGACGATGATGTTATGCGCCACCCGGCAAAAGGTCGGGGCCGCGCCGACGGAGGAGGTGAGCGTGATTTCGCCCTGCTCGGTGACATCGCAAGCTTCGATTACCGCCCAATGGACCGGGCCCAGGAAACCGTAGCGCACGGCCTGGGGCATCATCGAGAGATGCATATCGTAAAAGGCGGTGCGCCCTTCATTAATGCTCTTCCGGAGATCTGGATCCGCCTGGTATGGGGTGCGAAACAGCACGGCGTTGGCTTGCGCCAGCGCGCCGTCCAGTGAGCGGCCGGTTGAAGCTCCGGACATGACGCCGATTTTGAATTCTTTGCCGGCGGCATGAAATGCGTTGGCTCTGGCAGCAATGGCCGAGGGCACAACCTTGGCCGCTCCAGCGGCGGTGAAGCCGCTGAACGCCACCGTTTGTCCGTTTTGAATGTGCTCCGCCGCTTCGGCGGCGGTCATAATGGGTGCTGATTTAGACATGATAAATTAGATTTCGCGCAGTTGCCGCACTTCACCCGGCTCAAAAGCCAGAATTGCGCCCGAGGTATCCAGCATGAGCCGACCGCGGTCGTCCACGCGAAGAAAATCTCCCCTTATTAAAGTGCCGTCGAGATCCAGTTCCACCTGCCGGACTCCGTCCCACAAGCCGTTGATCCGCGGCAATAGAGTTGCAAACCCGCCGGTTTGCAGTTCAAGCGACAGGCCGCGCAATTCCGCGAGCACGCGCCGCGTCAACTCGATCAGAGCAGGGGGCGCGGCGATCAGATCCGCCAACCGAACGGTTGACGCCACCAACGAGGGATCGCGCCGCCCCGGGTGGTTGGCGACATTCAAACCGATGCCCGCGACCACCCGCGCGGGATCGAACTGATCCATCAAAAGACCCGCCAGCTTGCGATCGCCAACGAGGATGTCATTCGGCCAACGCATGCGGAGATTGCGGACTCCCAGAGAGCCGAGCATGGAGCATACGGCCAGTCCAACCACCAGCGGCACCGCCTGGCGCTCAGCGGGAGCCGGAAGCACCGCGGAAAGCCAGAGCCCCCCCTCATCCGAAATCCAGCTTCGATTGAACCTCCCTCGTCCCGCCGTTTGCCGGTCAGCCCGGACGGCCTCCCACACGGGCATCGCGGCGGCGATAAGATTGGTGGAATCCACTTCCCGGTACTCGTGCAGACGCCAGCCGGCCAGGTCGCTTTCGCGCATGGGGGCAAAGCGGGAAGCCATGTGGATCATGATCCCCTTACTCGATGCTGGCCAGCGCCTGGCCTTCCTCGACGGCGTCGCCGACCGCCACCGTGATTCGGGAGACCTTCCCCGCCTTGGGCGCAAAAACGAAGGTGTTCATCTTCATTGCCTCGAGCGTCAGCAGGTGATCGCCTTCGTTGACCGTTTGCCCCGCGGTTACAATGATGGCAGTGACGCGTCCCGCCAGCGGACTGGGGACATCGCCGGGCCCGGTGGAGGCCGGCTTGGCCGCGGCGGGGGAGGGGGCAGGGGGCGGAGCGGGTGGCGTGGGCACGACGGCTGCTGGCGGAGTTGCGACGGCCGCGGGCGCGCTTGGCGTCAGAGACGGCATCGGGCCGTCAGCCAATTCCACCATGACGTCGTAAGTAGCGCCGTCCACCGTAACTCGAAGTTTCTTGATCATAGGTTGTTCAGAAGGGATTAACGGATTCGGTGAGATTGCAATAATTGCGTGCGGCCCTCCAAGGCCCAGACGTTCAGGTGCGGCACCGGGGTCTCCACCTTTTGGACGGAAACCAACCGGTAAGGCTGCTCGAACAGAACGGAAATCGCCGCTGCGATCACCGCGGCGATTTCCGGCGTCACGCCGGTCGCGACTCGGTCGCCTCGAGGAGATCGGAGGGGTGTGATACGTTGCTGCTCGTGGGCGGCGCGCGCCGCCTCGACGGCCGCCAAGGCCTGACGGAGGCCTTGTTGCACATCGGCAGCCCGGGCTTGTTCCTCGAGTCGGGGAAGCACCCGGTAAATCAAGGCCAGCGCGCGTCCCAGGTGGGCCTCGGCGGCGGACAAGGATTGCTCAGTGCTCATGACGGGGGTTACAAGGGGATGGTTCCATGTTTTTTCGGCGGCCGGGTTTCCCGCTTCGACAGCGTGTTGCGCAACGCCATGGAGATGACCGCGCGCGATTCCTCGGGAGGAATCACATCCGTGATCATCGCTTTCTTGGCCGCTTCGTAGGGCGAGCAGAATTTTTTCCGGTACTCGGCCACCAGTTCCGCCTCTCTCGCTTTGGGATCTTTGGCGGCGGTGATCTCGCGTTTATACAGGATTTTGACGGCGCCCTCGGCTCCCATTACGGCGATTTCCGCCGTGGGCCACGCATACACAAAGTCCGCGCCCATATCGGCGCTGCACATGGCCAGATAGGCGCCGCCGTAAGCCTTGCGCATGATCAGGGTGATTTTGGGCACCGTGGCCGACGCGTAGGCAAACAGCATCTTGGCCCCATGCCGGATGATGCCCCCGCGTTCTTGCTGCACGCCAGGCATAAACCCGGGGACATCCACCAAAGTAAGCAGCGGAATGCTGAACACGTTGCAGAAACGGATGAACCGGGCCGCCTTGTCCGAGGAGTCGATATCCAACGTGCCGGCTTTAACCGCCGGATTATTCGCGATGATGCCCACGCAGATGCCCTGAATGCGCGCGAATCCGACGATCATGTTGCGCGCCCAGGCCTGATGCACCTCAAGGAAATCGCCGCCATCGACCAGCCGCGCAATGACCTTGGTGACATCGAGGGGATCTTTAGCTCCCTCTGGAATGAGTTTGATCATCTCCGGGTCGGGGCTTAAATCCACTTCCGGAGAGGCTTTATGTGGCGGATCGTGCAAATTATTGGAGGGAATGAACGAAAGGAGTTTTTTGGCGATGCGCACGGCGTCAGCGTCGTTCTCCGCCACGAAATGAACATTCCCGCTAACGCTGGCGTTGGCCATCGGGCTGCCGATTTCGTCCATGGTGGTCTTCTGTCCGGTGACCGCCTGGATGACTTCAGGGCCGCAGATGAACATGTTCGAGGAATTCCTCACCATGATGATGAAGTCCATCAGGGCGGGGGAGTAGGCCGCGCCGCCGGCGCAAGGGCCGGCGACGATGGCGATTTGCGGAATCACCCCCGAGGCCAGCACGTTCCTGAAAAACACCTGCCCGTAGCCGGAGAGCGAGTCGTCGCCCTCCTGGATCCGGGCGCCGCCGGAATCGTTAAAGCCGATGATCGGACAACCGACTTTGAGCGCGTATTCCATCACATCGCAAATCTTTTTGGCGTGAATCCGCCCGAGGGAACCGCCGCTGACCGTGAAGTCCTGGCTGAAGGAGGCCACGAGGCGGCTATCCACCAGACCGGTGCCGGTCACGACGCCATCACCCGGCAGGGATTTCTTTTCCATGCCGAAATTATGGCAGTCGTGGTCGGCATGCATGCCCCATTCCTGAAAGGTGCCGGTTTGAAACAGTTCGCCCAGCCGGTCGCGGGCGGTCATCACCCCCTTCTTGCGGCGCGCTTCGAGTTTATCCTGGCCTCCGCCAGCGCGGGCCGCGGCCCGACGTTGTTGGAGTTCTTCCACTGCTGCTTTAGGTATGGCCATAAAAATAGATCGAAGGATGGTTAAGACAGGGTATTTCCAGTTTCGCAGTTCTTCGGAGCGCAGAATTCGGTGAGCACGCCAAAGGTCGATTTGGGATGCAAAAACGCCACCCATTTGTTGGCGGCGCCCTCGAAGGGCTGCTCGTGAATCAGTCGCACCCCCGCATTGGCGGCTTGCTGGAGCTGGCCCGTGATATTATCCGTGCCGAAGGCGACGTGATGGATGCCGCCAGAGGGATTTTTTTCGAGGAACTTGGCGATTGGGCTATCGGGGCTGGTTGGTTCTAGCAATTCGAGGTGAACCTCGCCGACGCTGAAAAATGCCGTTCGCACCTTTTGCGAGGGGACCTCCTCGCGGTGCTCGCACTTGAGCCCCAGCGCCTTTTCGTAATAAGGAATGGCTTCGTCGAGTGACTTGACCGCGATTCCCAGGTGATCAATTTTTTTGAGCATAAAGTTTATTGCGGGGGGACCGTCAGACCGTTGTCAGGATGAAAGACATCCAGCAATTCGGCGGCGGCCCGCGCGACGGTGGTTTCATCTTTCAAGAGGGCTTCGCGCACCGCCGGAAGGCGTTCCGTAACTCGCCGGTCATGGTAGAATCTCCGTTTGAGTTCATCCTGCACCAGATCCGCCAGCCAATCTAGTGTTTGCCGCTGGCGGCGTTGGCGAATAACGCCCTTCGGTTCCAGTTCCGTATAAAAGCGTTCGATGGTTTCCCAAGCGTCCGGGATGCCCTCGCCGGTGAGGGCGGATGCGAGCCGCACAGACGTTTGCCAGCCGGGCGTCGCGCGTTGCAAATAATGAAGCGCGGCGTCCTGCTCGAGGCGGGCCTGTTCGGCCCGGAGGCGATTGTCACCGTCCGCTTTGTTGATCAAAACCATATCCGCCATTTCCACTATGCCCTTCTTGATGCCTTGCAACTCGTCTCCCGCCCCGGGCAGGAGCAGCAGCAGAAAAAAATCCACCATCGACCGCAGGGCAATCTCAGTCTGACCGACCCCGACCGACTCGATAAGGATCGTGTCAAACCCAGCCGCTTCACAAAGCAGCAACGTTTCCCGTGTGCGCCGGGCGACGCCGCCCAGGGTGTCGCCCGAGGGCGAAGGCCGGATGAACGCGTTGGGCTCCCGGCTCAGCCGTTCCATCCGGGTCTTATCCCCGAGGATGCTGCCGCCAGTGCGCGCGCTGCTCGGATCGATCGTCAGCACCGCAATCCGGCGCCCCCGTTCGATCAGGTGGCATCCAAACGTCTCAATAAACGTGCTTTTACCCACCCCGGGAACCCCGGTAATACCCACCCGCCGGGCATTGCCCGTGCGTGGCAGCAATCGTTGCAAAACTTCCTGCGCCAGTGCGGCATGCAGTCTCGATCGGCTCTCGATCAGGGTGATCGCCCGTGCCAGCATTCCGCGGTCGCCCGCGGCGACTCCGGTCGTGTAGTCCTCAACGGTCAATGGCCGCCGGGATGTCACCCTTGCACCGCCGCCGGAATTCCCGTTGGAATCTTCCATACCGTTCGGTTCTCACCCGCTCCGTCAGGGGCGGATCATCCCGCACGGGCGTTGAGCCGGGTCAGAATCTCTTTCGCGGCGTCCGGGATAAACGTGCCCGGCCCAAAAACGGCGTCCGCGCCATTTTGTTTCAAAAACTCGTAGTCCTGCGGCGGGATCACCCCGCCGACTACCACCATGATGTCGTCGCGTCCGATCTTGCGCAATTCGCCCACCAATTGCGTCAGCAAGGTTTTATGTCCGCCCGCGAGCGAGCTGATGCCGACCACATGCACGTCGTTTTCCGCCGCCATTCGCGCCGCCTCGTCGGGCTGCTGGAACAGCGGGCCGATATCGACGTCAAAGCCGATATCCGCGTAAGCCGTGGCCACGACTTTCGCGCCGCGATCATGCCCGTCCTGCCCCATCTTGGCGATGAGAATGCGCGGACGGCGGCCCTCGCGCGCCGCGAACTCATCGGTTAGCTGCCGGGCCTGCTCCATCGGCTGATCCTGCCCGTACTCGGATTGATACACACCGGACACGGATCGCACGACGGCTTTATGCCGGTTGAAGATTTTTTCGAGCGCAAAGGAAATCTCGCCCAGAGTGGCGCGGGCGCGGGCGGCTTCGATGGCGAGAGCCAGCAGGTTGCCCTGGCCGCTCTCCGCGCAGCGGGTGAGCGCCTCCAGGCAGGCGTGAGCTCGGGGGTTGTCGCGTCCGGATTTAATCTGGCTCAGGCGGTCGATCTGCGCCTGGCGCACGGCGGTGTTGTCCACCTCGCGCACCTCGAGCTGCTCGGCGCGTTCCAAGCGGAGCAGATTGACGCCGATGATGGCTTCTCGTCCGGAGTCAATATGCGCCTGCCGCCGGGCGGCCGCTTCCTCGATGCGCAGTTTCGGCAAGCCGGTCTCGATGGCTTTGGCCATGCCACCCAGAGATTCGATCTCTTGTATATGCCCCCAGGCCCGCTTCATGATCGCGTCGGTCAGCGCCTCGACGAAGTACGAGCCGCCCCACGGGTCGATCACCTTGCAAATGCCGGTTTCCTCCTGAAGAAATAATTGGGTGTTGCGGGCGATGCGCGCGGAAAAATCCGTCGGCAGCGCGATGGCCTCATCCAAGGAATTGGTGTGCAACGATTGAGTGTGACCCAATGCCGCGGCCATGGCCTCGAGGCAGGTGCGGGCGACGTTGTTGAAGGGATCTTGCTCGGTCAACGACCAGCCGGACGTCTGGGAGTGGGTCCGCAAGGCCATCGACTTTGGATTTTTGGGATTGAACTGATGGATGAGCTTGGCCCAAAGCGCCCGGGCGGCGCGCATTTTGGCCACTTCCATGAAAAAGTGTTTTCCTTGAGCCCAAAAAAACGAAAGCCGCGGGGCAAACGCATCGATATCGATGCCGGCCTTGAGGCCCGTGCGCACATACTCGAGGCCGTCGGCGAGCGTGTAGGCCATTTCCAGATCGGCCGTCGCACCCGCCTCCTGCATGTGATAGCCGGAAATGGAAATCGAGTTGAACTTGGGCATGTGCTTCGAAGCAAAGGCGAAGATGTCGGCAATAATCCGGATCGAGGGCGCCGGCGGATAAATGTAAGTGTTCCGAACCATGTACTCCTTGAGAATGTCGTTCTGGATCGTTCCCGAGAGTTGTTCGAGTTTTACGCCTTGCTCCTCGGCCGCCACGATGTAGAACGCCAGGATCGGCAGCACCGCTCCATTCATGGTCATCGAGACGGAGATGCGGTCCAAGGGAATCCCCTCGAAAAGCACTTTCATATCCGCGATGGAATCGACCGCCACCCCTGCCTTGCCGACATCCGCGAAGGCCCGCGGGTGATCGGAGTCGTAGCCGCGGTGGGTGGGCAGATCGAAGGCCACGGAAAGCCCTTGCTGGCCGGCGGCGATGTTTCGGCGATAGAAGGCGTTGCTTTCCTCGGCGGTCGAGAAGCCGGCGTATTGCCGCACTGTCCACGGGCGGCTCACGTACATCGAACCGTAGGGGCCCCGCAGGTAGGGAGGAATCCCCGGCAGGCCGTTCAGATGCTCGCAGCCCTTGAGATCCTCCGCCGTGTAGAGCGGCTGGAGGTCGATTTGCTCGAGCGTTTTGTAAACCGCCTGCTCGAGCGACTGGCCGGTTTCCTCCTCGAACTGCACGCGCCATTCCGCGAACGTCACGGGCGCGAGAGCGGCCTCGAAGGGAATTTGGGAAAAATCGGGAAACGGTTTCATGACTGAATTTTCAAGAGCTGGTGGAATTTTTCGAGCAGAGCCGCGGCGTCCGCGCGCAGGTGGATGAATTCATCAACCCCCGCCGCCTTCAGGGCGCCCAGTTGCTCCGTTGGGTATCCGGCCAGGACGATGATGACCTCCGGACGCTGTGCGCGGAGCGCCTTCACCATCGGCGGCACTAACGTGGGATAATGGTCGTCCGTCGAGCAAATCACAGCGATTGGGGCTTTCGAGGCGCCAAAGGCCTCCGCCGCGGCCTCGGGTGTTTTGAAACCCGCCGGGGAAAGAACCTCGTAACCGCCCACGGCGAAAAATCCACGCGAGAAATCCGCGCGGGCTTTGTGTTCTTTCAACGGGCCCAGGTTGCAGAGAAAGACCTCCGGCCGTGCGCCCGTCGCCGCCACCCGCCGATCCATGGACGCGCGGAGCCGCTCGATTCTCTGGGCGGCGCGAGTAAGGCACACTGGCGTAATGGGGGGATAAGGGCTGTCGTTGATCCGCACCGCGCGGGTAATCTCGCCGATGGTGGCCCCGGCGGCCACAGCTTCGACGCAAGCTTCAAAAAGCTGCGCTCCCTTGGCGTTCACCACGCGCGCCAGCCGCTGCAACACCAATTCGCTTTGATCCTCCTCCATCGAGGTCCGGTGCGCGGTGACCTGCCGCACCCGGCGCTGATGAAAAGCATGGGCATCAACGGGCGGTTGCTCCAAGGGTGTCTCCTTCGGATTCGCGTACTGATTGACCCCAACGATGGAGTCTTTCCGGCGATCGACGGCCTTGAGTTTCTCCGCAGCCGTGGCGGCGATGGACTGCTGCGGAAAGCCCTCGCGCAGGGCTTTTTCGAGGCCTCCCATTTTCCAGATCTCTTGAAACAACGCCCAAGCCTTGTGAGCCAGCTCGGAGGTGATCGTCTCCACATACCAGGAGCCTCCGGCGGGGTCGATGACGTGCTCCAGACGGCATTCCTTCTGCAACACGAGTTGGATGTTCCGCGCCAGGCGCCGGCTGAAATCGTCCGGACGGCGAATGACTTCGTCAAAAGCGCCGACTTGCATGCTTTCACAGCCGCCGAGTACGCCGGCAAAGGCTTCGATGGTGCCGCGCAACAGGTTGTTGTAGGGATCGTTGGCGGTCTTGTTCCACAAGGAGGTCCGCACATGCAGTGATATGCGTTGCGCGCCCGGGCTGCCTCCCAGCGCGGCGACGGCGCGCGACCAGAGCATCCGCAAGGCGCGCAGTTTGGCAATTTCCATGAAGAAGTGGGTGCCGACAGTCATCGCAAACCGGGTTCTGGGCGCCACCACTTCCACCCCTAAACCTTGCTCGCTCATAGCGCGCAAATACTCGACGGCCATGGCCAGAGTAAAGGCAAGTTCCTGGACGGCGTTGGCGCCGGCTTCATGCCACGAGCGGCTGTGGACGCAGATGGTGTGCAAATGCGGCGCGCGCTCCGAGGCCCAGCGGGTGAGCGCGGCCATCTCTTCATACGCGCCCGAGAGTGATTGCGGCAATCGGCCTTCATGAGCCAACACCCCGAGCGGATCCATTTCAATCACGCCGCGCAAACCGGTCAGGGTCTTGCGCCGTTGACGCGCCAGAGCGACCAGCAACGCCGCGAACTGCATCGCCGAGGCGCCGGAGCGAACCAGCAAATAGGTTTTCTCCAGATCAATCCCATCGAGCGCCCGATCCAAATCCGCGAGGGTGGCGATCGAGAGGCCGCCTGATCCCACCTGCTCGGGTTCGGCCCAGTCCGGGTCATGCCCGTCCCGGGTGGCTCGGTCCAGCACCATGTTTAGCGCCTTCAGTCCGCGCTCAATCGAGTTGCGCGCCGCGTGATTGAACTCCGTAGGGCTCGAGAAGGCGATGTCCTGGGACACATCCCAGGGCTTGCGCAGATAGCCGCTGGCAGTGGCCCCGCGCACGAAGGGCGCAAAACCCGGGAAGGAGTTGACCTGCGGCAGTTCAGCGATATCCTCGCGCCGATAGATCGGGCGCAGGGTAATCCCCTCGTAAGTGGAGGTCATCATCCGCTTGTCAAAGGGCGCGCCTTTCAGCTCGGTTTCAACGAGCTTCCGCCACTGGCCGTAATCGGCGGGAGGGAAGTCGGCCAAGAGCTTCGCCTGGCTGGTTTGAGGGGTCGTGTCCATAGCATTCAAACTTCGAGCGCCTCGACTGTCACTTCATGGCGTTTGCCTTCGACGGTGACGTACATTCGCCGACTGCCGGGAGCGGGCGGGCGGGCGGGCAGCGCCGGAGCGCCGCCGGCCGCGGGCGCGGGCCTGGCCGTGGCTGGAGCGGGAGCGGACGGCCCGCCCTCTGGCTTCGGCTTGAGCAAGGCTTCGACCTGCTGCGGGAACATGGCGAACAAAACCACAATTTCATCGTTCGTCGGAAGTCCCTTGTCGGCGCACTGCTTCCGGTACTTCTCCAAACCGGGTTCGAGCAGATCCGCCGGGCGCTCCGTTACCGGCTTTTTGCCGGTCTGTTTCTCGACCTGGGCAAGCACGTTCGCGTCAATCGGCCCGGGTGTGCGCCCGTATTTGCCGAGCGCGATGTCCTGCGCCGGCTGGCAGATCATCTTCCAGCGCCCGAACTTCACGTTCATCATCGCCTGAGTGCCGACAATCTGAGAGGTCGGCGTCACCAACGGAACCCAACCGAGCGCCGCGCGCACGATGGGAATTTCCTTCAGCACGTCGTTGAACTGGGCGGACATGCCTTGCTCTTTCAATTGGGTGCGGAAATTCGAGAGCATTCCGCCGGGCACCTGATAGATCAGAATATCGCTGTCCACACGCTCGTTGGCCGGGCTGGTGTACGCGGCCAGCTCTTTATATACACCCTCGAAATAATCCCGCAGTTTCGCCAGCTTCTCCGTGTCGAAGCTCGGGCAACGGGGATGACCCTCCAGCAAAGCCAGCATGCGCTGGGTATCAGGCTGGGAGGTGCCGTTGGCAAAAGGCGAGATGGCCACTTCCACGCAATCCACCCCGGCTTCGATTGCCGCCAGGTAGCTGGCCGCGCCCAGTCCCGCGGTGTCGTGTGTATGCAGGGTAATGGGCAGTCCCACCCGGGCTTTCAGCTCCTTCACCAGCCGGAAGGCGATTTGCGGCTGAAGGATGCCGGACATGTCCTTGATCGCGAGCGAATCGCAGCCCATTTTCTCCAGCTCGACCCCCAGCTTGACGAAATTCTCCACGGTGTGCGCCGGACTGATGGTGTAACAAAGCTCGCCCCGGGCGTGCTTCCCGTTCCGCCGCACCGCCTTGATGGCGGTGCTCAGGTTCCGCACGTCATTCAGCGCGTCAAAGATGCGGATAATGTCCATCCCGTTCTCGCACATGCAGCGGACAAAGGCTTCCACCACATCGTCGGGGAAGCTGGCGTACTGGACGATGTTCTGGCCCCGCAACAACATGAGCTGGGGGGTTTGGGGCGCCGCCTGCTTGAGCTGCCGCAGACGATCAAACGGATTCTCGTTCAGGTAACGCAGGCAGGAATCGATGGTGGCGCCGCCCCAGGTTTCCAGGCCGTGGAAGCCCATGCCATCCAGGATCGGAGCGGCCGGCAACATCTGCGCGGTGGTCATCCGGGTGGCGGCCATCGACTGATGGCCATCCCGCAACACGGTGTTGTTAAAAAGGATCGGTTTCACGTATAAGCTCAATTTAAACTGTATGTCTTCTCAAAACAGGTATGCTGTTTTACTTGGGGAGCAAACCCTGCGCCCCACACTTTTTGCGATTCTCTTACTCTTTGTTGTCCATGGCCTCGTTTTCTACCCCGGGAGAGCATATCACATGTTCGACGTCGGGAAACCCCTGAATGGCCCCTTGACTTATTCGCCGGCGCCTGAGCCGGGGCAAGCCGTTTTCGCCCCGAAGAACCGTCCTCGGCCGCCGCTTGTTTTCCAGCGGATTCGCCGCTACTTTCCCGGCGTGATTTACGACGCGGAACTGGATGGATTGCTGCAAAAGGTCTGGGGTGGCCACCGGATTACCCCGGACGAAGCACTGCGGCTGTACCGGTTGCCGCTGGAGGAGCTGGGCGCGCTGGCTGATCGCCGCCGACAACTGGCGCGGGCGACAGCCCACGACGGGCGGGGCAACCAAATCGTCACCTTCATCGTGGATCGCAACATCAACTACACGAACATCTGCAATGTTTATTGCAAGTTTTGCGCATTTTATCGCACCGAAAAGGATGCGGACGCCTACGTCCTTTCAGAGGCGGAACTGGACCAGAAAATCGAGGAAACCATCGCCCTGGGAGGCACACAAATCTTACTGCAAGGAGGGCACCATCCGGCGCTGAAAAAGCAATGGTATCTGGATTTGCTGACGCATCTCAAAACCAAGTTTCCCCAGGTGAACATCCACGGGTTCAGTCCGAGCGAGTTCATCCATTTACGGGAGGTGTTTGACGAGCCGCTAGAACAGATTATCGGCGACTTCAAAGCCGCCGGACTCGGGTCGATCCCGGGCGGCGGCGGCGAAATTCTGGTGGATCGCGTCCGTCGGCGGGTCTCGCCGCTCAAGGCGATGACTGATGACTGGCTGGAAGTCATGGAGGTCGCGCACGGATTAGGCCTGAACTCTTCCGCCACGATGATGTTCGGACATGTGGAAACGATTGCGGACCGGATCGAGCATCTGGAGCGCCTCCGCGCGCAACAGGACAAGTCCGGGGGGTTCACCGCCTTCATCTGTTGGACCTTTCAAGCCGAGCACACCCGGCTGAAAGCCCCGACCGTCGGCGCCCACGAATATTTGCGCACTCAAGCGCTCGGGCGCATTTATCTCGATAATTTCCCGAGCGTACAGAGCTCCTGGGTGACGCAGGGGCAGGAGGTCGGGCAGGTGGCGTTGAAGTACGGGGCCAATGATTTGGGCAGCATCATGATCGAGGAAAACGTGGTTTCCCAGGCCGGCGCCACCTTTCGCATGACAGTCACAGACATGCGGCGACTGATCTCGGAGCTCGGATACGAGCCGCGCCAGCGCGACAACTGGTACCGGCTGGTGGACTAACACCGGCGCGAAAGGCGGTATGCTCGCGGAATCGCGCCGAGTGGGTGGCTGCCGGGCGGCGCATCGCGGGGTGCGGCGCGACGGCTGCCATTTCCCGCAGTTCCACTGGACGGACATCCAGCGGCGACTGGGTGCGGCGCTCGCGTTTTGCTTAATGATTGCCGCCTCGCGCGCTGGCCCTCCGGCCTGGTGGGATGATTTTCCGCGGGTGGTGCAAACGCGATCACTCAGTGCCGCACGGGCGTACAGCGCCAACGCGGTGATCCAAGGGGCGGCCCACGATCCCAGTTGGGGGTTGTGGTTTACGTTCGGAAACGACGACGGCCTGACGGCCTCAAATACCGTCGCTCGGTTCCAGAGCGCGGGAATCGCTTGCTTGAGCTACAACGAGGCCTGGGGTCAGGCGGCCAATCCCATCGTCGAACTGCAATGGAGCGAGGAGCAATCGCGCTGGCTGCCCCAGCGGCATTTCTGGAATTGGGCCGAGTACGGCGGCGGCCCGATCGCCTGGGCCGGGGCTTGGACATGGTTCGACGATTTGGCCGGCGGTTGGCCCGCGAAAAAGAGCGAACCCGGATACTTCGCGCGCCCCTACACGCGCTTTCACCCCGTGTACGGCGGTGAGCCTATGGTTTATCCCGATGGAGCCATCGCCACCGGCTTTCTCCACGGCCCCGCGGCCGTCGGTGATCCGAGGAGCAGCCGGGTGTATGATGCAGGCGGATCCAAGAGCATTCACGGCAGTGTGTTGGGCAATGCGGACTATGAGTTTATTCCGCGCGGTCGGAATGATGCGACTCGCCCTGGCGAGTTGTGGATTCCGGAAGCTGCCGCCTCCGCTGGGGAAGTGCGGTTGGGCAAGGATGCGGCTTGCCCCGCCTGGACCAACTACGCCTTTGCCGAAACTCTGGCCGCGGTGAGATTGGCCGGCCTTCGAGGAAGCTGGACGGATAACTTCAGCGGTTGGGATAGCTTTATGGCGCACGGCCCCGTGGCCTCCGCTTTCGGCGACTGGAGCGTGGCGCTGTTTCGGTCCTATCTGACGAACCGATTCACGCCGGATCAACTCGCCGCCTGGGGTGTGCTGGCGCCCGAAGCGCCGAGTTTCTCCATTACGAATTTTGACGTTCGCAGCTATCTTTTGACGGTTGCGTCCAATCAATACCAACTCTCGGGAACGAGCCTGACCGCCACCGCCTGGTCGAATCCCGGATGGCTCACCAATCCCGTATGGTCGGCTTACAAAATCTTTCGGCGACAGAACGGCACCGCCGCGCTGGCGGGTTACGACCAGGCGGTCCACGCCGCGGCGGCTTTGGGCGGTGAGACAAATTTCGCGTTGTTGGCCAACGACCAACTCCCGAGCAACGGTGGATGGGCGCGCGGCACCTTTGATTTGGCTAGCACGGAATTGAGCCTCGGCTGGAATGTCGCCGGCGGCCCTCGCGGTTTTGGTTTGCCGCCTTACGGCCGACTGGCGCCAGTGTACAAGGCCGCGCGGGAACAAGGCCGCAGCCGCTTTGTCAACGTTTGGCTCTATAATCACGGGCACGAAGAGGTGTTGCGCCACTCCGGCCCGGCTCTGGCGCTCTTCTACGAAATGCTGGCCAACCATGCCACTCCGTTTTTTATCGACGGGGATCCGGCGTTTTGTGGCCCGCCGGAGACACAAAAGGCTTTTCTTTCCTTTGTGGCTCGGCAAGCCGCCCCGGCGTTCACCGGTCGCCGACCCGTCGAGGAGGTCGGCCTTTATCTTTCCACCTCGACCATCAACGCCACGATGCTTCCCGGCGACGCCTTGAATTTTCCCCGGCAACAGCACCAATATGCCGTCTGGGGTTGGGGCACCGCGTTGAGCGAATTGCACCATCAATACCGGATCGTTCCGGAATGGAAGCTGGCCGAGCCCGGGTTGCTGGCATCTCTTCGCGTCCTCATTCTTCCCAATGCCAGTGTTTTTGAAGCCGCGGACGTGGCTGTGCTGCGTGACTGGGTGGCCGGTGGCGGCTATCTTATCGTGACTGGCGACAGTGGCGCCCTCGAAGGGGAAAACGGAAATTTCGCCGCTGCTAAAACTCCAGTGCTGGCGTCTTTGACCGGCGTGGCGGACTACGAGGCGCCCCCGGCCGACCACACCCATTTTGCGGGTGCCGGAATGGTCCGTTATCTCGGCCAAAATCCCGGCTGGGAGTATTACCAAGGGACAGCGGCAGAACGCGCCGCCAGGCTCGCCGGACTGGGAAAAATCATCGCTGACGCTTACGCCTTTCTTGGTGTCGCGCCGGTGCTTATCTCTGACAACGCGCCGACAACTGTGGGATTAACGCTGTACCAAAACTTGTCGGCCCGCGAATCCTTCATTGATGTCAACAACTGCCAGGTGAACGCTCGGACGCCGTACGACACGACCGCCACTCCTTCCTTCACCCTCGATTTGGCGCGCCCCGCGTGGCTGCGCTCCGAAGCGGACCTCCACGCCACCATTCTTTCCCCGGATAATCCGCTCCAGTTGGTCTCCTTGTGCGTGGTCAGCAACCGCATCCGTGCGCAATTGCCGCCAATCAGGCATTACGCCAGCATCATTTTGAGATCAGCGAAAGCGCCTCCGGCGGGCGCGGCGGACGGCTCGCCGACGCGATCGCGCCCGTGACCATGACCTCAAAACCGACGGCGAATCCTCTCTCTCGTCCGCGGCCGCGCGATGGCACTCCTCACTTGCCCGCCGGTGGGGCGTAATTATACTTCGCCGATGCTTGACATCCGTTTAATACGGGAAAAGGGCGATTTTGTGCGCCAGCGCCTGGCGACGCGCGCGGCGGGGGACGAAACGCGCGTCGGGGAGGCTCTCGAACTCGACGAGCGCCGACGCGGACTGCTGACCGAGGTGGAAACGCTCAAAGCACAACGCAACCGCGTATCCAAGGAAATCGGCGCCTTGATGGGCCAGAAAAAATTCGCGGAAGCCGAGGCTCGGAAAAAAGAGACTCGGGAGTTGGGAAATCGAATCGCCGAACTGGACGAACAGGCCGCCGCGATCAATGAAGCCCGGGACCAACTGATGCTGACCCTCCCGAACCTGCCGCATCCAAGCGTTCCGCTCGGGAAATCGTCCGAGGACAACTCCGTGCTTCGCGCCCATGGAGAGAAGCCGTCGTTTTCCTTCACGCCCAAATCGCATGTCGAGCTTTGCGAACAACTCCGACTGGTGGATTTTGCCCGGGCGGCGAAGCTCTCGGGAAGCGGCTTTGTCTTGTACACAAATCAGGGCGCGCGGCTGGAGCGGGCGTTGATCCAGTTCATGCTGGATTTGCACACGACCGAGCACGGTTACACGGAGGTCTCTCCGCCATTCATGGTCGGGCCGCAATGCCTCACCGGCGTGGGGCAATTCCCGAAATTCGTTGACCAGTACTACGCCGTGCGCGAGGGTTTGGATGATTCGACGCTCGGCAAATTGTATCTGATTCCGACCGCCGAAACCCCGGTGGCGAACATTCATCGGGAGGAAATTCTGGCGGAACACCAATTGCCGATTTCATACTGCGCCTACACACCCTGCTTTCGCGGCGAGGCGGGAGCGGCGGGAGTAGGCACGCGCGGGATCATCCGGGTGCATCAGTTTGACAAGGTGGAATTGATCAAGATTACGCGTCCAGAGGACAGCCCTGCCGAGCACGAGAAAATGCTGGCTCATGCGGAGCAGGTGCTGCGGGCGCTGGGATTGCATTATCGGGTAGTGCTGCTTTGCTCCGGGGATCTGGGGTTCGCCAGCGCCAAAACCTACGATATCGAAGTCTGGGCGCCGGGGCAGGGGAGCTACCTGGAAGTGTCCAGCGTCTCGAATTGCGAGGATTTCCAGGCCCGGCGCATGAATCTGCGGTTCAAAACGGAGGCTGGTGAGAATCGGTTTGCGCACATTCTGAACGGCAGCGGCACCGCGCTCGCGCGTTTGTTTGTTTCCCTGCTCGAAACCTTTCAACAAGCGGATGGCAGCGTCGTGATTCCTCCAGCCTTGCGAGGGTACTTCAAGGGCGACAAGATTCCGGCCTGATGCGCGCTTCTTTCCAGCGCCGTTCACGCGCAACCCTGGCGGCATGAGGATTCTTCTGGCCAGCAGCGAGGCGCATCCCTACTCCAAAACCGGGGGACTGGCGGACATGGTGTCGGCGCTGGCCAAAGCTCTGGCGCGCTCGGGAAACCACGTCGGCCTGGTCACCCCGCTGTTCGCTGGCATCCGCGAGCGGTTCACCGGCCTTCAGCCGGGGGGGGGGTCGTTGGACTTCCCCCTCGGGCATCGACGCGTAAGCGGCGAGGTTTGGACCCTCGAGCCGGAGCCGAATCTGACGATCTATTTCATCGATCAGCCGGATTTCTATCAGCGAGCGCAACTTTACCAAAAGGACGGCGTAGATTATCCGGACAACGCGGATCGGTTTATCTTTTTTTCCAAGGCCGCCGCCCATCTGGCCGCGCATCTGCCCTGGAAACCCGAGGTGTTGCACGCTCACGACTGGCAGGCCGCTCCGGCGATTTTATTTCTGCGGGACCGCGAGCGATCCAATCCGGGGCAGGGGACGCCACGCACGTGCCTGACTATTCATAATCTGGCGTACCAGGGAGT
>JBDHQH010000095.1:0-13587 GCA_039806935.1 Verrucomicrobiota bacterium
CCGCCGCGGGGGGAAGCTTTCGGTCGGGGTCTTTGCACTTGCTCCCCCACGGGGTTTTACGGGATAGTCGCCAAGCTTGACTATGACATCCTCCTCAGTTCCGGCGAAGGGGCGGGCTGCCAAAGCCGCCGGCCAGGTCACCGCCCGCTCTCCCTGGTATTGGGTGCCCAGCCTCTATTTCTCGCAAGGCATTCCCTACGTCATCGTGATGACGATGTCGGTGGTGATGTACAAGCGCCTGGGCATTTCGAACACCGACATCGCCCTGTACACGAGTTGGCTGTACCTGCCCTGGGTGATCAAGCCGTTGTGGAGCCCGCTGGTGGACATCACCCGAACCAAGCGGTTTTGGGTGGTGGTCATGCAGTTTTTGGTTTCCTTGGGGCTGGCTTGCGTGGCGTTTTCGGTGCAAGGAAGCGCGTTTTTCAAATGGTCGCTGTTCCTGTTTTGGATCATGGCCTTCGCGTCGGCGACCCATGACATCGCGGCGGACGGTTTTTACATGCTCAGCCTGACCAAGCACGAGCAAGCCTGGTGGGTGGGGCTGCGGAGCACCTTTTATCGGACGGCGATGATCGTCGGGAGCGGGTTGCTGGTAGTGCTGGCGGGCGTGTTGGAGAGCAAGAACGGACTGCCATCGCTTGCGGTGTCCGTGCGCGCCATCCCCGGCGAGGCGGTCGCGGCTCCCGATCCGCTCGCGGTGCGCTTCCCCGCGGATGAAAACGCCCCGGCGCGGATCCTCGCCGAACCGGCGATCCTGACGCTGCCGATCACCGAGCTCAGCGCCGGAGAGGCGAAAGCCCGGGTCGAGCGCGCGCGCGCATGGAACCGGACCCATGGCTTTTTGCGGGAGATCACCATCCAGCCGCCGCGGGAGCCGCGGCCCTCGTGGTGGTCCGAGCGGGTGAGCGCCCCGCTGGGGCGAGCCTGGCACGCAGCGGTTTCGGGCCCGCTCGAGAGCTTTCTGGGCCGCCATTTTCCCCGGGAGGCGAGCGAGAAAGCCACCGCCGCCGGCAACGTGGGGGTGGTGTTTCTCGGTCTATCACGGGCGCCCGAGCCCGGGCGCGCGGTGGTGGTGGCCTTTGATCGCCAGCGGGGCGGGCTGGAGTACATCGGCCTGGCCAAGGGCGACAAGGGCTTCCGGCTGCTGGAGGGGGAGCGCCTGGTGTTTGATGAAAGCAACTGGCGGCAACCGGCCATGGCCGTGGTGCAGTTGGATCCCAAGCTGCGGCGGGAGGCGGAGGTGAATTATGTCGCCAGTTCCGGGAACATTCCGGTGGCGTGGTCGATCACGCTGTTCGTGGTGGCGGGCCTGTTTCTGGCCTTCAGTTGCTGGCATGCGGTCATGCTGCCGCGGCCCGTCAATGATGGGCCGGTGGTGACGGAGCGGAGCCTGGTGGGGGAATTTCTCGCCACGCTCGGGTCGTTCTTCAAGAAACCGGGCGTGCTGCTCGCCATGGCGTTCATCCTGCTCTACCGTTTTGACGAGGCGCAGCTTGTCAAGGTCATCTCCCCGTTCTTGCTGGACGGACGCGAAGCAGGGGGTCTGGGGCTGACCACCAGCCAGGTCGGCATCGCCTACGGGACCTTTGGCATTCTGGCGCTTACTTGCGGCGGGTTGCTGGGCGGTTTCGCGGCCGCCCGGCACGGGCTCAAGAAGATGCTGATGATCATGGTTTGCGCGATGTACCTGCCCAAGCTCGTTTTCGTCCTGTTATCCTATCTCCAGCCGGAAAACTTTCTGGCAATTTGCGGCGCTGTGGCGGTCGAGCAGTTTGGCTACGGTTTTGGCTTCACCGCTTTCATGCTGTACATGCTGTATTTCGCCGATGGCCCGCACAAAACGGCGCATTACGCCATCTGCACCGGCTTCATGGCGCTGGGGATGATGATCCCCGGCATGTGGAGCGGCTGGATCGCCGACCTCGTCGGCTACCGGCATTTTTTTGTGTGGGTGATCTTCTCAGCCATCCCGGGCTTCACGCTGGCCATGCTGCTGAAAATCGATCCGCATTTCGGGAAGAAAAGCGCCTGAGCCGGGCGCGGCAGGCGCCGGCCTTTCCCGCTCCGCACAGGTCCGCGTGGGCGCCCCTGATCAGCGCCCCTGCCGCGAGCGCCGCAGCAGGTTTTCCAGCAGCCGGAGGGCGCCCACGGTGGCGATGCCGTAAATCGCATGGCTGACCAGATTGGGGATGATTTGTTTCGGTTTCTGCCGCCAGACGGGCGGCGCGAGCCGGGTCGCGGGGACCCAGCCGAGGTAACTGACCGCCCAGGTGGCCGCGCCGAGCATCGCGCCATCCAGAAACAGGTTTCCCGGCCGCCGGCGCGCGAAAGCATAACCCGCCGCGCCGCTGACTCCGTAGCCAAAGGCGAGGAGCACCGCGAAGGCGGATTCCAGATGGGCCGGAATTCCGCCCCGCAGCCGCGCGGGCAGCAGCCGTTCGGCCTGGGCCACCATAAAGCGCCCCGGATCTGCTTTCATCGGGGGCAAGGTCCGCGGGGCGTAGCGTTGAGTTCCCGTGATCAGGCCCCGGATCAGCGCTGTCCCGGCAATTCCCGCGCCGGTGCTCAGGAGCACTTTTTCCATACTCTTCCTCATAATTCATCCTCCGAGTGAAGCTACGCCCGGGCGGCGGCGGGAACAATGGATGTGGATACCCCCCTTCCGGGGGCTCAGTGAGCTTCGAGCCAGTTTTCGCCCACGCCCACCTCGACCACGATGGGCGCCTCGAGCGGAATGGCGGTCTTCATCCGGTCCTCGACGAGCGCGCGAACCTCCGCCTCCTCCGGACGGAAGAGGTCGAAGAGCAACTCATCATGCACCTGGAGCAACAGCCGGGTTTTCAGCTTCCGCGCCTCCAGTTCGCGATAAATGTTTACCATGGCGATCTTGATCATGTCCGCGGCCGTCCCCTGGATGGGAGCATTGATGGCGTTGCGCTCGGCGGCGGCCCGCACGGCGGCGTTGGAGGAGTTGATGTCGCGCAGGTAGCGGCGGCGGCCGGTGACGGTGGCGACGTAGCCGTGTTCGCGGGCGAACCGAATCGTCTGGTCCATGTACTGGCGAATGCCGGCGAACTGCTGGAAATAATTGTCGATGATTTCCGCCGCCTCCCGCCGGGGAATGGCGAGGCGCTGGGCCAGGCCGAAAGCGGAGATGCCATAGGCGATTCCGTAGTTGACCATCTTGGCCTTGCGCCGCATCTCGGGGGTGACCAGCTCCAGGAAAACCCCGAAGACCCGCGCGGCGGTGGCGGCATGCACATCCAGGCCGGCGCGGAAGGCCTCGAGCAGGCCCGGCTCCCGGCTGAGCGCGGCGATGATGCGCAGCTCGATCTGCGAATAATCGGCGGAAAGCAGCAGAAAATCCGGCCCGCGCGGCACAAAGGCCCGGCGGATTTCCTGCCCGCGCTCGGTGCGGATGGGGATGTTTTGCAGATTGGGATCCTGTGAATTGAGGCGCCCGGTGCTGGTGGCCACCTGGTTGAAAGTCGTGTGGACGCGGCCGGTGGCGGGAAAAATCGCCGCCGGCAGGGCGTCGGCGTAGGTGGATTTCAATTTCGCGGCGGCGCGATGCTCGAGCAGGCGCCGCACGATTTCATGATCGGGCGCCAGGGCCGCCAGCGTCTGCTCGTCGGTCGCGTATTGGCCGGTGCGGGTTTTCTTGGGCGCGGCGGAGATCTTCAGCGTCTCGAACAGGATCTGCCCGAGTTGCCGCGGGGAATTGAGGTTGAAAGGTTGTCCGGCCAGGCGGCGGATGGCTTGTTCCTGCTCTTCGAGTTCCGCGCCGAGCTGCCGCGCGAACTCCGCCAGCGCGGGCGCCTCCACCCGGATGCCTTCCGCCTCCATGCCGGCCAGCACGGGCAGGAGCGGCGCTTCGATGGAATAAAACACCTGTTCCTGCCGCTTCTCGTCCAGGGGCGCTCGCAACCTCGCGCGGAGGCGCAGCGCCAAATCTGCCCGCTCGGCGCTGAACTCGGCCGCGCGCGCCGGCGGGACGTCGCGCAAATCGATGCCGCCGGCGCGCGCTTCGCCCGCGGCGAGCTGGGCGAGATCGATCGGAGTATGGCCGAGGAGGGATTCGGAGAGATAGGCCAGCGTGTGGCGCACGTCCGGTTCGACCAGGCTGTGCGCGACCATGGCGTCAAAGAGCGCGCCGCCCAGGCGCAGGCCGTGGCGCTGGAGGACGACCAGATCCGGCTTGAGATCGTGGCCGGCCTTTTCCCCGGGAGATTCCAGGAGCGGCCGCAGCTCCTCAAGGAACGCTTGAAACTCCGGGTCCGCGGGCGGAGCGGGGAAATACACCGCCACGCGCTCCTTGGGCGAGAACGCGAAGCCGAGAATCCGGCCGGATTTAGGATCGTGCCCCGACCAGGCGAGATCGAAACCCAGCCGCTCGGCCGGTTGCAGTTGCGCCACCGCGCGGGCGCGCTCGCCGGCGGAGGCGGCCGTGGTGTATTCGTGGGGCTCGTCTGCCAGTTTCAACAGGTGCGCCGGCGCCGAGGCCGGGGAAGCCGGGTGCGGCGTAGTCCGCGCCACCGGCCGCGCGGACGCGGGAGCAAAGCCGTGACCGGCCTTGAAATCCTCCCCGAAGAGCCGGCGTCCGATCGAGTTAAACTCAAATTCGACCATCAACGCCTTGAGCCGGTCCTCGTCCCAGGGCCGCACTGCGAGCGCTTCGGGGGTCCAGGCGCAGGGGACCTCGCAATTCAAGGTGGCGAGCCGTTTGGACAACAGCGCGGCCTCGCGATGTTGCTCGAGGTTTTGCCGGACGCGGCCCGTGAGTTCGCCGGTGCGGGCGAGCAGATTTTCGACGCTGCCGAATTGGGCGACCAGTTTGCTGGCGGTCTTCTCGCCGATGCCCGGCACACCCGGAATGTTGTCCGAGGCATCCCCCATCAGCGCCAGGATATCGACCACCTGCTCCGGGTGTTGGATGCCCCAGCGCCGGCGGATTTCGGGCAAGCCGAGGATTTCCGAGCGATCGCCCATGCGCCCCGGTTTGTAGAGAAACACATGCTCGCTGATGAGCTGCCCGAAATCCTTGTCCGAGGAGACCATGTAGCAGTCGAATCCCCGCCGCTCGGCCAGCCGCGCCATGGTGGCGATGAGGTCGTCGGCTTCGTACCCGTCGCATTCGAGGGCGGGAACGCGAAGCGCCTCGAGCAGCCGGCGCACCTCCGGCAGGGCGCGGCTCAAGTCCTCGGGCATGGCCTGCCGGGTGGCTTTGTACTCGGGGAAATCAAGGTGCCGCTGGGTCGGCGCGGCGGTGTCAAAAGCCACTGCCAGATGGGTGGGCTGCTGGGTTTTCATGATCTCCAAAAGCGTTTGGGTGAACCCGAACAAGGCCGAGGTATTCACGCCCTTCGAGGTGAAGATCGGCCGGGCGATCAGCGCAAAGTGCGCCCGGTACACCAGCGCCATCCCATCCAGTAAAAACAGCTTTTTTGACATAACCCGCCGTCTCGCGGCCGTTTACCGCCCGGGCGCTTCCGGCGAACGCAGGGTAATCCGCACCAACTCGGAGGGATACCATAATCTCATCCGGGGTCCCCAGGTGCCCGAGCCGCGGCACACGAGCACGGTGATTCCCTCGAAATCGTAGCGCCCGCCGAGGAGCGGATACCGGCTTTGCACCAGGTAGCTGAAGGGCCAGATCTGGCCGTTGTGGGTGTGGCCGCAGAGCATCAGCCCGGCGCCGCGCGCCGCGGCCGCGCGCGCCTCCCAGGGAGTGTGGGACAGGAGTATCACCCCGCCGGCGCGCCTTTGGCCCAGCGCCTGGTCCACCGCCGCCTGGCCAGCCGGGCCGCGCAGCCCGCGGGCGGTGAGATCATCCACCCCGGCGATCGTCAGTCCGGGCGCCGCCTCGGCGGCGGCATCCCGCAACACCTGGAATCCGGCCCGCTCAAAGAGCTCCGCGCACCGGTCCGCACCGGCGTAAAATTCGTGGTTTCCCAGCGCCACCCAGACGCCCAGCGGCGCGCGCAGGCGGTTTAATTCCGGGAGCAGGGGCTCGACGCGCAGAATATTCGAGTCCACCACGTCGCCCACGGCGAACACGATGTCCGGGCGCATTCCGTTCACGCGGTTCACCAGCCGGCGCAGCCAGTTCCGGCCGATTAAAGTGCCCAGATGCAAATCCGAAATCTGCACGGCTTGCAGGCCATCGTGTTCCCTGGGCAGGCCCGGCAGCGTAACCTCCTGCTCGCGGAGCACCGGCGGGCGATGGCCCTGGATCAGGGCGAAGACCGCCAGCACCAGGGCCGCCACCACCGCGCCGCCCCGAAGCTGCGCCGCGAGCCGGGGAAAGAAAAAACCGCCCAGGGTAAGCACATCCACCGCCAGCAGCGCGGCGAACAGCAGGAACAAGGTTCCCACCCAATTCGCCGCCAGATACTCCAGCAGCCGCGCCGCTGGAAAAAATCGGGTGGATTCCAACAGGCGCGCCACGGGATAGGCGGCCCAGAACAGAAACGCCAGCAGGATTAAACCGCGGCGGGAGAGCTGCTGCTGGATCCAGGGCACGCCGCCCAGCCGGGCAAACACATACGCGTGCATCGCCGCCCAAATCGACAGCACGAGGGTGAGAAATTGCGCGTAACGCCAGCCGCTCATCCCTCCACTATATCCTCAAACCGGCGGCCCCACGCCAGCAAGTGTTGCCGGCCCGGGGGCGCGGCGGGATCGGGAGGCGGGCCGCCCTTCCCCGGCCGCCCCCAAACCCGGCCCGGGCGGCAATCCCGGCGAACCCCTTACCCTCCGCTGGCGGCTTGCCTCGCGCGCGCCACCTGCTCAATGGCCTCGAGGTGCCGCTGGCGGTATTTCTCGAGCGTCGGCTTCCAGGTGGTCTGGAGAAAGCCGAGCAGCCTCGGGGCGCCCAGGCCGCGCCGGCATTCGGCGGCCAGCGCCTCGAAATTGGTGGCGTTGTAATAGTTGCTGCCCGCAGGGATCTGATCGTAGCCGTGCTCCTCGAGCGAGTGAAAGGCCTTGGCCCGGTTGTTCTCCGGAGAGTATTTGGCGTCGTAATACCAGTTGCTCTGGACGACGGAGCGGGGCATCTTCTTATAAAACACCTCCGGATGATGCCAGACGTAATCCGACCAGATCCAGGGGCGCGCGCCGCCTTGCGCCACCCGTTCCGTCAAAAAGAGGAAATCCCGCCACCACAAATCCGCCTGCCGGATACAGACGTACTCGTGGTACTTCTGGTTGCCGTAGTCTTCCTCGTCCATTCCCAGGTGGAAGAACCGGGGCCGGTCAAAGAGCGCCATCACCTCGGCGATCAGGTCGCCGCAGACCTGGTAATAGGCGTCGGTCGAGACGCGGCGCGAGTATTGGCCCAGCCAGGCGTCGTGCGTGGTGGAAAAATTCAACTTCGGGATCGGCTCCAGTCCCAGCGCGCGCAGACGCTTCAGCTCGGCCCGCAACTCGGCGACGCTCCAGGCGTCCTGGAGGGCGATTTCAGGATGGCTTTCGTACTTCACGGCGTCGCCCAAATCCAACACCACCAGGTTCAAGCCGCCCTGGCGCATGCCGGCCAGCAAGTCGTCCCACAACGTTCGGTCGAAGCGCAGCATGGGCTGGTAAACGGAGTCGCTGCCCTTCAACTCGGGGGCGTTCCAGTCGCACCACATGTTCATGCTCAGATGCACCAGGTTGCCCCAGATCAACTCCCGGGGGGCGTCCCCCGGGGTTTTGGCGGGGGTGTTGGCGTCCGCCCTCCCGGTTGCGGTCCCGCTGACCAGAGTTCCCACGGAGGCGGCGGCGCCCAGTTTCAAAAAGTGCCGGCGGTCAAGTTTCATAAGGGCGAGCCTAGTCCTCTCTTTCGCCCGGGCAAGCCTGAATCGGGGCGGCTTTCAGCGGGTCTGGGCCGGGCTCAACCGGCGCGGGGCCCGCGCCATGGCGAGCAGGGCCAGAACGGCGAAGCAGGTCAACCCGATGTAGATATGGATCGTCGAGGCGCTCACCGCTTTTTGGAGAAAGGTTTTTTGAGCGGGGGAAAGGTCCGGGCTTTTCAGGACGTGGAGGATCTCGGCGGCGTTGGTGGAGAGGCCGGCCGGCGCCCGCCGCATTTGCAGTTGCAGGGAATTGTTGAAAATGGCGCCGAAAATCGCCGCGCCGAGGCTTTGGCCCAGGTTGCGGCAAAAGATGTTCAAGCCGGTCACCACGCCGCGTTGCTCCCAGCCGACCATGGATTGCACTCCGACCAGGGTGGGCGTGCTCAGCAAACCGAAGCCCGCGCCCAGCAGAATCTGGTCGAGGACCAGGAGCCACGGAGACTGCGGCCAGGACAGCAGCAGGAACCCCGCGCAGGCGATCACGATCAGCACGGAGCCGATCAGGGCGGTGTTGCGAAAGCCGATGCGCAGGTAGATCTTTCCCGAAAGCGCGGACGCGGTGGGCCAGCCGAGGCTCATGCTGGCGAGGATGAATCCCGAGGTGATGATGCCCAGGCCGAGGGCGGCCTGAGCGAAAGTGGGCAGAAACGTTTCGGGTCCCATCATGGTAATGCCCATGAGCACCATGGCGAGGTTGGTGGAGGCGAGGGCGCGGTTTTTCCAAATCCACGGCGGCAGGATGGCGGCGGGGGCGTTCCGCTCGGCCTGAAGGGTTGTCCAACCCAGGACGCCGATCAGGGCCAGGAGTGCCAGGCTGGGCAGGCTGAGCCAGGGCCAGCTTTGGCCGCCCTCCAGGAGAAAGATGATGAACAGGCCCATGGTCAGCAGGATCAACGCCGCGCCGCGGTAGTCGATCCGCGGTTTGACCAGCCGCGGGCGCTCGTGGAAAAAGGCGGCGAGGAAAGCCATGCTCAAGAGGCCGAGGGGCAGGTTGATGATGAAGATCCAGCGCCAGTTCACAAACTCGGCGAGCGCGCCGCCCAGGGCCGGGCCGAGGATGGCGCTGACGCCCCAGGTGCTGGAGAGCCAGCCTTGAATTTTGGCCCGTTCGGCCACGGTGTAAATATCTCCGGCGATGGTGTTGACCGAAGCCATGATGCTGCCGGCGCCCAGCCCCTGGAGCCCGCGAAAGAGGATCAGGGACTCGATGTTCCAGGCGGCCGCGCTGGCGGCGGAGCCGGCCAGAAAGAGGGTGGTGCCCGCGAGGAGGATTCGTTTGCGGCCAAACAGATCCGCCAGCTTCCCGTACACCGGGATCGTGACGGTTTGCGCCAGCAGGTAGATCGAAAACACCCAGGAGAATTTCTTGAACCCGCCCAGGTCCGCGACGATTTGGGGGATGGCCGTGGACACGATGGTGGTGTCCATCGCGGCCAGCATCATGGTCAGCATCAGGGCGGCCAGGATGTAATTGCGCTGAAGTGGAATTTCCGACTGCATCGAGCGCGGGATGATGGCGGAAGGGCGAAGGCCAGAACAAGGTTTTACCGCGGCGCGGCGACTGAGCCGAAGGCGCAAGGTCTCGCGCCGCCCGCCGCCAATCTTTCGTTTGACGGGCGTGCGGCGGGGACGAAGTTGAGCCATCGATGCCTCGAAACGGCTTCGTTCGCAAGCATTCAAAACAAAACAGAGAGATTGAACATGAAATGGAAACCATCGTTGCTGGCCCTGGGAATCACCCTGGCCGCGACACTGGACGCGCGCCCCCAGACGGCGGCCGCCCACCAACCCGCGGGGAAGGACGGAGATTACTTCACCGACTTCGACAGCGCCAAAACAGCGGCGGCCGCCGCGCATCGCCCCATTTTCGCGCTTTTCACCGGCAGCGATTGGTGCCCCTGGTGCCTGCGCCTGCGCGAGGAGATTCTCGAAACCGCGGCGTTCAAGGAGTTCGCGGCGACCAACCTCGTGCTTTTTATGGCGGATTTCCCGCGCGAGAAGAAGCTGCCGGAGGGGCTGCGGGAGCGAAACAAAGCCCTGGCGGAAAAGTACGAAGTTGCTGGTTATCCGACGGTGCTGCTGCTCGATGAGCGCGGGGAAGTCAAAGGCAGAACCGGTTACCGGCGCGGCGGGCCGGAGAAATACCTCGTCGAGTTGCGCGAACAACTCCAGCAAGACAAGGCGCCGGCGGCGGACAGCATCGCCGCGGTTTGCGGTTACGCGGCCAAACAGCGGATTGATTACCAGAGCGCCGCCCCGGGAGGGTTCGAGGCGCTGTTGTCTTTGGAAAAATACGTGCGGCAGTCGGGGCTCGAAACGAGCCTGCTGCAACTCGTGAAAGCGCGCGCCTCGCAGCTTAACGGTTGCGCCTACTGCCTGGATATGCACACGAAGGATGCGCTCGCGGATCATGAAAACGAGCAACGCCTGCTGCTGCTGCCGGTGTGGCGGGAGGCCCCTTGCTACAGCGACCGGGAGCGCGCCGCGCTGGCCTGGACGGAGGCGGTGACGCTGATTTCCCAAAATGAGATCGGCGACGAATTGTACGCCGGGGTGCGGCGTTACTTCAGCGAGAAGGAGGTGGTGGATCTGACGTACGCGATCGTGGCGATCAACGGCTGGAACCGGCTGGCGATTTCCACCCGGGCGCCGGTGGGCCTCTACCAGGCCAAAGGGCATCCCTAGCCATTCCGGGTTGGGTGGGCGGGCCGCCCGAGCGAGGCGGGGCGGCGCCCGCGATTACGGGGCGCGGGCCGGCTTGCCGGCGCCGCCCAGCTTTTCCGCCAGCCAGGCCGGCGGACGGATGGCTTTGCGGCCGGCATCGACGAAGGCATGCACCGTCCAGCCGCGCACGACGGGCCGCCCGGTCGCGGCGTGGATGATCCGCACCTGAAACCGCGCGCGGGCGCGCCCGGACATCGTGGCCGTCGAAGTGATCTCGAGCAGGTCGTCGTAACGGGCGCCTCCCTGAAACTCGAGGTGCGCCTCCACCAGGGGCAGAAAGACTCCCTGAGCCTCCAGTTCGGCGTAAGTCATGCCGAGGCGCCGACGCATGAGCTCGGTGCGCCCGCATTCAAACCACTCCAGCGCGCGCGAGTTATAGAAGGTGCCCATCTGGTCGGTCTCGCTGTAGCGCACCCGCAACTGAAGCACATCGCGGATTCCATCGTTCGGCGTTTCCATCGGACGCGCATGTTAAACCAGGGCGGCCGGGAACCAAAACGGAAATCCCGGAACAGGCAATAGAGCTGCTGAGCATATACATTAGAGAATATGTAAGAACACACTTAGAAAGTTATGCTTCCTGCTGGACAGGAAATCGAGGTTGCTTAGTATTGCGCCCGGCTGGCGGCCGGTCTCCACACGAGGCGGGTGACCGGTTGAGAATCGATACGTTTATGCGGCGAGAATTTTTGTCTGGCATACTGTGCGCGGGCCTGTTTCCGGCAGCCGAGGCGCAAATCGTGGCGCCCGCCGCCCCGGGACCGGCGGGGCTCGAGCGAACGATTGCGGAGCTCAAACATCCGGTGGAGTGGCTGGCCTGGGGCGCGGATTTTCGCGTCCGGAACGAGTATTTCACGGATTTGCTGACCCTGAACCAACACGCGCCGCTGCACGAGCAGGATTATTTCCGTTATCGCGCGCGACTGTGGGCCGGGGTGACACCGGTTCCGGACGTGACGCTGAACACCCGCCTGGCGACGGAACCCCGCACCTGGCTGGAGCCGGCCGGGTATTCCCCCTTCAAAGGGCGCTCGGGCACGGACGCGACGGAAGGCATTTTCGATCTGCTCAATGTGGAATGGAAAAACCTTCTCGGCCAGCCGCTGAGCGTGGTGGTGGGGCGGCAGGACATTTTGCTGGGCGATGGCTGGCTTACCGGGGAGGGGACGCCGTACGACGGCTCGTGGACTTTCAGCCTGGATGCCGCCCGGCTCGCGTACGAGTGGAAGGAGCGGCGCACCGTGTTCGAGGTGATCGGGATTCTGCAAGAGGCCAAAGATGACGCCTGGCTGCCGACTCTCAATAACCAGAATCGCTACCAGAGCGAGCAGAACGAAAAGGGCGTGATTTGCAGCGTGGTGAATTCCAGTCTGCCCGCGGCGAATTTCAACCCGTACTTTATCTACAAGCACGACGACAAATTGAACGATCCCCAGGCGCCCCCGTGCGGAGACAACGCGGATATTTATACCCTGGGCGGACGGGTGTTCGGCGCGCCGGCGGATCATTGGAAATACTCGCTGGAAGGGGCGTATCAATTTGGGGAAAAGGAGGACCCGGCCATCAAGTTTCCGGCGGGCGCTTCCGGATACCGGAATTTGAGCGCCTTCGGGCTGACCAGCCGGCTCACCTGCCTCGTCAAAGACCGGTGGAACACACAGTTGTCCCTGGCGTATGAATATCTCTCGGGGGACGATCCGGCGACGGGATCCGACGAGATGTTTGACGTGCTTTGGGGCCGGTGGCCGCATTGGGGCGAGATCGGGCTGTATTCGTACGCCCCGGAGACGCGGGTGGGCCAGCAGGCGAGCCTGCATCGGATTGGCCCGTCCTGGAGCGTGACTCCGGCGCGAGGGCTGGACTTCACGGCGGCTTATTACGCCTTATTCGCGGATCAGGCCACCCCGACGCGCGGCGCGGGCGTGGCGTCGCCGACGCCGGTGCTGTTCAGCCGGTCGGGGACCTTCCGCGGCCATTTTGTGTCCGGCGTGCTGAAGTATAAGTTCAACCCCCATGTCCTGGGGCATCTTTGGGCCGAGGCGCAGTTTCCCGGAGACTATTACGTTCACCAGGGGCTGATGACCTTCCTGCGGGCGGAGGTGATGCTGGTGTTTTGAGAGGCGTCGCGCCGCGCGGCGGATAACGCTTGACGATTCAGGGGCGGCCCGCGATCCTCCCGGCTGGTGATGACTCGCACTCTGCTGACCGCTGCCGCGGCGCTCCTGCTTTTGGGGCCGCCCGCGCCGGCCGCCGCGAAAGCGAAGCGGCCCAATATCGTGATCATGCTCGCCGATGACATGGGTTATTCCGACATCGGCTGTTTCGGCGGCGAAATTCCCACGCCGAATCTGGACGCTCTGGCGGCGGGCGGGTTGCGCTTCAATCAATTTTATAGCACCCCGCGCTGCAGCCCGACGCGCGCCGCTTTGCTCACCGGCCTCTACTCGCAACAGGCCGGCATGGGTTTTCTCGATAACAAAGTCGAACCCGATTCGCGCGGTTTTCACGGCGTCCTGCTGCCGCGCTGCGTGACCATCGCCGAGGTGTTGCGCCAAGCCGGTTATTTTACCGCGATGACCGGCAAGTGGCACCTGGGCCAGCAACACGGCTGTGTCCCGTGGGAACGGGGGTTCATGCGCTCGCTCAATTCCCGCTTTGGCGAGGTGTATTTTCCGGTCGAACAAAACCGGCCGGGAACCGAATTCCTTTACCTGGATGGCAAGGAAATTCCGAAGCGGGATCCGCTCTTTGGCGCCGACTGGTATTCGACGGATTTGTTTGTGGATTGGGGTTTGAAGTTCGCGGATGAGGCGCGCGCGCAACACCAGCCGTTTTTCCTCTACATCGCCCAGGGCACGGTGCATTTCCCCTTGCGGGCGCCCGAGGAGGTCATCGCCAAATATCGCGGCCAGTACCTGAAAGGTTGGGACGCGCTGCGCGAGGAACGTTACGCCAGGCAAATCCAACTCGGCATCGTGGATCCGCGGTGGCCGCTCTCGCCGCGTCCGGAGGATTCGCCGTCGTG
>JBDHQH010000096.1:0-13553 GCA_039806935.1 Verrucomicrobiota bacterium
CCACCGATTCATTCATCGCCAAACGCCGTCCCGGAAGATTTCGCCGTTCTCCCGCGGCCAACGGCGGACGCCGCTCCAAAAATTTTCATCTTCCACTTGAATGATCGGTCAATTGTCCTATCTTGTCCCGTCATAGTCCGAATACGTTTGGCTGATGAACCATAAAACCATGGGGCGCTCCGGCGACACAAAAGAACGACTGCTGCAAGTGGGTTTCGAGCTCATTTGGAACCAAAGCTACGGCGCGGTGAGTGTCGATCAGATCTGCGAGCGCGCGCGGGTTCACAAGGGCAGTTTTTATCATTATTTCCCGTCGAAGGCTGATTTGGCGGTGGCGGCCTACGAAGAGCACTGGCGCGAGAAACAGCCCGAGTTGGACGAGATTTTTTCGGCCCAGACGCCGCCGCTCGAGCGGTTCGAGCGCTGGTGCGCCCACATTCGGGAACGCCAGCGAATCCGGGCGGAAAAGTATGGCGGAGTGTGCGGCTGCCCCTATGGCAGCCTGGGCGCCGAGCTGGCGACGCAGGAGGAGAAAATCCGGCGCAAAACGCAGGAGCTGGTCGAGCGCACCATCCGGTATCTCGAGAGCGCGGTGGCCGACGCGCAGCGCCAGGGGCTGATCGAGCCGGGCGACCCGGCGACCACGGCGACGCGGATTTATTCCACCGCCATGGGCTACCTGCTGCACGCGCGGATTCGCAATGACCTGGCCCTGCTCGAGGATCTCGCGCCGGCCGTGCTGCATCTGGCCGGCGCGCCCGCCGCCGCGGGGGCGGGAGGTTAAACCGGAATCCCGCGCCGCGGAGGGAATTGACCAGTCAGTAAAGCCGGACGAGAACGCGATGGTATGTGGATGGTTCGTTTAGCGCTGCGCCGGCCCTACACGTTTGTGGTGGCCGCGCTGCTGTTGGTGTTGTTGACGCCGCTGATTCTGCTGCGGACGCCAACCGATATTTTTCCGTCCATCGACATCCCGGTGGTCAGCATCATCTGGCAATACACCGGCCTGGACGCCCGCCAGGTCGAGCAACGCATCACCTACGCGCACGAGCGGATTCTCTCGGTCACCGTCAACAACATCCAGCACATCGAATCGACCTCCTACAGCGGCATCGCGGTGGTGAAGGTCTTTTTGCAGCCGGGCTCCTCGGTGGACACCGCCATCGCCCAGATCACGGCCGGGGCGCAGACGATGCTGCGGCAAATGCCGCCCGGCATGCAGCCGCCGCTGGTCATTCAATACAGCGCCTCGACGGTGCCCATCTCGCAATACAGTTTCAGCAGCCCGAAAATGTCCGAACAGGAGCTCTTCGACGCCGCCGCCAATCAGGTGCGCATCGGGCTTTCGACGGTGCGCGGCGCGATGATTCCCTGGCCCTACGGCGGCAAGACCCGGGTGGTGGCCGTGGATCTCAACCTGCCGGCCCTGAAGGCGCGGAACATCCTCCCGCAGGACGTGGTCGAGGCCCTCAACGCCCAAAACCTGATCCTGCCCAGCGGCACCACGAAAATCGGGACCACCGAGTTCAGCGTGGTGGTCGATTCCAACGCGCGGCTGATCGACGATTTGAACCATCTGCCCGTCAAGGTGACCGGCGGAGCCACCATTCACCTGAACGACGTCGCCCAAGTGCATGACGGCTATACGCCGCAGCAGAACGCCGTGCGGCAGGACGGCGTCCGCGGCGCGCTGCTCACGGTGATGAAAGCGGGCAACGCCTCGACGCTCGAAGTGGTGAAAGGCATCAAGGCGGCGCTGCCGAAGGTCATGGCCACGCAGTCCCCCGATCTCGAGGTGCGGGAATTCGCCGATCAATCCCTGTTTGTGCGCGCCGCGATCGACGGGGTGGTGCGCGAGGGTTTGATCGCCGCGGCGCTGACCGCGGTGATGATTCTGCTGTTCCTCGGCTCCTGGCGCAGCACTTTCATCATCGCGCTCTCGATTCCGCTCGCGGTGCTCTGCTCGATCGCCGCGCTGAGCGCCCTGGGCGAGACCATCAACCTGATGACTCTGGGCGGCCTGGCGCTGGCGGTCGGCATTCTGGTGGACGACGCCACGGTGACGATCGAGAACATCCACCAGCACCTGGCGGCGGGCGCGCCGCTGGAGGCGGCGATCCTCGAGGGACAGCGGGAAATCATCATGCCGGCGCTGGTCTCGGCGCTGTGCATCAGTATTGTGTTCGTCCCGATGTTCTTCCTCGCCGGCGTGGCGCGCTACTTGTTCGTGCCGCTGGCCGAGGCGGTCGTCTTCGCGGTGCTGTCCAGTTTCGTGATCTCGCGGACGCTGCTCCCGACGCTGGTGGCGTGGTTTTACCGGAACGTGGAACCCCACACCCACGGCGCGGCGCCGGGCGGCCCTTTCTGGGTGCGCCCTTTCGCGCGGCTGCAGCGGGGCTTCGAGCGCGGTTTCGAGCGCTTCCGTCAGGGTTACCAGGCCTGGTTGTCCGCCTGCTTCGCGAACCGCAAACCGTTTGCCTTCGCGTTTCTCGCGCTCTGCGCCGGGTCCTGGCTGCTGACCCAAACGCTGGGCCGCAACTTTTTCCCCGCCGTGGACACCGGCCAGTTCCTGCTGCATCTGCGCGCGCCGACGGGCACCCGCATCGAGGAGACCGAGCGCCTGGCCGGGCAGGTGACCGAGGCGGTGCGCGACCTGGTGCCCGCGGGCGAGCTCGCCGGCATCCTCAACAACATCGGCATTCCCAACTCCTCGATCAACTTGAGCTACAACACCAGCGGCGTCATCGGCCCCGGCGACGCCGATCTCCTCGTCTCGCTCCGGCCGGGGCACGCCCCGACCGACACCTATATCCGCGCGCTGCGCCGGCGGCTGAACCGCGATTTTCCCGGCACGCTCTTTTACTTCCTCCCCGCCGACATCGTCAGCCAGACGCTGAACTTCAGCCTGCCGGCGCCCTTTGACGTGCAGCTTGTCGGGCGCGACCAGGCGGCCAACCGCCGCCTGGCCGTGCGCCTGGCCGAGCAAATCAAGCGCATCCCCGGCGCCGTGGATGTGCGGGTGCAGCAGCCGGACAATCTGCCCCAATTCAAAGTGATGGTGGACCGCGTCAAGGCGGCCGGCCTCGGGCTGACCGAGCAAAACGTGGCGAACTCGGTGTTGCTGGGCCTGAGCGGCAGCAGCCAGGTCAAGCCCGCCTACTGGCTGAACGCCGACGTGGGGGTGCAGTACCTGATCAACGTGCGCGCGCCGGAGTACGCGGTCACCTCCGTCCAGCAGCTCAACGCCATGCCCGTCAGCGCCGGCGGCCCCGGCCTCGGCGACGGGCAGATCCTCGCCAACGTCGCGGACCTCGAACGCACCCAGGCTCCCCCGGTGGTCTCGCATTACGATGTGCTGCCGGTGATTGATATCTACGGAGGCGTCGAGGGCCGCGACCTGGGCGGAGTGCTCCGGGACGTGCGCCCGCTGGTGGAGCAAATCAAAGCCGAGCTGCCGCGCGGCAGCACCGTGGTCCTGCGCGGGCAGGCCGAAACCATGCGGGCCAGCTACCTGGGCCTGGGCGGCGGGCTGGTGATGGCCGTGGTCCTGATTTACTTCCTGCTGGTGGTGAATTTTCAAAGCTGGCTGGATCCTTTCATCATCATCAGCGCCCTCCCCGGCGCGCTGGCGGGCGTGATCTGGGGCTTGTTTCTGACCCAAACCACCCTGAGCGTGCCGGCGCTGATGGGGGCGATCATGAGCCTGGGCGTGGCCACGGCCAACTCGGTGCTGGTGGTCTCCTTCGCGCGGGACAACCTCGCGCGCGGCCTGGCCCCGGACGCCGCGGCGCTCGCGGCCGGCGTGCAACGCATCCGCCCGGTGTTGATGACCGCGCTGGCGATGATCATCGGCATGGCGCCCATGAGCCTCGGCCTCGGCGAGGGCGGCGAGCAAAACGCCCCCCTCGGCCGCGCCGTCATCGGCGGGCTGGCTTTCGCCACCGTCGCCACCTTGTTTTTTGTGCCGGTCGTCTTCAGTTTGATGCACCGGCGGCCGCCAACCCAAACGCCAACGATGGTCACTGTCTCATGAACACCAACTCCTCACCCGCCCCCCAACCGGGGCGCCCGATTTCTTTGCGCCGCGTGGCGCTCGGGGTCATGCTGTGCCTGGGTCTCGGGCTGATCGCGGGCCTGGCGCCGCGCTGGCGGGCGCAACACGCGCTCGCCGCCGAGGCCCGCGCCGACGCGCTGCCCGTCGTCAGCGTCATCCGCCCCGAGCCGGCCAAGGCCGATTGGAGCACCCCGCTGCCGGCGGACGCGCAGGCCAATATCCAGGCCTCGATCCATGCCCGCGCCAGCGGCTACTTGAAATCGTGGCTGGTGGATCTCGGCGACCGCGTCACCAACGGCCAGGTCCTGGCCGAAATCGACACCCCCGAACTCGACCAGCAGCTTCTCCAGGCCCGCGCCGAGGTCAACCAGGCCAGGGCCGCCCTGGAATTGGCAAAAATCACCTCCGACCGCTGGTCCGAGCTGCTGAAAACCGCCAGCGTCAGCGAGCAGGAAACCGCCGAAAAGAAATCGGACTTCGCCTTGAAACAGGCGAACCTCGAGGCCGCCGAGGCCAACCAGAACCGCCTCGCCCAGTTGAAGCGCTTCGCGCGCGTAACCGCGCCGTTCGACGGCACGATCACCGCCCGCAACACCGACATCGGCCAGCTCATCACCGCCGGCTCCGGCCCCGAGCTGTTCCGCATGGCCCAGACCGATCCGCTCCGCGTGTACGTCCGGGTGCCGCAGTCCTACGTCCATTCCCTCGTCCCGGGCCAGCAGGTGGAACTGACCTTTCTCGAACTGCCGGGCCGCGCCTTCACCGGCGAGTTGACCCGCACCGCCGGCGCCATGGATCCCGCCTCGCGCACCCTGCAGGTCGAACTGCGAGTCGCCAATCCCCGGCGGGAAATCCTCGCCGGCAGCTACGCCCAGGCGCGCTTTCACGAGTCCGCCGCCCCGGCCATGCTGACGCTCTCGGGCAACGCCTTGATTTTCCGCGACGCCGGCATCCAGGCCGCCGTAGTGGGCGAGGACGATAAAGTGCGCCTGCGCGACCTCAAGCTCGGCCGCGATTTCGGCAAAACCGTCGAGGTACTCGCCGGGCTGGAGCCCGGGGAGCGGGTGATTGAAAATCCGCCGGATTCGATCAGCGACGGCATGGCCGTGCGGGTGGCGCAACCGGCAACGCGAAACCTGGCGGCCAAGTGAGGGCCGGGAGCTTCATCGCCGGCGGCCTGGCGCTGCTCGCGGGCTGCGCGGTGGGACCCGATTACCAACGCCCCGCGGTCTCGCCCTTCGCCGCCCTGCCCGCCGCCCTGCCCGCCGCCTTCACCGTCGGCGCCAACGACTGGAAAATCGCCGAACCCGCGGCGCACCTGCCGCGCGGCGCCTGGTGGAGCCTCTTTCGGGACGCCGAACTCGCCCGCCTGGAAAATCTCGCGACCAGTGAAAACCAGACTTTGGCGGGCGCGCTCGCGCGCGTGGACCAGGCCCACGCGCAGCTGCAGTTGGCCCGCGCCGACTACTTTCCCGGCCTCGGGGCGGGCGGCTCGGCGGTGCGGCAGCGCTCGAGCGCCAACGCGCCGCAGAGCGGCAAAGCCGCCGGCGCCCCGCACACCTACAACGTTTTCACCTCCGCCCTCCAACTGGGTTGGGAGGCCGATCTCTGGGGCCGCGTCCGGCGCGCGTCCGCCTCCGCCGCGGCGGCTTTTCACGCCGTCGCGGACGATCTCGCCGCAGCCACGCTCGCGGTCCAGGCCGAGGTGGCCGCCGGTTACTTCACGCTGCGCGCGCTCGACACGGAACGCGCCCTGGTCGCCGACACGGTGGAAACCTACCGGCGCTCGCTCGAACTTACCCGCCAGCGCCGCCGCGGCGGCATCGTCTCCGACCTCGACGTCGCGCAGGCGGAAACGCAGTGGCGCACCGCCGCGGCGCAACTCCCCGCGCTGGATTTGCAGCGCGCCCAACTGCTGCACGCGCTGGCCGTCTTGTGCGGACAGCCGGCCATGACCTTCACGATTCAGCCCCGGCCGGCGGCGGACCACGCGCGGCTGCGCCTGCCCGTCAGCCTGCCCGGCGAATTGCTCGAACGGCGGCCCGACATCGCCGCGGCCGAGCGGCGCATGGCCTCCGCCAACGCGGCGGTGGGCGTGGCGCAAACCGCCTTCTATCCGCGCCTTCGCCTCAACGGCCTCGCCGGGTTTCAATCCGTGGAGCTGCGCAATGCCTTCGACTGGCCCAGCCGTCTGTGGTCGGTCGGCCCCTCGCTGGAGCTGCCGCTGTTCACCGGCGGCCGCAACCGGGCGCAGCTGGCCGCCGCCCGCGCCGATTACGACGCCACTGTGGCCCATTACCGGCAAACCGTGCTGAATGCCTTCGCCGAGGTGGAAAACCAGCTCGCCGCGCAACAGTTGCTGGCGGAGGAGCTCGAGTCCGAGCGGGTGGCCCTGGCCGCCGCCCAGCGCACCCTGGCCATCGCCAACCACCGCTACCAGGCCGGCCTGGTCACGTTCCTCGAGGTGGCCGTCGCCCAGAGCGCGGCTCTCGAACGGGAGCGGACGGTGGCCAAACTCGAGGGGGAGCGGAGCGTGGCGGTCGTCGGCCTGGTGCGGGCGCTCGGCGGCGGCTGGGATGCCAGCCAGACGCTCGCGAACGCGCAGCCCATGCCCGGCCCATCCAGCAACTCCGCCGCCCCGCCCCCGAATTAAGGAATTGACCCGGCCCCGCCCGGGTGCTGGAGTAAGGGCGGAGATGAAAGCGTTCAGAAAGGCAGCCCCGTCCCCCGCCGCCGGATGGGCCGCCTGGCCCTTGCTCTTCTCGCTGGCGCTAGCCGGATGCGCCGGCGGATGGCTGGACCGGGCGGACGCCGCGCCGCTGGTCATTGATGACTTTGCCTACGCCAGCGCCAGCGACGCGCGCAAGGCCTGGAACGCGGCTGCCAGTCTCCCGGTGGACATGGCCGCGGGCGGGGACTGGGGCACCGGCCGGGTGATGGTGGCCACCTGCGACTTCGCCACGCGCGATACCCGCTGTTATTGGGACCGCTCCACGCCGCTGAACCTCTCGACCCGCGTGGTTTTCGAGCTGGAGGTGTACGCGCCCAATCCCGGCGCCATCTCCTATCTCACCCTTTACTTCCGGTCGGGCGGCGGCTGGTATGGCGCCTCGGCGAGCCTGACGAAACCCGGCTGGCAGACCTTGCGCTTCGGGCGCGGCAGCTTCACTCCAGAAGGCGCCCCGGCGGGCTGGGACCAAATCGACGGCATCCGGCTCTCCCCCTGGAAGGCGGAGAGCGTCAACACCTGGCTCGCCTTCCGCCAGTTGCGCGCGGTCACCCCGGCGGTGCTGCTGGTCCGCGACCCGGACAGCGCCAACCCCGAGCTCGCGCAACAAACCATCGACCGGCATCTCGACTGGCTGGGCGGCTTTCAAATCGATTGCGGCGTCATCACCCGCGCCGAGGTCCTGGCCGGCCTGCTGCGGGAATGCCGGCTGGCCATCCTGCCCTGCAACGAAACGGTCTCCGAGGCCGAGATGATCCAGTACGAATCATTCGTGGCGGCGGGCGGGAAGCTGCTGGTGTATTACTGGCTCCCCAGCCGAATGGCGCCGTTGCTCGGGGTGCGCGTGACGGGCTGGACCAAGGGCGATTTCGCCGCCTGGCGGTTTTCCGATCCGCACCTCCCGAACCTCCCGCCGCGGGTGCGCCAGGCTTCGTGGAACATCACCGGCGCCGTCCCCGACGCTCCTCACGCGCGCACGATCGCCGTCTGGGAAAACAGCTCGGGCCAAAGCACCGGCCGGGCGGCCTGGCTGGCAAGCGATCATGGGTTTTTCATGTCGCACATTCTTTTGGGCGATGATCCGGACGAGAAATCGTTCGCCCTGCTCTGCCTGGTGGGCTCCCTGCTGCCCGACGTCTGGCCGGCGGCGGCGGCCGGAGCGATTGACCAGATCGGGCAAGTCGGCCCTTATCTGGAATACGCCGAAAGCGTGGCCGCCATCCGCGGCCAGGGCGCCCCCACCCTCCGTGCGCCGCTGGTCGAAGCGGAACTCGCCGCCGCCGAAAGCAACCGCAATCAGGCAATCTCCGGGCAAGCGGCGGGGCAGTCCGCCGCGGCCATCACCGCCGCCCACGCCGCCCGGGCGCGCCTGCGCCAGGCCTACCGGTTGAGCCTCAAGCCCGTGCATCCCGAGCTGCGGGCGTTTTGGGAGCACCATGCCACCGGGCCCTACCCCGGGAACTGGCCCGCGGCCATCGACGCTCTGGCCACCAATCAGTTCAACGCCGTGTTTGTGAACATGCTCTGGGGCGGCCTGGCGCATTACGCCAGCGCCTGGCTGCCCCGCTCCAGCGAGTTCAATCAATACGGCGACCAGATCGCCGCCTGCGTCAGCGCCGCCCACGCGCGCGGCCTCGAGGCGCACATCTGGAAGGTAAACTGGAATCTCTCGGGCGCCCCGCAGTCGTTCATTGATTCGCTGCGCGCCGCCGGCCGCACCCAGGTCTCCAGCACCGGCCAGCCCCTCGACTGGCTCTGCCCCTCGCATCCTGACAACCTGGCCCTGGAAACCAATTCCCTGCTCGAGGTCGTCCGCAATTACGACGTGGACGGCATCCACTTCGATTACATCCGGTATCCCGACGGCGAGCACTGCTACTGCGCCGGCTGCGCCGCCCGTTTCCAGCAGCAGACCGGGCGCGCCATCGCCCATTGGCCCGCCGACGTGCTCGCGCCGGGCGCCCCGCGCGCGGCGTTCCTCGACTGGCGCCGGGCGCAAATCACCCGGCTGGTCGAGGTGTTTTATCACCAATCCAAGGCCCTGAAGCCGCGGGTCAAAATCTCCGCCGCCGTCTGGCCCGACGCCCCCGGCGCCTATGACGGCGTCGGCCAGGACTGGCGGCTCTGGGTGACCAATGGCCTGCTGGATTTTATCTGTCCGATGGATTACCTCCCGACCGCCCCCGCCTTCGCCGCCACCCTCGCCCGGCAGCTCGGCTACGTGGCCGGGCGCCTGCCCGTCTATCCCGGGATCGGCGCCTGGCAGATCAACCCGGACACCGCCCTGGCGCAACTGCAAGCCGCCCGCGCCGCCCGCACGGGAGGCTTCGTCATCTTCGAACTCAGCCCGGACAGCGCCGCCAACCTCCTCCCCCTCATCGGCGCCGGCGCCACCGCTCCGGACGAGCCCGACACCGACGAGGATCTGCTGCCGGATCGCTGGGAAATCAAATGGTTTGGGAATCTGACCGCCGCCGGCCGCGCCACCGACGCGGATGGCAACGGCTTAAGCGACTACGCCGAGTATCTCGCGGGATCATGCCCCACCAATGCAGCGGACGGGCTCGCTCTCCGGGTCGGCGCGCGGGACGGCCCGCTCTCCCTCTCGTTTGTCGCGCGCGGTGTGGATCCCATTGGCTACCAAAACGCCGCCCGGCATTACGCTTTGGAAAGCTCCGCCTCTCTGGCCGCGGACGCCGCCTGGGCGGCCGTGCCGGGCTTCGCCGATTGGTTGGCCGCGCCTGGTGAAACAATGCTGAGTTACACGCCCCCCGCTTCCACCGCCGCCGCCTACTATCGGCTGCGCGTCTGGCTGCAACAAAAACCGTGATCCGCCAGGGGTGGGAACGACCCGTGCCCGGGAGAAAAGGGCGGAGGCGAGGCGGCGTTCACCCCGCCCCCAGTGAAAAGGGTGGAGAAGAAAGCCCTCTCCACCCAGTCAGCCGCCCGGATTTAATTCGTCTGCTTGCCGCCCCTGGTTTGGCCAGCCTCGGGAGCCCGGCGCTGGCGCGCCTGGATGCGCGTCTTTTCCCATTTCTGGTATTGCTCGGGCGTCAGGATCGCCTTGATCTCCTTGTCCTGCTCCTCGGCGCGCGCCCGCATTTTCTCGCGACGCTGCTCGCGGGTGAGCGAGCTGTCCCGGAAGACTTCCTCCCGGGCCTTGGCGTCCTTTTCCATCACCGCCTTGATTTTCGTTTTCTGGTCGGCGGTGAGGTTCAGTTCCTTCTCCATCCGATCGAGTCGTTGCTCGATGGCCGGCGGGCCGCCCCTTCGCCGCGGATTATTGTCCTGGGCGAAACTCGAGTAACTGCTCACGAGCAGCGAGCCGACGGCCACCGCGGCCAGCCAGCCGATTTTTTGTTTTTTCATAATCTCCTATCTTTAAACGTGCTTTGTTGCTGCGGCCAGCCCCTCCCGGAGACTCCGCCGCGACCGTCCACTCCTAACATCACCCTAGACGCCCTGCGCGGCGAACGGTTACAACGGAAATTCCGGGCGTGACTTCCCGCCGGGTTCATGCAAGACTCGCCGCCTTTATGAAACTAGCAGTGAGCCTCTTGACTTTAAGCGTGGCGCTCGGATGGACGGCGGCGCGTGGTGAGGAAAGCAAAACTCAAACCCAGGCCGAAGCCAAACCGGCCGAATCCAAGCAGGAAAAAACGGTGAGCAATAAAGAAGTAGCGGTGATCAAAACAACCGAGGGCGAGATGGTCGTGGAATTCTGGCCCGAGGTGGCGCCGAAGACCGTCGAGAATTTCAAAACCCTCGCCCGCAAGGGATTTTATGACGGCACCTGCTTTCACCGGGTAATCAAGGATTTCATGATCCAGGGCGGCGATCCGCTCACCAAAGATCCGGCGCAGGAGGCTCGCTGGGGCACCGGCGGTCCCGGCCACACCGTCCAGGCCGAGTTCAATGACCGTCATCACGACCGCGGCGTGCTCTCGATGGCGCGCTCGGCCGACCCGAATTCCGCCGGCAGCCAGTTCTTCATTTGCCACGGCAACCCGCGCTTCCTCGACAAGCAATACACTGCTTTCGGCAAGTTGATCCAAGGGGACGACGTGCTCGAAAAAATCGCCACCACGCCGACGCACCAACCCGACCGGCCCAACCGACGCATGGGCGTCGAAAGCATCAAAATTGTGCCCGCCGACGCGGTGAAATAAACCGCGCCTTCTTCCACTCTCAAACCGCGGGCGGGCCCGGAGCCCGCCCCGTTTTGTTTCACGGACCGCCTTCCCATGATCCAACCCTGGCAGAAACTCGGCAGCCGCCCGCTCGGCGAATTTCGCATCTTCAGTCTCCGGTCGGATCGCCTGATCTCGCCCCGCACCCAGGCCGAGCACGAGTTCCTGGTGATCGACTGTGTGAACTGGGTGAATGTCATCGCCCTCACTCCCGAACGGCAGGTGGTGTTAATCCGCCAATACCGCCACGGCTCCGGCACGGTGGAATTGGAAATCCCCGGCGGAATGGTGGACCCGCGGGATGCCACCCCGGTCGAGGCCGGCGCGCGCGAGTTGCGCGAGGAGACGGGTTACGAGGGAACGCGGGCGCGGATCATCGGCGAAATTTTCCCCAACCCGGCCATCATGAGCAACACCTGCCACACCATTCTCATCGAAGATTGCCGGCTGCTGCACCCGGTGCAATTCGATCAGGGAGAAGATCTGGCGACCGAATTGGTTTCCGCCGCGGAACTCCCGCGCCTGGCCGCCGGCGGCCGGTTCATGCACTCGCTCGTGATGGTGGCCCTGTACCACTTCGACCTCTGGCAGCGCGGGTTGAAGGCGTAATCCCAAGCTCCCGCCGGCCAGGGGCTTCGCCCTTCGGGAAGCGGCGGGTAGTGCCAATCCCGCCCGGTTGGGCTACCTTGGAGTCTATGGTGGCAGCCAACCAACCGCAGCTCTCGAGCGCCAAACCGCCCCTCCCCAAAATCACCCAATACACCGGCGAGGTGGTGTACGTGTATGCCTTCGATGTCGCGTATGAAATGAGCCGGAAACCCGTGCGCGAATTGCTCGGACAACCGGTCGCGCAATTCGCCGTCGATGCCACCAAACGCAACCCCAAACACCTCTTCTTTTACCGGCCCCTCATGGTCCGGCTGCCGGCGCTCGAGCGGATTGGCCCCCGCGGCGCCGTCCGCATCGAGCGCGTGGTCAAACTGCTCCCCGTCGGAGCCATCAGCATCACCGCGCGGGTGCCCTTCCAGGTCGCCAGCCTCGACGAGTTGATCGCGTTCCACGACCTCCAGTTCAACCACGGCTCGTTGCATGACGAGGTCTGCGCGCTCGCCGAGCAAGTGCGCGGCGAACTGGCCGGTCACTACATCCGGCCCGCCGCCGGCCGCGTCGAAGAGGAGGCCTACACGGTCTTCTGCCTCGCCTCCCCGCTGATTGCCGAGGACGGAACCCAACTGCGCGCCGAAACCTGGCTGAAGGCCAATCGCCGCGGCGTCGCCTCGCTGCTCACTCAAGAGACCGATTTCGATTATCTCTCCAAGCAGGAATCCGACGAATCCACCGGACGCTACCTCAGCTACTACCAGCACGACCTGGTGGTGGTCGATTGGGACGCGGCTTTGATCATCGACCGCAAACAGAACTTCGACGAAACGCTCTACGTGATGGAACTGGCCAACCTGCAACTGGCCGAACTCGAGGCCTATGACCGCCTCCTCGACCAAGCCCTCGAACGCGCCTACCGCGATCTCAACAAAGCCTGGCTGAAGGGCCGCGCCTCGATTCTGCGCGAGCTCCGGGAAATCCGCATCGATCTGGCCCGCTTCAGCGACGAGCTTTCCAACATCACCAAGTTCTTCGGGGATTGGCATCTGGCGCGCATCTACGAAAACCTGGCGGCCCGCTTTCATCTCGCCGACTGGCACCGCACCATCGACGATAAACTGCGCACGCTGGACAATTTGTACCAATTACTCCATCACGATCGCTCGAACCGCTGGATGCTGATCCTGGAGGTGACAATTGTGCTGCTGTTCATCATCGATCTGGTGACCTTGGTGTTTGGCTTCAAAATCCCCTAACCCCCCTGATCATTATTTATCCTTACTTCATTGAGATCGCGATACGATGGCCAGCAATCAGCGTCGGCTAATCTTACACCAGATTTAATATCTGGAATTCCCTGATATTCTGCGGCTTGGAGAATACCCAGCGAAGTTATAGATCGAAGACCGTCGGAGTTCCTTACAAATTAGCAACTTTCATCACCTCCACACTTCTGCTAATGTATGTTGTAAACTTCTTATTACAAAATACTTACACATGAAACCCTGACGACAACATCAAACTGGCACATTCATTGCTAAAACTTACTGTGACAGATCTCGTCAGAACGGGTCCGGCGAGTTCTCAACAAAAACCCAATAAAAAAATCCTATTATGAAGTTGAAAACCACCGGCTTAAGTTTGCCGGCAATCGCTTTGGTTGGCGGACTTTCGCTCTCCGCCACCGCATTGCAATACGACGCAAGCGTCAGCCTGAACGGTCCGGCTCCGTCAAACGGAAATGACCAGGGCATCTATTACGGCTCGGGCAACGGAAACGGCGGCTGGACGGTTGACACGCAAAGCAATGTCGAACTGGGACTCCGGGCGCATGTGCGCTGGCCCACCCCTGCGAACATCTTCAACAGCACCGGGGATGGTGAATACTGGTTCACGGATTCTTCCTTGATCCCTCCTCCGAATAATTCGTCGTGGAACGTGGATTTTGCCATTAACACGCGGGCGGACGGAACGGGGA
>JBDHQH010000097.1:0-13515 GCA_039806935.1 Verrucomicrobiota bacterium
AGGCGGGGAACGCAGCCTGAAGGCTGCGGCTACATCCGGAGTGGCCAGGTGTGGACGCCTGGCCAGTTCAGGAGTCGCCTGGATTTGCCGATATAGAGATGATGATAGCCGGAGCACCCTGCGCCAAGGGCGTGAAAACCCTGAATCGCGCGGCCATTGAAAGTCATATTGCCGTTTGTCCGCGTCTGCCGTCGCTGCGCAGCATCGACAGCGCGCTGCGGGAGCTGCTGCACGCCGATCAGCGCTACACGCAGCAGATTGCTGATGTCATCCGCCGGGATCCGAGCCTGACGGCTCGTCTGCTGCGGTTGGTGAACAGCGTGTACTACGGCTTGTCCAACCCGATCAGCAATCTCGAAGAGGCGGTGTTGTACCTCGGTTTGCGGCAAATCCGGCAAATGGTGATGGTGACGCCGATTTTGGAGGATTTTCAGCGTTTGACCCGGGGAGTGAACTTCAGTTGGCGCGAGTTTTGGCAGCATTGCATCGGCACGGCCATCCTCACGCGGGAAGTGATCAGCGCGCTGGACACGCCGGGCGACGAGACGGATTACGTGGCCGGACTGGTGCATGACATGGGGAAAATCGTGATGGCTCATGCTTTTCCCAATCAGTTTCAGGCGATTTATCAGCCTGAAGGGGATGCGCCGCTGGATCTGCTCGCGCGCGAGGAGGCGATTTTGGGGATCAACCACGCGGAACTGGGCGCGCTTTACCTGGAAAACTACAAACTGCCCTCGGCGCTGGTCGATACCGCCCGCTACCACCACACGCCGGAACTGGCCGGCTCCAACGCCACCATTGTCGCCGCGGTGCAGATCGCCGATCTGCTCATGCGCCACGCGCGCATTGGCCGGAGCGGCAGTCCGGGCGACATCTCCGAGGAGACTTGGGCCACGGCCTCGGGCTGGGGCATCCTGTTTCCGCAGGGGGATCCCGAGAAATCCATCGCGCAAGCCGGCCTCAAGCGGAGCTTGGAACGATTGCCGATGCTGCTCGACGGGCTGATTTGAGAGCGGCGCGGGCTGCCGCCGGTTTCCCAATCAAAAGGAGTTCGTGGCGGTGGACGCGGGGATTTCCCGCTTCAAGAATTCGTCGATGGCCGCGGCCGCCAGGGCGTGGGCATGTTCGTTCGGGTGGGCGTCATGGGGGTTTACGATCAGCTCTGCGGGCGGGACGTTGCTGAAGGTCGGGAGCAGATCCAAATGGGGAATGCCCGCTTCCTCCCAGTATTTCGCCAGTTGTTCGTGCGCGAATTGAAATCGCGAGGCCGTGTCGAAATACGGCAGGGTCACGACCAGCAGCCGTCCGCCGCGGATTTGGCTGAGGTTGCGAAAGGCGAGCAGGCCAATCTTCTCGATTTCCCATAAGGGCCCGCGGTAGGCAGCCTCGACCTCGTCGAAGTAATGGCGCATGTATTCGCTGCGCCGCATCTGCCAGCGGTGATACATCAGGTTGATGAAGTAGCTGTGTTGGCAGAGCCAACTGGTTCGAAACCAGCCGGCCATCATCTCGCGGTAGGCTTGTTTCCACCCCGGCATCACCTCGCCGATGTCGTTCAGATTGTAAACCAGCACCAGTTGATCGAGTTGATAATGGTTGCTCACCGTCAGGTTGTGCATCCACTCGACCTCGGTCGAGGTGTCCAGGCCGGGCACGGCGATCGCGTGGATCTCCCACTCCGGATGGAGCCGCCGCAACCGGTTCACGAAGCGGTCCTCGACCTTCTTTACGCCCAGCCCCGCCACGCAGGAGTCGCCGACAAAGGTGATGCGCCGTCTGCCCGGGGTCAGCGCGGCCGGATAATCGAGGTTGTCGCGCACGCCGAGGTTGTTCAGGTGGAAATAGCGGTTGCGCCATTGGATCGAAACCAGGGTGTTGGCCATGGCGTCGGTCTGATCGCAGACGAACCGGTAATAGGTCTCGAAACCGAGTGTCATCAGAGCCACGAGCAGGGCGAGAATCAGGCCGTTGCCCGCCAGCAGCGCGGGCCACCCGGCGCTGGACACCGCGGGCCGCCGGAAGAAGCGCCAGGCCCAAACTCCGAGCGCGAGGGGAGCCAGGGCAAAGCCGGCAAACGCGTCCACCCCGGCGCCCGCCGCGAAGGTGATCAGCGCCGGCGCGAGCCACCAGAGCGCTTCACGCCACCCGGCGGCGCGGGGAGCGGGCGGCCGGGCCGGGTTCGCGCGCGAGCCGCCGCGGGGCCGGAATGAAGGTCGCTTTGCGGGTGCCAATCAAGCGGAACAGTGCCAAAGCGCATCCCGCGCGGCAAGCGCCGGGAAACCGGCGGTTGCCTCAGGGAAGCATGCCCGGCCGATTGGATAGGGCGACGGAGTGCGGATAAAACGATCCCGGCGGCGGGCGGCGGATCGCCGCCGTTCAGGGAGTGCCTGGGCCGCGCCGCAAGTTACGGCGGGGACGGCCGCCGGTTCGCCTCCTCCTCCGAACGCGCGCGCAGTTTCCGGGCGGCCGACGTCAGCCAGTCGCGCGCGGGCAGGGCGTAAGGGCGGAAAGTTTCGAGGTGGCCCGCCTGCGCGTTGAAGAACAGCGCGCGGTGCAGGCCGAGCAGGCCGGCCTTGGGGCTGTCGATCAGGCTGGCGGAATCGTTGGCGCTCATCTGGAACAGCACCCGCAGCTCGAATTCGCTCAAGGCCTTGCGGCTGAAAAAGCGGTTCAGGTTATTATAACTGTCGCAGCTTGCGATGACGTGGAAGCCCAGGCGCGGTCCCTCGCCGAGCAGCCGGTTCAGCACCTCGCCCGGGCCGGGCGGAGCATCCCCGGCGGCGGCGCCGAAGCTGAAATCGTCCTCGTGGCGCAGCCGGCTGAAGCGCTGCAATCCCTGGATCAAGACAAACACCGGCGCGGCGAGATCGGCGCGCGCGTCCGCCCCGCGGATCTCCAGTTCGGCGGCGAGGCCGGCCATCACCGCATCCAGTTCGCCCGGGCCTGCCAGTTCGACGCGCCCGCCCAGGGCTTGCGCCACGTCCTCGAGATACTCGCGCGGCCGGGTGCCTGCCGGCGTGTGGTCCACCATGATCAGGCGCGCCGGAGGATCTCCGGGCGCGGCCAGGGCCAGCAGCGCGCCGGCGAACATCCCGAGCGCCGCCTCGTCGCGCTGGCCCACGATCAGCAGGTGATTGCCGCTCTGGCGCTCGAAGATGACTTCGGTCGGCCCTTTGATCGAGTTGGGCGCGCCCAGCCAGATCCGGCCATCGCCGCGCCGCTGCCCGGCGCCCGCCTCGAGCCATTCCGCCAGCGGCTGGTTTTCGCGAATGTCGGCGGGGGCGTTGCCCTCGAACACGATCGGCGTCCGGCGGGCCAGGCCGCGCTGGTCCGCCAGGCCGCGGACGCGCCCGAGCGCCTGGTCGCGCGTCTCCTCGTCCAGCCAGACGACCTGGAAGGGGCTGTTGCCCTCGAGCGCGCCGGCCAGGTCGTTGTAAATGCCCTCACCCGGACGCGACAACAAGCGCGGCGCCGGATTGTTTTCATCCATGATCAAGTACGCGTCGGCCTCGTTGCATTGGAGGGCGATGCGGATGGCCATTTGGCCGAGCGTGGTGCGCGCCACGGTGTAGGCGCCGCCCAGGGTTTGCGATCCCAGCAGCACGTGAATGCCGAAGGCCCGCCCCTGCCGCACGATGCGGTCCAGCAGCAGCGACGCTGTTTGCGCCACTTTGTCGTCCTCGACGAAAAATTCCTGAAACTCGTCCACCAGCAGCAGCGCCCGCGGCATCGGCTCGACGCCGCCGGCGCGTTTGTAGCCGGCGATGTCCTGCGCCCCGAGTTCGCGAAACCGATCGCCGCGCCGGCGCAACTCGTCATCCACCCGCTGGAGGACGCTGAGTCCGAAGTCGCGATCGCTCTCGATGGCCACCACGCGCGCGTGCGGCAGCCGCCGCGCGGCGTAGCATTTGAACTCGACCCCTTTCTTGAAATCCACGAGGTAAAACTCGACCTGATCCGGGTCGCACCAGAGCGCGAGATTGGTGATGATGACGTGGAAGAGCGTCGATTTGCCCGAGCCGGTCTTGCCGGCGACCAGCGCGTGCTGGCGGGTGCCTTTGCCCATGGCCAACTCCTGCAGTTTCGTCGCCCCGGTGCGTCCGATGGCCACCCGCAGCTCGGTCGTGGTGTCCCCGGTCCAGACCTGAGCCTCCGCCGGCGCGACGTGCGCGAACGGCACTTCGACCCGGCTCGAGTCCCGGCTGAGCCGGCCGATCTCCTGCACCAGGCGCGTGGCCGCCTCCGGGCCGGGCGGAAGCTCGAGCTGGATTTGCGCGCCCGCCGGATGCGCCTGGGTGAACACCGCCTGATCGCCCTTCAAGGTCAGGCAGACGCTGTTGGCGCGCAGGTCATCCGGAAGGAACTCGGGCGGCGGCGGCTGGCGGCGGTCCCAATGGATCAGGGTATAAACTCCGCAGCGCGCCCCGCTGGCGGCGAGGCTCGAGAGCCGCCGGATGGCAGTCTCGCTGAAACCGGCGGGGAAATCGGCGACCACCAGATAATGGAACTTCTCGGCGATGACCCCGGCCTGCTCGTTGTATTCGGCGATGGTCCGGTATTCGTTGCGCAGGTACATCTGGATGACCTTCTCGAGGTGCTCGTTTAATTCGGCCAGCCGCTCCTCGATCTGCGGGGTCTGCGTCCAGATGCGGTTGTTGATCAACTGCTCTTCGTAATCGGCCAGATGCATGAGGCCGGCGAAATTGCGCCCCAGGCCGACCGGATCGAGGATCGTGAAACTGGCTTTGCCGGGCGGCGTGTTCGCGAGCAGCCGCAGCACGAGGTTGTTTAACGCCGCCACGGCCTGGTCGCGGCCCGGCCCGTTGGTTTCGATTAACACCGAACCCTCGTCCGGGTAGGCCAGGCAGAGCGGCGCGGTCAGCGCCGGCGCCGGCAGCGCCAGGCGCTGGTCCTTCGGCAGGGCGGCGCCCAGCCGGGCCAAATCCACCTCCAGGCTCCCCAGCGGCGCGAGCAGCGGAAAACGCGCCGGCCGCGTCCAGGGCTGGCTCAAGACCTCGGGCCAGGGCGGGAATTGCCGGCGCGCCGCCCGCTCCGCGGCGCGCAATTCCTCGTACACCGGCAGCACCTTTTGCCGCCAGTCCCGCTCGAGGGTTTGCCAGGCTGCCTGGCGCATTTCCTCAAGCTGGGCCAGCCGGGCGGCCGCGGCGGATTGCAAGGCGTCTGCGCGCTCGGTGGCGGCGCGGCTCAAAAGCTGCTGCTCTTCCCGCTGGCGCTGCTCCCGCCGCCGGCTCCGCGCCCGATACGCCGCCTCGCTCTGTTGGTTCAGGCGCACCGTGCGCTCGTCCGCCTCGAGGCGCAAGGCGATGCGGCGTTGCCCCGCCTCGGCCGTCGCCTGTCTGAGCGCCTGCTCACCGGCCTGGGCCATTTGGACGAATTCGCCGCGAAGGCGTTGTTGTTCCGCCTGGTAATGCGACTCGCATTGGCGGGCGCAGGCGTCGTGCAGTTGCCGGGCGGCCGCCAACTGGCTGGAAAGTTCCGCCGCGGCGCGGCGGCTGGCGCGTCCGCCGCTGACCCAGAGTAAAATTCCGATCGCCAGGGCGCCCGCCGCGACGGGTATGGCCCGCGAAAAACCGAATTCCGCCCTTCCCGCCTGAGTGGCCGCCAACGCGGCCAGCGCCAGTGCCGTCCAAACCCACCAACCCTTGCCGAGCCGCAGCCAAAGATTTCCGCCCAGTTTCCCGAGGCCCGCCTCCGCGCGGCTCATCGCCTCGCGCAGCCGCGCCAGCAATTGCTCCTCGGCGCCGCCGGGATCCGCCGCCGGCGCCGCGTAGGCCTGATGAAATTGCCGGAGCAGACCGCCGTAACCCTTGAAAAGCCGTTGCGCCCGCCATTCCAAATGGGCGAGCTTTTCCTGCTCGCCCGCCAGCCCGGTGCGGAACTCCTGAAAATGGGCGTGCGTCGCCGCCACGGCCGCGTCGCGCTCGCGTTCGGCCTGCAGCGTGCGCCGCTGCAATTCATAACGCTGGCCGCCGATTTGCTGATCAATCTGCCGCAGCGCGGCTTCCTTGCTCGAGAGGAAAGCCCGGCCGATGCGCGCCTGGCGCGCCGCGAAGCGGGACTGCGCGGCGGCGTTCTCCTCCTCGCCGCGCCGTCCGGCCTCCGCCTGCGCCGCCCCCGCCTCGCGCAGGTGCTGCTGGAGGGCCGCCTCGGCCGCCTGCCGCTCGCGCGCGGCCTTCAAGTGATGCTCGGCGTTCAGCTTCTCCGCCCGCCCCGCGCTCTCCTCAAGGCCCGCTTGGAGCGCCTGGATCAGTTCACGAATATGTCCGGCGGAAAGTTCGTTATTCACAATCTTTTCGGATGCGGGCCACCAGCCGCTCGAGTTCCTCGAGGCTGCCCAGCGAACGCTCGGCGGTCGCGAACAATTCCCGCAGGTACCGGCGTTCAAACTCGGCGCTGCGGGCGTCGGTCCAGTGTTCCCGGGTCTCCTGCCAGCGCCGCGCCAGCTCGCGCGTCAGCGCGCTCAGCCGCGCTCCGCTGGCGCTCACGCGCCACCTCCGGGCGGAGCATCCGCCGGCGGCGCGGGCGCGGCGGGCGGCTGGATTTCCGCATAGGCGGAGAGCGTCCGCACCACGTCGCGCAGATAAGCCGCCGCCTGAACCAGGTCATGCGAAAGCAGTGTGTGCAGCTTTTCGGTCTCCTTCACCAGCGGCTGGGCGCGGCCCTCGAAGTCCCGCGACCAGCGCTGGAGCAGCCGCAGCTTCTCCTGCGCCTGCTCGACCGACCGGCGGGCGCGCTGCTCCATCATCCGCCGCAGGTCGCTGTCGGTCTGCCAATTCGAGAGCCGCGCGCTGAAAAGCTCCTGTTGCGCCTGCTCGAGCGCCCGGAGCCGCCGCCGCAACTCCCGTTCCCAGACCAGCCGTTGATCGTTCTCCAGCCACGTCCGCGTCCGCTGGGCGTCGGCGCTGACCTCGTCCAGGGCGGCGCGCGCCTGGCTCGCGTACACCACCAGCGCGGCGCGGAAAGCGTCGATGGCGTCCACCGATTTGACCTGGGCCCGCGGAGCCATGTCACCGCTGGTTGAGGTACTCCTCGATGCGCTGGGCTTTGCGCAGCAGGTAGGGTGTTTGTTGGTTGGAGACTTCGATGAACCGCTTCATCGCCTTCATCGAAGCGCGAAATTCCTCGGCGAATTTGGCGTGCTCCTGGTCTTGCCAGGTGTCGCTCAGGGCGGCGAACCGCGCCTGGAGGCTGGCGATCCGGTCCTGCAATTCCGCATTGAACCGCTTCAACTCCTCGGCGAACCGCCGCACCTGCTCTGGATCCATGATTGCCTGCGCCATAACTCAAAAGTTGCGAACGGGCGCGGCCTGGCCGGCGCCTTCGTCCGCCCCCTTATCCTGCACTTTACACGGGGAACGGCGCAATTCCGAACTGAAATGAGGCGGGGACGATGCGGCGGATCAAGGGCTCTGGCTTCCGCCGGGCTTCTCCCCGGGCGGCGGCGCGGGGAGACCCACGTACACCACCTCGGCCTGGGTCACGCGCGCGATCTCGTGCGGCGGAGCGCCCCGCCGGGCTTCCACCGTCACCCGCACGGTGATCGAGGTGTTTCCGAGGCGGACGGTCTCGGTATAAAAGCTCACCACATCGCCGACGAAAACCGGCGCGAGAAATTGGACCTCGTGCAGGGCGACCGTGACGAGCCGGAGCGCGGTGTGTTGCTGCGCCTCGACGACGCCGGCCTGATCGATGTAGCTGAGGATGATCCCGCCAAAAATCGTGCCAAGCGGGTTGGTGTCGCGCGGCATCATCACCACGCGGATGGCGGGTTGCAAAGGCTCGGGAGTGGTCATGGAGCGGAGCGGGTGGCAAGCGGGCGCGGCGCCCGCCGCCAAAACAAATGCGCCGCAGCCTGTGGAGACCTGCGGCGCACTTTGTTATTCCGGCGGATTATTTCTTCGCGCCGGCTTTCTTCTTAGCAGGTTTTGCTTTTTTCTGAGTCGCCTTTTTTTTCACAGGTCCTTTCGTTTGCGCGCCCCGGCGTAAATCACCGGGGACGCCGAACTTTAGAAATGTTTTTTGACGCTGGCAAGCAAAAGTGAAAAAATTTTACAAAATTTTTTTGCGCGGGTTCGCGGCGGAATTTTTCGGCCGCGGATGCGGCTGGCGCGGCATCAAACACCTCCACTCTCCCTGCGCCGGAGCCGGGCGATCCGCCCGGCCGGCCGCGCGCCGCCAGAAAAATCTGGCCTTCGAGGGTTTCGTCTGGAAGATTAACCGCGTGGGCGGGACTCCGGAAATTCGATGAAAGTAAAAATCATTATCACCCCGAAGAAAGCGGTGCTGGATCCGCAGGGCAAGGCCGTGCAAAACGCGCTCGAACAGATGGGTTACACCGGCGTGGGCGCGGCGCATGTGGGCAAGTATCTCGAGCTCGAGTGGGCGGACGGAGACCGGGAGGCGACGCGGCGGCAGGTGGACGAGGCCTGCCACCGGCTGCTGAGCAATCCGGTGATCGAGGATTACCGGTTCGAGATCGAATGAAGCGCCGGCAACCCGGCGGGAGGCCATGAATTTCGCGGTTTTACAATTTCCCGGATCCAATTGCGATCAAGACGTGGTGCATGCGCTGCGCGAGGTGCTGGGACACTCGGCGCGGTTGCTCTGGCATAAAGAGCGCTCGCTGGGGGACGCCGGCGCGGTAGTCATCCCGGGCGGGTTCAGCTACGGCGATTACCTGCGCAGCGGCGCCATCGCGCGGTTCAGTCCGGTGATGGGGGCGGTGCGGACGTTCGCCGAGCGGGGCGGGTTGGTGCTCGGCATTTGCAACGGCTTCCAGATTCTTTGCGAGGCGGGCCTGCTGCCCGGCGCGCTGATTCGGAACCGCTCGTTGCAATTCCGCTGCGAAAACGTGTTTTTGAAAACCATCACCACGGATTCGCCCTTCACGCAGCGCGCCCGGCCGGAGCAGTTGTTGCGGCTGCCCGTCGCCCACGGCGAGGGCTGCTATTTCGCGGACGCGGAGACGCTCGCCCGGTTGAACGCCGGACAGCAGGTGCTCTGGCGCTACGTGGACGCCGCGGGGCGCGCCACGCCGGAGGCGAACCCCAACGGGTCGGTCGAAAACATCGCCGGCATCTGCAACGAAGCGCGAAACGTGGCCGGGTTGATGCCGCACCCCGAGCGCGCCTGCGAACGCCTTCTGGGCGGCGAGGAGGGCCGCGTCATTCTCGAAAGCCTGGCGGCGGCCGGGCGCAAAGCGGAGGCGCGCGCGTGACGACGGAGCCTGCCATCACCCCCGAGCTGGTCGGAAAGCACAATCTCACGCCCGAGGAGTTCGAGCGGCTCAAAGCGATCCTGGGCCGCGAGCCGAGCTACACCGAGTTGGGCATTTTCTCCGTCATGTGGAGCGAGCATTGCTCGTACAAGAACAGCCGGCCGCTGCTGAAGACTTTTCCGACCCGATCGCCGCGCGTGCTGGTCGGCGCCGGCGAGGAGAACGCCGGGATTCTCGACATTGGCGATGATCTGGCAATCGCGTTCAAGATCGAGTCGCACAATCATCCCAGCGCGGTCGAGCCGTTCCAGGGCGCAGCCACCGGCGTGGGCGGCATTGTGCGCGACATTTTCACCATGGGCGCGCGGCCCATCTGCGCCTTGAACTCGCTGCGGTTCGGGCCGATCACCGAAGCGGGCCCGGACGCCGGCGCCCAGGCCGCCCACAACCGCCGGCTCTTCAGCGGCGTCGTCGCCGGCATCGCCCATTACGGGAATTGCTTCGGCATCCCGACGCTGGCAGGCGAGGTGTATTTTGACCGTTGCTACGAGGGCAACCCGCTGGTGAACGCCTTCTGTCTCGGCGTCCTGCGCCACGAGCAAATCGCCCGCGGGGCGGCCCGCGGGGTGGGCAATCCCGTGTTTTATGTCGGCCCGGCCACCGGACGGGACGGCCTGGCGGGCGCGGCATTCGCCTCGCGGGATTTGACCGAGGAATCCGCCGAGCATCAGCGCGGCGCCGTCCAGGTGGGAGATCCGTTCATGGAAAAACTGGTCTGCGAGGCCTGCCTCGAGCTGCTGGCCACCGGCGCGGTCGCCGGCATCCAGGACATGGGCGCGGCCGGGCTGACTTGCTCGACCTGCGAGACAGCGGCGCGGGCGGGGACAGGGATTGAGATCGAGCTGGCCAAAGTTCCGCAGCGCGCGCCGCACATGACGCCCTACGAGATCATGCTCAGCGAGTCTCAGGAGCGCATGTTGATCATCGTCCATCAGGGGCGCGAGGAGGAGGTCAAAAGGATTTTCGACAAATGGGATTTGCCCTGGGCCGAGATCGGGAGCGTCACCGACACCGGGCGCATGGTCGTGCGCCATCACGGGCGCGTGGTTGCGGATATTCCCGCCAAAAAGCTGGCGGATGAGGCGCCGGTGTACCAGCGCGAGGCGCGCGAGCCGGAATACCTCCGGAGCGTCCGGGCCTTCGCGCTGGCGGAGGTTCCCGAGTTGAAAGATCCCCACGCCGCGCTGAGGACCCTGCTCGCCTGGCCGACGATCGCCTCGAAACACTGGGTCTATCGCCAATACGATTACACGGTGCGCAATGGCACGGTGGTCTGCCCCGGCTCGGACGCCGCGGTGCTGCGAATCAAGCACGATTCCCTCCCGGCGCGGGCGGGCGGCGCGGCTGAAGCAGCGGCACCCGAGAAACTCATCGCGCTGAGCGTCGATGGCAACGCAGCCTACGTGTACCTGGATCCTTACGAGGGCGGCAAACTCGCCGTGGCCGAGGCGGCGCGCAATCTCGCCTGCTCGGGGGCGGCGCCGCTCGGGGTGACCGACAACCTGAATTTCGGCAACCCGCACAACCCGGAGATTTTCTGGCAACTGCGCGAGTCGGTGCGCGGCCTGGCCGAAGCTTGCCGGGCGTTCCACACACCGGTGACCGGCGGCAACGTCAGTCTCTACAATCAAAGCCCCGCCGGCCCGATTGACCCCACGCCAACGGTCGCCATGGCCGGCCTGATCGAAAGCCCGGAGCACGTCACCACGCAATGGTTCAAAGATCCGGATGACGCGGTGATTTTGCTGGGCGAGCCGGCGGATGCTTCCGACCCGTTGCTGGGCCTGGGCGGCTCCGCCCTCCTCCAGCGGTTGCACGGCCTCAAAACCGGCTCGCCGCCGCGCTGCGATCTCGAAAAGGAAAAGGATTTGCACCTGGCGTTGCGCGCCTTGATTGCCGCCGGTTCCATCCGGAGCGCGCATGATTGCAGCGAGGGCGGCCTGGCGGTGGCGCTGGCCGAGTGCTGCATCAGCCGGCAAATTGCCCGCGGCACCCCCGGATGGATCGGCGCCACCATTGATCTCTCGGCGTTGGCGCATCTCCGTCTGGACGCGCTGCTATTCGGCGAAAGCCAGGCGCGAATCGTCATTTCGACCTCCGCGCGGGACGCGGTAAAAGTCCTCGAACGCGCCCGGTTATTGGGCGTGCCCGCGCTGCGGCTGGGCCAGGTGGGCGGCGATCAGCTCACCCTCAAGACTGCCGTCGGCGTATTCGCTTGGAGCCTCGCGGAACTGCGTGACCTCTGGCTCAACGCCATTCCGCGGGCCATGGGCGATCCGCCGTCCCAATAATCATTGACGTCCGCTGGTGGCAGCGTCCGTTATCGCGTAATCGGATCGGAGGCGCGGGACCGGGCGGCCCCGCCCGCGGATCTGTGGGATCCGGGTTTCACGGCAGGGGCTTGAGCCGAAGATCCTTGAATTGCGCGGTCATCGGCGGGCCGACGTGCAGTTGCAAGGCCACCACTCCCTCCACGGCGCCTTGAGGGCAATCATCCACCACCTCCACCGTCTGCTTGCCATTCACGAAATGTTCCAGGCGCCGATCCCGGGCAACGATTACATAATCGTTCCAGTCGCCGGCGCGAATGCCAGCCTGGATTTCGGCGGGAGTGGACAAGCGCCCCACGACCCGCTTTTTGCAGTCCTGGTCCCAGACGGCTTTTTCCCCGCGCAAAGCCATGATCCCGCGCGGTTTTTTCTCCTCGTACAGAATGCCGGTGTAGTTCGTGCCGGCTTCCATGTCCGCCTGGTAACCGCCGACGGCCCAGGCGGCGGGGTCGAGCACCTGGCTGCGATATTGAATTCCGGAATTGGCGAAGCCCTGGTCGTTGTTCGGCTCGAGCTTGAACCGGCAGCGCAACTCAAAATTCCGCACCGCGCCATTCGTCCAGATCAGGAAGGTATTCACTTTGGCCGGATGCCCGGCGGTCGTCTGCCCGGTGATGGCGCCTTCGCGCACCGACCAGAGTCGCGGATCCCCGCTCCAGCCGGATAAATCGCGGCCGTTAAAAATGAGCTGAAAGCCGTCCGCGGCCTCCGCGGGGTCGCGCTCAGCGGCGGCGGCCACGCCGGCCCCGGCGGCAAGGGCGCAGATCAGGCTTCCGAAGAGTATTTGCGAGCAGTCCATGCGGCTGCTTATCACGCCAGAGGAATCGAGGGAAGTGAAAACGTCCCGCCGCGGCGGCCATGAAATCATTGTCCCTTTCCGGCGGCTGTGTTTAGTATGCCCCGCCGCGGGCATGGAAACACTGGCGCCAACCATCCCAGCCCCGAGCCAACCGCGCGCTGCCCTCAATGCGTGGAGCGCGCTGCCGGAGCTGACCCGGCCGGGACTGCTGCTCACCGTCTGGTCCAACGCCATCGCCGGATGGTGGCTGGGCGGCGGCGGGCCCGCGCCGGTTGTGCCCTGGGTGTTTGCGGGCCTGACGCTGATTTTCCTGGGCGGCGCGCTGCTCCACGACGCTTTCGACGCCGAGTGGGACGCCCTCCACGCCCCCCAACGGCCGATTCCCTCGGGCCGGATCCGCTATAAAATCGTCTGGCGCGCCGGCCTGGTCCTGGCCAGCGCCGGGACGGTGGTGCTGATTTCGCGGGGACCGGTGTTCGCCGCTTTGGGCCTGACGCTCGTGTCGGCCGCCATATTGTACAACGCGCTCCACCGCCTCCGGGCCGCGGCGCCGTTGCTGATGGGCCTTGGCCGGCTGACGGTCTATTTATTGGGTGCGGCGGCGGGCGGATGGGGCATTGATGGGCTGGCCATCTGGTCGGGGCTGGCCATGGCCGCCTACGCCGCGGGGGTCGAGGAAATCCGGCGCGCTGCGGCCTCCAGGCGGGTGCCCGCGACTCCGCCGGTGGCGCTCCTGGCGGCGCCGATTGGCCTGGCTTTTCTAGTGAATGCGGGCGGTTACCGCGCCACCGCCGCCTGGCTGAGCCTCGTCCTGGCGGTCTGGCTCGGCGTCAGTCTTCGCGGGGTGCTGCTGAAACGTCCCGCGAATACCGGCTCGTTAGCCCGGCTGCGCTCGGGCATGATCCCGGCCGATTGGCTGGCGGCGCTGACCGCCCCGCGCGGTGTGGCGCTGGTCTTTCTGAGCCTTTGGTTGCTGAGTCTGGCCCGGCTGCGCCCGCGCCCAGGCCCGGGCATCCTGGCGCAAACGATCTTCAAATGACCCCGGGGCGGGGAGCGCAGCCTAAAGGCTGCGGCTACATCCGGAG
>JBDHQH010000098.1:0-13407 GCA_039806935.1 Verrucomicrobiota bacterium
GACCGCGAGCGATCCAATCCGGGGCAGGGGACGCCACGCACGTGCCTGACTATTCATAATCTGGCGTACCAGGGAGTTTTTCCCGCTTCCCAATATGTGCTGACGAATCTCTCGTGGGACTATTTCACCCCCGCCGGCGCGGAATTTTACGGCCAGATGAACGCGCTCAAGACCGGGATTGCCCTGGCCGACAAAATCACCACCGTCAGCCCGCGATATGCCCGGGAAATCACCACCGAGGAATTTGGCTGCGGTCTCGATGGCCTGTTGCGATCGCGGCTGCGCGATTTGACGGGGATTCTGAACGGGGTTGATTACGACGAATGGAATACGACCCACAACCCGTTCCTTCCCCACGCTTATTCGGCGACGCACCCGGGGGGCAAAGCACTGAACAAAGCGGCCCTGCAGGCGGAATTTGGACTGCCCGTGGACGCGCGCGCGCCCTTGTTTGGCAACATCAGCCGCATGGTCGAGCAGAAGGGCACCGAGATTCTGCGCGCCGCGCTCGACGAGGTGCTTGGGCTGGGCATCCAGTTTGTGCAGTTGGGCTCGGGCGCCCCGGCGCAGGAGTGGATGTTCCAAGCCCTGGCCAGACGATTTTCCGATCAAGCTGCTGTCCGCATCGGCTTTGATCAAGGCGCTTCCCACCGTATCGAGGCCGGCTGCGATTTTTATCTCATGCCTTCCCGCTTTGAACCGTGCGGCCTCAATCAGTTGTACAGCCTGCGCTACGGCGCCATCCCCATTGTTCGCGCCGTGGGCGGATTGGATGACAGCGTCGCCGACATCCGGGACCAACAGGAGGCGCCGGACGGCATCAAGTTCCACGAGTACTCCGGCCGAGCATTAGCGAAGGCCATTCGCAAGGCCCTCGCGCTTTATGCGGAACCAGCGTTGTTTCGCAAATACCGGGAAAACGGGATGCGCAAGGATTTCTCCTGGAGCAAAACGGCCGCCGAGTATGAGGCTGTTTATCAAAGAATCCGCGAAACCTCTAATCCCGGATGAGGAACGAATTATGAATCGCATCCTGTTCACCTGCGGCAGCTTGATCCTCGGGGTCGGCTTGGCAGTGGCGGCCCCGGCACTCCCAATCCGCGAAACCATCCCGCTGCGAACGAAAGATTTCACCATCGTTTTCGCGGTGGGCTCCGATGGACGCCTGTACCAGCGTCCAGTGGGCGGTGTGGAAAACGGGAAAACCCAACGCGGTGACGAAGCGTATCCTCAGGCCGGCGATGGCTATTATTGGGAACCGGGGCTCGCCGCCACACACGCCGACGGCAATACTTCGACCAAGCTTATTTTTCAGGGCGTGCAAAAGACGCACGACGACCGCTCGGAGCTGGTACGGTTCGCGTTGAAAGATCCGGCGTATCCTTTCGAGGCCACCCTTTGTTTCAGGCTCCACCACAAATTAGATGTCATCGAACAGTGGGCCGAGATCCAGCATCAGGAACCCGCGGCAGTGGCGCTGGAGCGCATGGCCTCCAGCGCCTTGCTCCTGCCAGGGACGAATGTCTCTTTGACTCACTTTTACGGCGACTGGGCTAACGAGATGAACCCGGTCTCGGAATTGCTCACCCCGGGTTTGAAGATCATCGACTCCAAAATCGGCACGCGCGCCCACCGGTTCGCCAGCCCGTCTTTCATGCTTTCCCTGGACGGACCGGTCCGGGAGCGAACCGGACGGGTGCTGGCCGGCAGCCTCGGCTGGTCGGGCAGTTTTCAATGCGCGTTCGATTCCCAAGGGGGGCGCATTCGCGCGTTGTGCGGAGTGAACCCATTCGCCTCCACGTATTATCTGGAGCCGGGGAAAAAATTTGTGACTCCGGTGATGATTTGGGCGTGGAGCAGCCATGGGGCAGGGGAGATGAGCCGAAAACTGCATGCCTGGGCGCGGGATTGCGGACTGCGCGACGGACAATCACCCCGCTCCGTTCTGCTCAACAACTGGGAGGCCACGAAATTCGATTTCGATTTCAACCGGATCGCGGGATTGTTTCCGCGGGCCCGGAACATGGGTGTCGAGTTGTTTCTGCTCGACGATGGCTGGTTTGGCAACAAATACCCACGCGTCAATGACAAAGGCGGTTTGGGCGACTGGGAACCCAATCGCGAGCGATTTGCAGACGGGCTGGCTCCTTTGGCGCAAGCGGCCAAAACCAACGGCCTCGAGTTTGGGATCTGGATTGAGCCGGAGATGGTCAACGTGCGCAGTGAGTTGTTTGAGCGCCATCCCGATTGGGTAATCCGACAGCCTGGCCGCGAAATGGAATTGCAGCGAAATCAATTAGTGCTGGATCTCACGCGCCCGGCGGTGCGGGATTTCGAGTGGAGCGTAATTCACGACGCGCTCGCCGTGCCGGGCATCAGTTATTCAAAATGGGATTGCAATCGCTACTGGACACAACCCGGATCTCCCTGGTTGCCCAAAAACCGGCAGTCGCATCTCTGGATTGACTACGTGAACGAACTTTACGCCTTGATGGCCCGCACGGCCGCGGAATTTCCCCGGACGGAGCTGATGCTCTGTTCTGGCGGTGGCGGCCGCGTAGATTACGGCGCGCTCCAGTATTTCCACGAATTTTGGCCAAGTGACAATACCGATCCGGTCCGGCGGGTCACTATGCAGTGGAATTACTCTTATTTCTTTCCTGCGTTGTCGATAGCCAGCCATGTGACGCATATGGGCCAGCGCCCCATGCACTTTGCCTGCGCCGTGGCCATGAGCGGCCGCTACGGAATGGATCTGGACCTGGCGCGGCTTTCCGCGGAGGAAACGGCCATTTGCGCCTCCGCCATCAAAGACTACAAAACCGTTCGCGAGGTGGTTCATCTGGGTGATCTGTACCGGTTGGAGTCCCCCCATGAAGGCCCGCGAGCGGCCTTGAATTATGTGCGCCAGGACCAATCCCGGGCGGTGCTCTTCGTGTTTCAGCTTCTCGGCAGCGAACCCAAACCCGTGCGACCCGAGGGCCTCGATCCCTCACGTCGCTATCGCGTTCGGGAACTCAATCCCGCCCCGGGATCGCCACCCCTCGAAATGGAAGGGAAAATTTTTACCGGAGCGGAGCTGATGAGGGTTGGAATTAAACCTTCGTGCTCGGAGGCGGTGACGGCGTGCGTGTTGGTGCTGGAGGGCTGAGTGAGGAGATGACTGTGACAAGGGAAACGCGGTCGGCTACTAATTGAATATAACAAACATTGTGCGAATTGCACCAAAGAGTCAGATCGTTCCCGAAGTCGCTCTCAACTCAAGCTCGTCGCTCGGTGTATTTCACCGATGATACCCCCAACCAAACCGGTCGGTGATCGGCCAATACACGAAAAAAGCCTTTCCGATCACGTACTTTGAAGGAAATGGTCCCCAGGCGCGTGAATCCAGGCTGTTCACGGTGTTATCGCCCATAACCATGAAATCGTCTGGCGGAATCTCCACCGTGCCATTGTTCGCCACAAAAAACGGCGCCAATTGGGGGCCGTCCACATAACCTGAATAATGGCTATCCCGTGGCGGTTCCTGCGGCTCGAAGGAATACACTCTTTCAAAATGCGGCGACGAAGCGTCCTGCCGTTTGCCGTTGATGATCAAATGGCGGTCTTCGCCAATTTGGATGCGCTCACCGCTGAGGCCAACCAGGCGTTTGATATAAAACTGGTCACCCGGGATGCGGAACCGTTCACGACGTTCCTCCGGGATGCCTTTGGTTTCAAACACAATAATCTCACCGCGTTCAGGCGCTCGAAAGTTATAGGTCAAGCGATCCACAAACAAATGGTCACCCGCGTCCACCCGGACATTGACAACCGTATCGCCGGCCCGGAATCGCTGGCCTAACTGGATGCCGGCCCGCTGCTCGAGCGAGTACGCGCCGTAGTCCGGCGGAAACCAGATCGTATATGGCCGGCCGCCGATATATAAGGTTTGCTTAATGTTGAAAATTAAAAAGCGGATCGGCGGCTGCACGGCATCCAGGGCGCCGTCATTGCCGGCCACAACTTTGATGTAGGAGACGCCGGCGAACCATTCACGGACGCGCTCCAGTCCGGCTGGCGGTTTAAATCCTGGCTCCTGCTCGAGGTTTATGGAGGTGACGCCGAACAAGGTCGGCTGCATCGAGCCGGTGGGGATTTTGAATGGCTGGAGAAAAAACGTGCGGATGCCCATGGCGACCGTGAGCGCCACCAGCAAGACCTCGACATTTTCACGCCAGGCGGCGTGCGGGTACGGCTTGAGCCATTTGCCGGCCAGGGTGTCTAAATGACGCATCTCGGACTGGAGCGCGTCCCGCTTCAATTTCGCGGCGAGGGCCTGGCGGAGTTGATGAATGCCGCCACGCACCGCCTCAACCGCCTGTGGCGACAAGATATCCCGCTGATGGTTCAGCAGTTTCTCGACATGCCGGGCCAAGGCGGCGGCTTGCCGGACGGTGCTGGAGAGAAACCATTGAAGAGTCATAAACGTTTCGCGCAGCTCAAGCCTTGAGGACTTCGATGAAGGCTTCCTGGGGGATGTTCACCGAGCCGAAGGACTTCATGCGTTTTTTCCCTTCCTTTTGTTTTTCGAGCAACTTGCGCTTGCGGCTGATGTCGCCGCCATAACATTTGGCAGTGACGTCTTTACGCAACGCGCTCACCGTTTCGCGGGCGATGATTTTGCCCCCGATAGCCGCCTGGATGGCCACCGCGTATTGCTGGCGCGGGATCACGTCCTTGAGCTTGGCGGCCAGGGCCCGTCCCCTGCCCTCCGCTTTGTCCCGATGCACGATGCAGGAAAACGCATCCACCGACTCCCCGTTGACCAGCATGTCGAGCTTGGCCATGTCGGAATCCTGGTATCCGGCGTGCTCGTAGTCCATCGAGCCGTAGCCGCGGGTGATGCTTTTGATGCGATCGTGGAAATCGATGAGGATTTCGTTCAACGGCATTTTGCTGGTCAGCATGACCCGGCGCGAGTCGATGGTTTCCGTGTGCTCGACGAGTCCGCGCTTTTCGGAGATGAGCGCCATCATGTCGCCGATGTACTCGTTTGGGCAGATGACATAAGCCATCACCATTGGCTCCTCGATCTTTTTGATGTAAGTCACCTCGGGCAGAAAGGCCGGATTATCGACTTCCTTGGTGGTGCCGTCGGTCAGGGTGACGTGGTAAATCACGCTGGGATAGGTCGCGATGATGTCCATGTTGTATTCGCGACGGAGACGTTCCTGGACGATTTCCAGGTGCAGCAAGCCGAGGAAGCCGCAGCGAAAACCAAAGCCAAGCGCCACAGAGGTTTCCGCCTGGTAAACGAAGGCGGAATCATTGAGCTGCAGTTTGGCGAGATTGGCTTTGAGATGCTCGTAATCCCCTGTGTTGATCGGATAGATGCCGCTGAAGACCATCGGGTGAATCTCCTGAAAGCCCGTGAGCGCCGGCGCGGGATTCCGGTGATCGGTGATGGTGTCACCCATCTTCACTTCTTGCGGCGTTTTGATGTTTGCGGTGAGGTAGCCGGTCTCCCCGGCCTCCAATTGCTCGCGCACGTAAGGTTTCGGGTTGAAGCTCCCCACCTCTTTGACCTCGACGGTCTTGCCCGAGTGCAGGAGCTTGACTTGCAGGCCCGCTTTCAAGCGGCCGTTGATCACCCGCACATGGGTGACAACTCCTTTATAGGTATCAAAATACGAATCAAACACCAGCGCCTGCAAGGTCGCCTCTGGATCGGCTTTCGGAGGCGGAACCCGCTCGACAATCGCCTCCAGAATTTCCTCGATGCCGATGCCCTCTTTGGCGCTGGCCAGGATGGCTGAATCGCCCGGGATGGCCAGAATATCCTCCAGTTGTTGCCGGGCTTGGGGAATGTTGGCGTGCGGCAGGTCGATCTTGTTAATGATCGGGATGATCGCCAGCTCCTGTTTAGTCGCCAGATGGACATTGGCGACGGTTTGCGCCTCGACACCCTGCGCGGCATCCACAATCAACAATGCTCCCTCGCAGGCGCTCAGGCTGCGCGATACCTCGTAAGCAAAATCGACGTGCCCGGGGGTGTCGATCAGGTTCAGTTCGTAAGTCTCACCGTTCTTCGCCTCATACAACATCGTGACCGGATGCGCTTTAATGGTGATTCCCCGCTCCTTTTCCAGATCCATCGAGTCGAGCAACTGATCTTCCATCTCGCGCGTGCTGATCGTGCCCGTGCGATGCAAAAGCCGGTCCGAAAGCGTCGTTTTCCCATGATCGATATGGGCGATAATGCTGAAATTCCTGATATGTGCTGCGTCCATTGTCTGCCGATCGCCGTCTCCTGGGTGACCGGAACCGGGAACATACACGGTCCCTGGACAAATGCCTAGAAGGTTCAACGCCTGGTCAAACGGCAGGCGGAGTATAGCGTCGCCGACCGTGAGGCAAAACCGAAACACCGAGGAAAGACTCCCGTTCCGCGGCCGGCCGGATCGGCGGCGTGTTGATGAGTCGAATCAAATTGACAACCGTCCATCAGCCGTTAGCATTGGGGCGCACTGGTACGGCGCGTTCGTCTATCGGTTTAGGACACGGCCCTCTCAAGGCTGAAAGACGGGTTCGATTCCCGTACGCGCTACCACCCTTGATTTCCAATAACTTACAGAGAATTCAGGGTGCTTTTACCCTCGACTCACAACAGTATTGACAACCTGCTTGTGGAAATCAGGGGCCCTTCTCCGCGGCGTACCTGGATGGCGGCGGATCCGATTCCCGCGCACGCCGCCACGTTACAGGAGGTGGAATTCCTCCGTTTTCAGCCCGCCCGGCCTCGCCGCATCCACGTGACGCTTGCTGAATCCCGGATCAGCCCCTAAACACGATCAGCACGCCAAAATCGGTCATCAGTTTCTGTGTGCCAATGTCCAGATGAGTGTAGGTGAGCGGCGTAATGCTGATGATGTTCGGCTCACCCACCTTGTTAAGGAAATCGGAGACCACCTCGTCGAACCGGTCGCGCCCGACTTCAATGCAATCGGTATGCTTGATGGTTTTAACCCGCATCCGTTTGTCGCTCTCCTTGGCCGCGACCTCCAGAGGCGCCAAAGGTTTCGAGATGAGCATCTCCGGGGCTTTGTTGGCGGGCACCTTGAGATGCAGCGAAACCTTGGCCGCGGCGGAGGAGGCGATCGGGTTTGTGAGTTTAGGTTCCGCCCGCGCGGAAACAGTGGCCGTCGCGGGTCCGTTGCCGGGCACGACTGGCGGATCGGGGATCGTCAGGATTTCACCACAGGTCGGACAGGGGATCTGCTGGCCGGAACCCGAGCTGTCTACCTCCAGTTCCTGATCGCATTTGGGACAGTTGAATGTGACATCCATAAACAGGTACTTTGTTCAAGCTGCGCGCGCCATTATAACAAGCCTAATGCCGAATGAACAGCAAAATCTCAGGAAAATTCACGAAAGTCGCTCCTTTGAAATCTGCGCCCGCCGAGCGACCATTGCATAATGGTCGGCGGGCAAGGCTCGAGACATCGTCGAGCGGGGGCTGCGCGTCGGAGTCACTCTCGCCGTAAAATCTTTCCGCACTCCTCGTACTGGTCCGAGGAAAGGAAATCCACGCCGGCCGCTTTCGCGGCCCGCCAGCGAATTACGGCGGATTCCAAGGAGCCAAAATTGTAGTCTGGCCCCCAGCCGCGGAATAGAGTTTCGGCCGGGCGGTGGCCGTTCAGCGTGTAGATCCGAATCCAATATTCACGCCGGTGCGCGTTGCTCACCAACGCCGCCAACCGTGCCGCATCCGCCGCGGACCAGTCGCCGGCCTTCGGCTGGCCTTCCGGTTCCACCGAGGTCCATGAGTAATTGACCCAGCGCCGGAAATTGTCCGAGTTTTTGCCGGGGTCTCCGGAGGCAAACATCCGCAATCGGCCGCCCACCGGGATATGCTCATAAAAGGCCTTGAACTGACGCGGGCCATCTGAGGTTAAGATGAGCAGCGGTTTCAATTCCAACGCGGCAATTTGGGCGATGTTTTCGGTCTTGTGCGCCTGGCAAAGCCAGGAATCATACTCTTCCGTCAATGCCCATAGGGCGGTAAAAAACGCGGGATCTTCCGCCCGCAAATCGTTGATGTTGAGCGTGATCAGCGGCCATTGCCGACGGTCGTTTTCCGTCAGCGCCTGTTCGACTAACGGACGCACCCGTTCAAAAAAGTACTCCTTCAGCGTCGGATCTCGGGGGCTGGCTTTGCTGCCGTGGCAAACCACAATCCGCGGAGCGCTGGAGGAAGTATCCCAGGCCAGATCTTCCTCAATGGCCAAAGGTAATCCGGTGGCGAGTGCGCGATCCAGTCGGTTGCTCCACTGACCGAGGTAGGGATAGCAGTTGTGCGCATCCAACAGAACCCGCCGACCGGGCAAGAAGTCTTGCGCGTAATCGTTTGGCGCCCGGGCCAGCAGCAAGGTGGTTGCGATAAATGCCGCAAGAACTCTCATGCAGGATTTTTACTCGGGATTGGAGTTGATGGCGAGGCAAACATCCGAATTGGCGCGGGAGTTGCTTTGTCCAAAGCATGAAGCGCGCATCTTTTACATTGCAGCCTGGCCGGGGCGGATTTCTACAAACAGTCATTGCTCCCGTCAATGAACGACCCTGCTGGAAATGTGGTCTGGGCGATGCGCTGTGCCTGATGGGCCTGATAGCGGGTATCATCGCTGTGGCCCGAGTGCTCTTGGCGCACTGAGATCCGAACTCCGGCCAGCTTCCGCCCCGGTCGCACCATCGGCAGCCCTCCTCCTGGGGTACTGCCCGCGTTCACGATTTGATATCGCGCGCTTGAAACACACCCAACCCAGCCAGCAGGGTGGTCAGCGTAAACGCGGCCAAAATGCAAAGCGAACCGCCGATTTGCGCCCAGGGCGCCGGCTGGGCGTAAACCAGTATCCAACCGCGGAAATGGTGGGACAGGAACCATTCGTGATAGCGCTCGAAGAAGGGAATGCTCTCCATGACGAGGCTGATAAACATGAAGGAGAGGGCCAGGATCGTGGCCGCCGCCGGCTTCATGTTGCAGCAGGAAAACATGAAGGCGAGACTCAAAATGGCCATGGCGTTGACCGTCATGAACAAATGCGAAAGCGCGTAGAGCCTCACGCCCTCCGCCGCGCTGAGCACATTAAATACCATCCCCGGCGCGAAGACGAACATGCCTTTCCAAGGAAACCAGAGCCGGGCAAACAACAGCGCGGTGACGCCGAGGACTGCCACCAGGCTTCCGGCGAAAATCAGGCCCGCCACCCACTTGGACAAAAGCAATTGAAACCGGGAAAGCGGGCGCGACAGAATCATGCGGAGCGTGCCGTCCTCCGCCTCCTTCGCCACGAGATCGCCGCCCACCAGCGCGGCATAGAGCGGCATCAGCAGAATGATTTGCGGAATCAGCATAACGACGGCGACGGTGAGCGCGGAGACGAATTCGCCGGCGAGATAACCATTGCCGACGAGCATCCGCTCCATGTCGGATTGCCAGCGGGTGAAGCGGAAAGCCAGAAGCATGGCGTTTTGCGCCAGCAAGAAAGCGCCGAATCCGATGTACGTGCGTTTCTTCCCGTAAAGCTTCCAAAGTTCGTTGCGCAGCAACCGGTAAAACATACTTCAGACCTCCGCCGTCTCGCCGTTCTTTTGCCGCTTCATGAGTGAAAGATAGAACTGCTCCAGACTTTCTTCGGCGGGGCCGATTTCATGGACTGAAATTCCCCGGTCCACGAGCAGGCGGACGATGGCGGCGGCTTCCTGGCCGTCGTTCAGGCGGACCAACCGTCCCTCGCGAGCCTCCGCCACGAGCCCGGCCGATTGCAATTCGCGGACGGCGAATTCGAACGAGCCGACGCCCAGGCGCAGCCATTGACCGCGGTGCCGAGTCTCGCCCAACTCGCCCTCGAACACCAGCCGCCCCTGATTCAGCACCGCGATGCGGGCGCACATTTGCTCGACCTCGCTGAGAAAGTGCGAGGAGAGGAGAATTGTGATCCGGAGCTCGCGGTGCAGCCGCAGGATCGTCATGCGCATCTCGTGGATGCCCTCGGGGTCGAGACCGTCACTCGGCTCGTCCAGGATGAGCAGTTTGGGATTGGGCAGAAGCGCCTGCGCCAGGGCCAGGCGGGATCTCATCCCGTGCGAGTAAGTTCGCACCTTTGAATGCTCGCGCCCGGTGAGGCCAACCCAGTCCACCACCTCGCGAATGCGCCAGGCCGGAGTGCGGGCGGAGCAATCGCTGAGAATTTCCAGATTGCGCCAGCCGCTCAGATAATCGTAAAAGGCGGGACTCTCAAAGAGGGCGCCGACATGGCGCAGCGCGCGGCGGCGCTCCGCCTGCACATCGAACCCGCACACCCGCACCTCGCCCGCGGTCGGCCAGACCTGGCCCAACATCATGCCGATCGCAGTGCTCTTCCCCGCCCCATTGTGACCGAGCAAGCCGTAGATCTGGCCTTCCGGGACGGCCAGATTCAATCCGTCCACCGCCAAACGGCCGCCAAAACGTTTGCTGACTCCCGAAAGTCGGATCATGGCAGGTTCTTCGGCGTGACGGTCGGCGTCTGTTTGCTCACGCGCACGTCCCAGTAAACGTAATTACGGGCGTTGCCGGCGCCCCGGAGTCGATGAAAGTCTTCCTTGTCGGAGAATAACGGGATTTGATCGATCGGAAAATCAAGACCCAGGATGCGAAAGCAAAGATTGTTCGCCTCCGGATTTTGTCCGTTGATCAATGTGTTCCACGCGAAACTGGAGCCGGTTTGGGCGAAGAACGTCATCCCGAGGGTTTTTACCGCCGCCGCCTCGTCGGTGAACCGGTCCGAGGGGCAACGCAGCACGTTGGTGTTGCCCAGGTAGTCGCCGAGAACCTGGTTGGGGCCGGGGTGCTCGTTGATTACCCCCGGGTAAAGGTCCGACATGGCCGGCAGGCGATTGTGGTTATCCTGCACGTACATCTGCAAGGCCAGACCGACCTGGCGCAAGTTGCTGAGGCAGGCGGTGGCGCGGCCGGATTCCCTGGCCCGGCCCAGGGCGGGCATCAGCAAAGCCGCCAGAGTTCCGATGATGGCGATAACCACCAACAACTCGATCAAGGTGAAGGCGCGTCGCATGCCCGTTCGCGGCTAACGGCGAATCCACCGCCCATTCTCCATCCCGCGCTGCAGTTCCTCAAGCACCGGCGCCAATTCGGCTTTGGTCTGGGCGGAACTCTCAGAGTAAAAGGTTCGCAGCCCGATGCTCTTGATGCGAGCCTGCAATTCGGGGCTGAGTGGTGGCGGGCCGTTGGCGCCGCCCTGCCCGTCCCCTTCCAGCGCGCGCATTTTCTGCTGCTCCTCCCGCAAACGCCGCAACGAATCATCGATCGCCTTGCGCCGCTTCTCCTCGGGCAACTGCTCGAAGGCGGTCAACATCTGCTTGAAACCGGCGGGCATGGTGGATTCGACAAACTGGGCCTTCTCCGGCTCGGTCATCTGCTCGAACCATTTCGAGGCCGAACGCTCCAGCCGGGTTTTGCGCCGTTCCTCATAGGAAAGCGCGTTTATCTTATCCGCCAACGCCTTTAAAGCCCGGGCGCGCTCCGCCGCCGAAAGTTTGCTCAGATCGACCGACTCGATGTACGCATCGAGCTTTTGAGCGGTCATAGCCGCGTTTTTAGATGTTTTGTAAACCATCACCGCAGCCGCCCAGATCGCCACGCCGAACAACACGAGATACAGAATCGGACGCGATCTCTGACTCAACATGCGCCCAGTATGCATCCGGGTTTGTTCAGTGACAACCCTTTTGCAATCCGGCGGAATCTCCAATTACGCGATCTGTCAGCGCGTCTGGCTGGCGCCGGAATCGACTTTTCAATCGCTCGCAAAACGGCCACGATTCACAGCATGAAGTCTGTCGATCACCGGTAGATAGCGAAATCATGGTACGACTCAAAGATATCGCCGCGCGCGCGGGTGTCTCCGTAATGACCGTCTCCAAAGCCTTGCGGGATGGCGTGGATGTTTCGCCCATAACCAAGGCGCGCATTCGTTTGCTGGCCGAGCAAATGGGCTATCTGCCCGATTCCAGCGCGCAGGGACTGCGCAACCGGAGGACCAAGCTCTTCGGGGTGGTAGTTTCATCCCTGGCGAACCCCATTTTCATCCGCATCATGCTCGCCTTTCAAGAGCGGGCGTTTGAGTTGGGGTATGATCTGCTGGGCGCCTACTCGCTGAACCAACCGGAGCGCGAGGAGGCCTGCATTCGCCGGTTGCTTTCCCGCAGGGTGGACGGGCTGTTCGTTTCCCCGGTTTATCGTCTGGCGCGCGAGGTGTCCATTTATAAAGAACTCCTGGCCCGCCGGATTCCGACCGTTTTGCTCGGCCACACCACCGAGTTTTGCCAGGGCTTCGTGAATGTGGAGTCGGATGACGCTCAGGCAGGCTACGAAGTCACCCGGCACCTGCTGGAATTGGGACACCGGCGAATCGCGTTTTTGGCCGGCCCGCCCGCCACCCCCTGGTCACAAGAACGGTTCCAAGGCTATCAGCGCGCCCTCCGCGAGCGCGGACTGGAGGCGGACGACAAACTCGTGTTTCAGGGCGGGAGGACTGTCGAGGACGGGCGAAAAGCGGGGGCGCAGATCCTCTCTGAGGGACTACGGGCCACGGCGGTCCAGGCCATCAACGATCTGGTCGCAGTCGGCTGCGCCGAGGTGTTCCTGGCCCGCGGACTGCGGATCCCTCAGGACATTTCACTAGCGGGTTTCGGGAACACCATGATCAGTGAGCATTTCAAGGTTCCATTGACGTCGGTCAACCAGCCGAAACACCGGCTGGGTTGCGCGGCCATGGACTGCATGCTGCGCATTCTCAACCGCCAGCCCGTGGAATCGCGTCGGCTGTCGGCTGAATTGGTGATCCGCGACAGCAGCGGCACTGCTCCTGCTGCTCCTCCGTTCCAGCGTCTGGTGACGCCGAACGAATAGCAGAGCATAGTATGAAACGAGTCCTGACCATCGCCTTGATCGCGGTCGGTGTCACAGGTGTCTTCTGGGTGGCCAAAGGTTGGACACTGCGCCGGCCCGATCCGAAAGTATCTAAATTTAACACTGACTGCGACACCCTGATCCTGGGCATCCAGCAATATCGGGAGTTTGTGGGGAACTACCCCACGGGCAACAACGCCGAAGTCACCCGCACCTTGCTGGGCCAAAACGGAAAAAAAGTGCTCATCCTCTCGGTGCGGCGCAGCGATCTGAACGACAAAGGGGAGATTTTGGATCCCTGGGGCACGCCTGTTCAGTTCTACTTCTCGCACAATGAGGTTTTGATTCGCTCCGCCGGACCCAATAAAGCATTCGAGGATTGCGCGATTGACGGCGCGGATGATTTGTTCCGCTGCGCTGGCAAGGACAAATGATTCACGGGCCGGGCCGCCCCA
>JBDHQH010000099.1:0-13266 GCA_039806935.1 Verrucomicrobiota bacterium
GCCTCCCGGCGGCTACGCTCCGAGGAGGCGCAACGCCTCTGGCGGGCCATTCGCGCTGTCTTGCGCCGGGCGATCGCCTTCGGCAGCACCGTCCCTCTGAGCCTGGCTGACCCCGCTCAAACCGGGCACTCCAGCCTGTTCTACTACGGCGTTGATCCTGCCGAGGACGGGTTTTATGAAGAAAAACTCGCGGTGTACGCTCGTGAAGGAAAGCCGTGCCCTCGTTGCCGCGCTCCCATCCGGCGGGTCGTTCAGGCCGGTCGCAGTACCTTCTTTTGCCCGAACTGCCAGCGGTGACTCCATCCGCGGCTCTTGACGGAATCCTTTGCGGCGGTATCAGTACTACCATGCTAACTCCGGAATCCGGAGTTGGGTTATTACACTTATGCAACTGGATCGGCTCACCACAAAATCGCAACAGGCTTTGCAGGAGGCGCAGCAAATCGCCCAAAGCTACTCGCATCAGCAAATCGATGGCGAGCACCTCCTGCTCGCCATGATTGGCCAGACCGACAGCCTGATCCCCAATTTACTCGATAAACTGGGCGCCCCGCCTGCCCGCTGGCATCCCGCGCTGGAGCAAGAGCTCGCCCGCCGCCACAAAGTCCAGGGCATCTCCTCCACCGATCTTTTCCTCAGCCCGGTGATGAAACGCGCCCTCGATTCCGCCGCGGACGAGGCTGGCAAGCTCAAGGACGACTACATCAGCACCGAGCACCTCCTGTTAGGCTTGTTGGATCAGGCGGAAGGCAGCCTCAAAAAACTCTTTCAGGCCCAGGGCATCTCGCGGGACTTGGTCCTGCGCGCCCTGGCCGAGCTGCGCGGCAACCAGCGCGTCACGGACGCCAATCCCGAGGGCAAATTCCAGGCGCTGGAAAAGTACGGCCGCGATCTCACCGCGCTGGCCCGCCAGGGTAAAATTGACCCTGTCATCGGGCGTGACGAGGAAATCCGCCGCGTCATGCAGGTGCTGTCCCGGCGCACCAAGAACAATCCGGTTCTGATCGGCGAGCCTGGGGTTGGCAAAACGGCCATCGCGGAAGGCCTCGCCCGCCGCATTGTCAGCGGGGATGTGCCCGAAAGCCTCAAACAGAAACGCCTCGTCGCCATGGACCTCAGCGCCATGATCGCTGGCGCAAAATATCGCGGCGAGTTCGAGGATCGGCTGAAAGCTTTCCTGAAGGAAATCGTCGCCGCCGAAGGCAAAATCATTTTGTTCATCGACGAGCTGCACACTTTGGTTGGAGCTGGCGCGGCCGAAGGCGCCACGGACGCCGCCAACATCATGAAGCCGCAACTCGCCCGGGGCGAGCTTCGCGCCATCGGCGCCACCACGCTCGATGAGTACCGCAAGCACATCGAGAAGGATCCCGCCCTGGAGCGGCGCTTCCAGCCGGTCCTGGTCGCCGAGCCTTCCGTCGAGGCCACCATCGCGATTCTGCGCGGACTCAAGGAGCGTTACGAGGTTCACCACGGAGTCCGCATCCAGGACGCTGCGCTCGTCGAGGCCGCCACACTTTCACACCGCTACATCACCGACCGTTTTCTTCCCGACAAAGCCATCGACCTGGTGGACGAGGCGGCCTCGCGCCTGCGCATGGAACTCGACTCGATGCCCGCGGAAATCGACACCCTCGAACGGCAAATTCTTCAGTTGCAGATTGAACAAAACGCCCTCAAGAGGGAGAAGGACGAAGCCTCCCGGGCGCGGCTGGAGACGCTCGAAAAGGATCTGGCCAACCAGAAAGAGCGGGCCAGCCAGCTCAAAGCCCAATGGCAGAACGAAAAGGCCGCGATCAACGCGGTGAGCGTGATTAACAGCCAGATCGAGCAGGCCAAAATCGAACTCGAACAAGCCCAGCGCCGCGGGGATCTCAACGCCGCCGCTCAGGTCCAGTACGGCAAAATCCCCGGCCTCCAGAAAAAGCTCGCCGCAGCCGAAAAATCGGTGCGCGAGCAACCTGCCGGCGCTCGGTTGCTGCACGAGGAGGTCACCGACGAGGACATCGCCCGCGTTGTCGCCTCCTGGACCGGCATTCCGGTTTCCCGGATGATGGAAACCGAGCGCGAAAAACTGGTGAGAATGGAGGAGCGCCTTCAACACCGGGTCATCGGCCAGCGCGAGGCGCTCGAAGCGGTCGCCAACGCCGTCCGCCGTTCCCGCTCCGGCTTGCAGGATCCCAACCGCCCCATCGGTTCCTTCATCTTTCTCGGCCCCACCGGGGTCGGCAAGACCGAGACCGCCCGCGCGCTGGCTGAATTCCTGTTCGATGACGAGAACGCCATGGTTCGCATCGACATGAGCGAGTACATGGAAAAGCACGCCGTCGCCCGCCTCATCGGCGCGCCGCCGGGCTACGTCGGCTTCGAGCAGGGCGGCCAGCTTAGCGAGGCGGCGCGCCGACGCCCCTACTGCGTGGTGCTGTTTGATGAAATCGAGAAGGCCCATCCCGATGTCTTCAATGTCCTGCTTCAAATTCTGGACGATGGCCGGCTCACGGATGGCCAGGGCCGGACGGTGGATTTCAAAAATGCCATCATCATCATGACCAGCAACATCGGTTCCCCCCTCATCCAGGAGTACTATGGCAGCGGAAAGCTCAGCCCCCAGGATCATGAGGAAATGGAGCGCCTCGTCCGCACGGAGCTCCGCAGCCATTTTCGCCCGGAGTTCTTAAACCGTATCGACGACATCATTATTTTCCACAGTCTGGATGAAAAACAGTTGGCCCAGATTGTCGAGATCCAGCTTAACCGTCTCGAGCGCCGGCTGGCCGCCCAACAACTGACTCTCGCCCTGGATCCTTCGGCGAGGCAACTTATCGCGAGGGAAGGCTACGATCCTCAATTCGGCGCCCGGCCGCTCAAGCGCGCCATGCAGGATCTGCTCCTCAATCCGCTTGCGAATAAGCTGTTGGTGGGCGATTTCCAGCCGGGCGACCACATCCAAGTCCGCGAGCACAAGGGCGAGCTGCAGTTTCAGAAATAGCCGGTCTCCGGCGCGGGTGGTTTTCGTAGCGGCTTTTTTCTTAGGCCGAGTTAGCGCTTCTCTTTCGGGGCCGCTTTCATTAGCCTTGCCCGATGATGGCAAAGCGAGTCATCCCTTGCCTGGATGTGCATGATGGGCAGGTCACGCGCGGAGTGAAATTCGGCCGCGCTGAGACCGGCGGGCTCCGCAACGTCGGAGATCCCGTCGAGTTGGCCATGCGCTACAACGAGCAAGGCGCTGACGAGATGGTCTTTTTCGACATCACCGCCACGGCGCACGGTCGCGCCACGATGGTAGAGGTCATCGAGCGCACCGCCGATCATTGTTTCATGCCGTTGACAGTCGGTGGCGGCATTCGCTCCGTCGAGGACATGCAGACGATGCTCCGTGCTGGCGCGGATAAAATCAGCATCAATTCCTCCGCTCTAGCCAATCCGGATTTGATTCGAGCGGGCGCCGAAAAATTCGGCAGCCAGTGTATCGTCGTTTCCATTGATGCGCAGCGGGTCGGCCCGGACCAATGGGGGGTCTTCTCCCACGGTGGACGCCAAGCCACCGGTCGGGACGCTCTTGAATGGGCGCGCCAAGCGGTGGCGCTTGGCGCCGGCGAAATCGTCCTCAACAGCATTGACGCTGATGGCACCAAGGAGGGCTTCGACATTGAAATCACCCGGCGCGTGAGCGAATCCGTGGGCGTCCCGGTGGTTGCCAGCGGTGGTGCCGGCAAGCTCGAACACCTGGCGCAGGTGCTTCTTGAGGGAAAAGCCGACGCCGTGCTCGCAGCCAGCATTTTTCACTTTGGCGAATACACCATCCGCGACGTGAAAGAGTTCCTGGCCTCGAAACAGATCCCCGTGCGCATGGTCTGACGAGACGCCGACCACTGGTTCCCACCCTCGCGCCCCCGGCCTGACGGCCAACACGCATCCCCAACGCTAACGACGAAGCACCGTCCGCCGCGACGCTCTCCGCGGTGGGCCCGCCATGAATCCGAGCCCTTCTCTCTACGATCGCCTCCTGCCCGTTGGGCTGCTTGTGCTTTCCAATTTGTTCATGACCGTTGCCTGGTACGGGCATTTGCGGCACAAGTCCGCTCCTCTCGCCGGAGTGGTGCTGGTCAGTTGGGGAATCGCCTTTTTTGAGTATTGTCTGCAAGTGCCGGCCAATCGCTGGGGGAATGCGGTTTATTCCGCCACAGAACTCAAAATCATCCAGGAAATCATCACGCTCGCGGTTTTTTGCGGTTTCGCCTTTGCCTATCTGGGAGAGCGCCCGCGCTGGAACCATTTGGCCGCGTTGCTTTGCGTTTTGGCGGCGGTCGCCTTCACTTTCATTCCCAAACGCTGAACCTCCTGGGCAACCGGGCCGAGTCGAGATTTTTTATGGTCGGCCTTCGGGAATTTGCTACATTCCCAAGCTGAGATCAGCAATATGAGTTTCTTCGATCAATTAAAATATGACGCCAACGGCTTGATTCCGGCCATCATCCAGGATGCCGCCACCGGGCGTGTGCTCATGATGGCCTGGATGAATCGCGCCTCTTTGGAGAAAACCCTGGAGACCGGCAAGACCCACTTCTGGAGCCGGTCGCGACAAAAGTTTTGGATGAAGGGGGAATCCAGCGGGCACACCCAAACGGTCAAGGATGTTGCTTTTGATTGTGACGGGGACACGCTCTTGATCCAAGTCGAGCAGATTGGCGCTGCCTGCCACGAGGGTTACCGCTCCTGCTTCTTCCGCTCGACGCTTGCCGGAGGAGACGCGGTCCGGACCACCGAACCGCAACTCGAAACTCCCGAGCACATCTACGGACGGAAAAAAACATAAATGGAAGAATTTGTCCCTTTTGGCACGCGTCTTTACGGGGTCTTTTTCACCCTTTTGTTGTTCGCGCGGGGCATGGATTTCCTCAGTACCTGGGTGGCGACACCTAATCTTGTGCTGGAAGGAAATCCCATCGCCAAAAGACTGGGCTGGCGATGGGGCATCCCGGTCAATTTTATCTTTTGCCTGCTCTTTGCGTTCTGGCCGATGCCGGCGATGGTGATCAGCACCACCAGCGTCCTTGTCGCCGCGCGCAACTTTCAGTCCGCGTGGCTGATGCGCTCCCTGGGCGAACCGCTCTACCGTGAATGGCACCTCGAACGAATCCGGCAGACCAGCATCTCGCTCTACCTTTTTTGCCTGTTTGGGCAAGCCGGCCTGGTCGCGGCGGTGGGGGGAGCAGTGCTCCTGTTTTGCGACTGGACTCGGCAGCCGGTGCTGGCCGCGATTGGTCTGGGAATCGTCGCCTACGCCGTCGCGGTGGTCTTTTACACCCTGCTTGGCGTTTGGCGGCTGCGCCGCCACCGGGGCCTGGCGCCGGTCCGCGGCGCCGCGCTGGAGGCCCTGGAGGATTCCCGCCTGAAACCCCTGAACTAAGCGGATGTATTTCCCCGATCTGGACTCGTTTGTGAAATTGGCCGGGCACGGAAACCTCGTGCCCGTAACCCGTCGGCTGCTCGCCGACATTGAGACTCCGCTTTCGGCCTACCGAAAGCTCCGGGGCGCCGGAGAATCCTTCCTCTTTGAATCTGTGGAGGGCGGCGAGCACCTGGGCCGCTACTCGTTTGTGGGTTGCAACCCTCGAGCGGTCATCCGTCAGCGGAACGACCGTGTCGAGGTGCGGCGGCGCGGCAAGGCGGTCCAGGAGTTCAAAATTGTGCCGGGGGCGCCCGTGGACGATCCCGAGGCCGTGCGGGACGGGTTGGAAGTGGTGCGGCGGGTCATGGGACGTTACCGTCCGGCCGTGGTGGCTGGGCTTCCCCGGTTTACGGGTGGGGCGGTTGGGTTCATCGGCTACGAATTCATACATGATGTGGAGCCGGTCGTCGCCCGGCCGGCGCGAGACGAGCTGACAACACCCACGATGTACTTTCTGATTGCCGATCAGTTGCTGATTTTTGATCGGGTCGCGCAAACGCTTACCATCCTTGTGAACGCCGCCCTCGAGGAGACTCCGGATCCCTCCGCCGCCTACGAGGAGGCGGTGGCGCAGATTGAACGGCTGGTGGGCTTGCTGGAGGAGCCTCTCCAACATACGCCGGTTTCGATGCCGCTCGAGATTCCGCCGATTCCTTTCGCGTCGAACATGTCACGCGAGGACTTCGAGGCCGGCGTGGTGAAAGCCAAAGAATACATTACCGCGGGGGACATTATCCAAGTCGTGGGCTCGCAACGTTTCTCCACCCCGGTCGCCGCTTCGCCGCTGGATGTTTACCGTGCCGCCCGCTCCATCAATCCCTCCCCCTACATGTTTTTGCTGGAGTTGGAGGGCTTCTCGCTGGTCGGCGCGTCGCCGGAAATTCACGTGCGTTGCGAGGAGGGCAGGGTGGAAATCCGGCCCATCGCCGGAACCCGCCGGCGCGGGGCGAGCCCCGAGGAGGACGCGCAACTCGAGCGCGAACTGCTGGCGGACCCCAAGGAGCGGGCCGAGCACGTCATGCTGGTGGACCTGGCCCGCAATGACCTCGGGCGGGTGTGCGATTTTGGCAGCGTGCGGGTCAAGGATTTGATGATCATCGAGCGTTACAGCCATGTGATGCACATCGTCTCGCAAGTGGAGGGCCGCCTCTCCAGCGGCCGCACTCCCTACGATCTGATGCGCGCCACCTTTCCGGCGGGGACCCTGAGCGGGGCGCCCAAAATTCGCGCCATGCAGATCATCTCCGAGCTCGAGAATACCGCTCGCGGCCCTTACGGCGGCTGCGTGGGCTACTTTGCCTTTAATGGCAATCTAGACTGTTGCATCACGATTCGCACCGCCTTGCTGAAGGATGGCCAGGCTTACGTGCAGGCCGGCGGGGGGTGGGTGTTTGATTCAACGCCGGAGACCGAATATCAGGAAACCATCAACAAGGCCCAGGCCATGCTCAAAGCCGTCGCGATGGCCGAAGGATTTCAAAAGCTTGCCAAAGCGCCGAAATCCGCGTAAGTGGATCTCCGGCCAACCAATATAACCGCTATGACCTTCCGCTCCTCTGCACGCCGGGCGGCCGCGTTCTTCGCGCTGAGCCTCGGTTTTGCGCCCATGTTCGCCGGCCCTGGCTTCTCGGCGGAGGAAACCAGCGTCAGGATGGTCGATATTCTGCCCGCGGAGGGGAAGAACCCGCACTATGTGGAAAACCGGGCGCCACTGCTCCCAGCCCCGCTGATGAAACTGCCCATCGGCAGCATCGTGCCCCGGGGCTGGCTGCGGGAGCAACTCGAGCTCGAGGCGAACGGGATGACGGGCCATCTGCCCGAGATTTCGGCCTGGTGCAAATTTGAGGGCAATGCCTGGGCCTCGCCGACCGGTGTGGGTCACAGCGGTTGGGAAGAGCTGCCGTACTGGCTCAAGGGTTACGGCGATCTCGGCTACGTCCTCGGGAACGAGGAGATCATCCAGCACACCCGCAAATGGGTCGAGGCGGTCATGACGAGCCAAACGGGGGATGGTTATTTTGGTCCGCGCGCCAACCGCACGAGCCTCAAGGGCACGCCGGATCTCTGGCCGCACATGGTCATGTGCAACGTGCTCCAGAGTTATTACGAGTTCGCGCGTGATCCGCGGGCGCTCGCTTGCCTCCTTCAGTATTACCGCTGGTTGAGTTCGCTGCCCGGGGCCGTTTTTGGCGCTGGTTATTGGCCGCGTCTGCGGGCTGGCGATGCCATTGAAACGGCTTACTGGCTGTATAATCGCACGGGAGAAGGCTGGTTGCTCGAATTGGCGGGCCGGATACACGAGAACATGGGACGCTGGGACACCGGCGCGATCAATCACCACAACGTGAACATCGCCCAGGGCTTTCGTGAGCCGGGAGTCTATTATCAGCAAGCGGGCCGTCCCCGCCTGCTCGCGCAAGCGGAGCGGAATTACCGGGAGATCATGGATGTTTGGGGCCAGGTTCCCGGCGGCGGCTTTGGCGGCGACGAAAACTGCCGCCCGGGCTTTATTGATCCGCGGCAGGGATTTGAAACCTGCGGCATCGTTGAGTTCATGCACAGTTTCGAGATGCTGACAAAAATCTCGGGCAATCCCCTCTGGGCGGATCGTTGCGAGGAAATCGCCTTCAACAGCTTCCCGGCTGCGCTGACCCCGGATGGGAAGGCTCTGCATTACCTCACCAGTCCCAATCAGGCGCAATTGGACCGCCAAAACAAAGCGCCCGGCATAGACAACCAGGGGAATATGTTCGCCTACAGTCCGGACAAGGTCTTCCGTTGCTGCCAGCACAATGTCGCCCACGGCTGGCCCTACTACGCCGAGGAACTTTGGCTGGCTACGGCGGATCGGGGGTTATGCGCTTCCCTCTACGCCGCGGGGGAAGTCACCGCGAAAGTGGGCGCCGGGGACACGGTGAAAATCACCGAGCAGACCGACTATCCTTTCAGCGACACGATCGAATTCAAAATCCATCTCGCCCGGCCTGCTCACTTTCCGCTCTATCTGCGCCTCCCGCGCTGGTGCGCGGACGCCACGATCAAGTTAAATGGCAAGCGCCTCCGCCTGAATCCGCGTCCGCTGGCGTACGCGGTGCTGGAGCGAACCTGGCGGGACGGGGATCGGGTGACGCTGCGCCTGCCCATGAGACTCTCGGTGCGGACCTGGGAAAAAAATCAGAATTCGGTTTCGGTGGACTACGGTCCGCTCACGTTCGCTTTGCAAATTGGCGAGCGCTGGGTTCGTTACGGCGGTACGGAGGCCTGGCCCGAGCATGAAGTCTATCCCACCTCGCCTTGGAATTATGGGTTGGTTCTCCATGCCAAGAACCCAGCGAAGTCGTTCAAGTTGTTGCGGCGTTCGGGAAAACTGCCATCTCAGCCGTTCACGCCGGAGACCGTGCCCATTTTTGTGAAAGCCAAAGCCCGCTCGATTTCCGCCTGGCGGCTGGATGCACAGGGTCTGGTGATGCCTCTCCAACCCAGCCCTGTAAAATCGGACGCGCCGTTGGAGGCGGTGACCCTGATTCCCATGGGCGCCGCGCGTTTGCGCATCTCGGCCTTTCCGGTGATTGGCGCCGGACCCGCCGCTCACGAGTGGAGCTCCGGGGGCGCGGAGGCTGGAGCCGGCTTCAATCCTGCGCCGGTCCCTCCACCCGCCGCATCTTCAGCTCCCGGATCGCCGCCGTAGTCTGCCAGGAGGCGATTCCCAGAGGTTTGAGCAGCTCGATTTCGCCCAGGCGCAGCGAAACGCGCCGGCCCTCGGTATTCACATCCACGAGCTTCTCCTCGTCCAACCAGACCTGAATTCGCGCCGGACAGACTCGCATACGCAAGCGGTACCATCGGCCGTTGTCAAAGCGCAGAAATTTTGCGGTCTCGTTTTCCGAGGCGTCGAGCCCGTCGAGGCTGGAGATGCCCAGCAGCGACCCGCCCCAACCGCCCACAATCAAACTACAAAAGCTTTCCCCGACGGGCACGGTCAGGCCACAGAAAAAATCCGATCCCATCACCCGCATGGCATCGAACGCGATTTCGTAATTGTTCCGCGGAAAGTCCTCCGTCCGGGTGATCCCGGTGAAGGGTTCGCCCATGTGCAACAGCACCACGCCGTCGGCGCATTCCACTTCACCCCGGCCGGAAAACCTCGCCTCCGCCCAGCCCTCGAGGGTCTTGCCATCCCACAAGGATTTCCAGCCGGCGCCGGGAAATGGCCGCGGCGGAGAATGGATTTCTCCGGGCAGATCGAGGTTGGATGTTTCTCCCCGCGGCGCGGCGGGTTCCGGCACTGGCGCAGACGGCGTCGGCGGAGGGGTTTGGCAGGCGGACAAGGCCAGGATCGCCGCCATCAGACCCACGCCCCGGAAGGAATTTTGTATCATGGATAGATCGATTGACCGCTCGATTGTGGGCGGTAGTCTATGCCCGAAGATCGCGCGTATCCAGAACGATTTGCCATGAACACACCCGGGTTTCTACGCTCTCAGCCGGACGGGGTCTTGCTTTCCATCAAGCTGCAGCCGCGCGCCTCCGCCAACGAAGTCGGCCCGCCGCTCGGAAACGAACTTCGGATCAAAGTCACCGCGCCGCCGGTGGAAGCCGCCGCCAACGAAGCTTTGGTTCGGTTGCTGGCGGAAGCTCTGGCTTGTCCGCGCAACCGCATCGCTCTGATCCGCGGCCGCACCTCACGCCACAAAGTGGTGAGGGTGGCGGGACTTACCGCTGAAGCGGTGCTGGCCAGAATTGCAGTTTGATTCGGGGAGCACTCCAGCTTTCAAGCCGCGGCCCGACGGCAGAAATGAATTTACTCCGCGGCGGCATTTGGCTTTATTGGGCTTCTGGATGAGCATGCATGTTGCGATTTGGGAAAAGCTGACCCGCGTGGTGCTGTTTCTCTTTTTCATCGCCTACTTGATTCTCGTCGCCTTCTGGTATTTGCCGCTGATTCAGCAAAACGAGCGCATGCGCAAGCAGACGCTGCATCTGGAGACGGAGCTTCGCCGGGAAGAGGAGGCCAGCAAACACCTGCGGATGGCGATTGACGCGCTTCGCAACAATCCCAAAGCCATCGAGCGTCTGAGCCGGGAGCGCCTTGGCTATGCCAAGCCGGACGAGACGGTCATCCGTTTCGAATCGCCGCCTGCGCGCTGAATTCCACGGCTTCGCTGCGCGCTCCCGACGGCGCCTTACACGGTCATGATGTCTTTTTCTTTGTGGGCCAGATGCTGGTCGATCTTGGCGATGTATTGATCGGTGAGTTTCTGCAACTCCTTCTCGGCCTTCTCGACTTCATCCTCGGTCACTCCCCGATCGCGGGAGTGCTTTTTGAACTGATCCATGGTATCCCGGCGAACATGGCGAACCGCGACCCGCCCATCCTCGGCCATCTTGCGGATGATTTTCACGAACTCCTGCCGCCGTTCCTGGCTGAGCTCGGGAAAGAAGATCCGAATCGCTCTCCCCTGGATGGAAGGGGTCAGTCCCAGGTTGCTTTTCTGAATCGCCTTTTCGATTGGGTGCAGTGAGGCGGCATCCCAGGGTTGGATGGTTAGCGTGCGCGGCTCCGGGGTGGTGATGCCTGCCAGCTCCCGGATGCGCATGTGCGAGCCGTACACCTCCACCGTGATGTTTTCGACCAGGGTTGGAGAAGCTTTGCCGGTGCGGACCCCGGCGAACTCGTTCACCACCACCTGCTCGGTTTTGCTCATTTTATCTTCCGCCTCGAGTAACAAGTCGTCCAGTGCCATAGGTGTGTGAAACTTATCAAAGGTACTCGGTTCTGTATAGTGCCTACTGTAATTCCTGTTTTAGCCGCGCCTCGGCTTCCTGGTTGCCCAGCGCGTGCCGCGCGCGCATCACCGCCACTCCGACCACTGGCGGGTACGCCTGATCCGCCTTCATGCGCGGCTCCACATATTCGATCACCTCGAAAAGAAGCTGGTTCGCTTTCGTGTAGTCCAGCCCGGTCAGCCGCTGGATATATCGGGTCGAGCGGTCAATCAGTTTAAGATTGCTCGGCACCACCCAGATCATGTAGTTCCCGAGCACCCGGCCCAGCCGCACCATCGTGCAAGTCGAGAGGGTGTTCAGCAAGGTTTTCACCCCCGCCCGCGTGACTCCCTCCAACAAAAAATCCGTCGCCGGCGCCGGGACCAAAACCGTCACGCACTCCGGCCAGGTGTCCCCCACAAACTGCTCGATTTCGCGCAGGGACTCCTCGCCGCCGAAATAGATCAGTCCCAGCTTTGCCCCTCCCGCGCGGGCTGCCTCCAGCCGGGTGCGATGGAATCCGGTCGGCGAGAGCAGGGACTCCTTTTCCCCTTCGGACACCAGCGCGACGGCGCTGTCGCCCTCGCCCAAGGGCCGGTATCGCAGCCCGTCCAGTCCGACTTTGAACCGCATCAATTCGGGATAGCTGATTTTTTTGACGATCTCGATGGTGCGCGGCGCTTTCTCCGGCGGCACCAATCTTCGCACCTCGTCGTCCGTCCATTCCACGCAGCGGGGCTGCCGTTTGATGATTCGCTCCCAGGCGCGGGGCGTTTCGGCCTGAGGCACGAACAAGAACGCCCAGGATTCCGTGGCTGTGGTGTCGTCGAACTTGCGGAAGGGCGGGGTGCAATAGGTGGGCGACCGCTCGGTGGTGTCGGTGAGCATGTCGATGCCAAAGCGGTCAGCGTAATAATTATTCTTGTGCCCCGTCCGGTACACTTCCTCTTCCAGAGCGGTGAGCCGGGCCAGGGGCTGAAGCACTCGGGCCGATTTCAAGGTGGAGAACATCCGCCGCAGCGCCTCGTCAAATTGGCTGGGCACCGCGTTGGAATCCAGGGCGGCGTTTCCCGGCTCCAATTCCCGCAGCAGATCCCGCAGCACCATCTCCAGGATGGTCAGCAACACCGCCAACTGAATGGTCGTGGCCTGCATCCGGGTCGAACCCGTGATCGCCATCGGGCCGGTGGTCAGATTGATCTTCTCGATCCGGGAATCCTCGATCACCTCGCGGCTCCGCTTCACCTGCCGGCACAGAACGTCATCCGGGTTGTTATAGACGAAATAAACCCTGGCGCCGGCCGCCACCCCTTTCCACGCGGTGCCGATGACAAAGGAGGTTTCGCCGCCCTCGGTGATCGCAAACACCACGTCGCGGCCGCTCAGCCCGAGGTCGCCGATCTGTTTTTCGCCGAAGGCCGTGAAGTCCTCGAATCCCTCCACCGCTTTGATCAGCGCGAAATCTCCGCCCGCCATCACCGCGAACGCGCGATTCTCGAAATCTTCGGGCGCCGGCCGGCTGCGCAGTCCCCGCGCGCGCTGTTCCTGCCAGAAATCCCGCCAGATGGAGGCGAGTTGAATGCTGAGCCGGCCCGTGGAACCGCACCCGGTAAAAAACACTTTGCCGCCGTTTCGCAAAGCCGCCGCCAGGGCGTCGGCGATCCCGCGCGCGCGCCCGGTGTCCACAAAGGCGCGGTAGGTCCGCAGCACATCGTCATCCACGTCGAACAACTGCCTCAGCGCCGCGGCGACGTCCCGTCTGGCGGTGTCGCTCAGGTTCGCGGTGACAGGATGGGAGGACTCGGTGGTCAGCACCCCGAGTTGGAACTGGTCGCTGATGGCCAAAAATTCAGCCGATCGCTTCAATGATGTTTCGCTCATACGCCCGGTGGTCGCGAGCGTGGCCGAAAGTTTCCGGAAGTCAAATGAAATGATCGCCCAATCCGACTGCCGTAACTGGCGGACGTATGGTGACCACTTCGTCGCAGTCTCCGGGATGCCCTTGCAATCCACGGTCCAACGCGAAAAACTCATCCGGATATTCACGA
>JBDHQH010000100.1:0-13243 GCA_039806935.1 Verrucomicrobiota bacterium
GGGAGCGGGTGTCCGCCGCTCTTTTTTGCGTGACGGCGCTCGGATCCCGCGCCACAGTTTACCCATGCGTTACTGGCTGGTGAAGCAGGAGCCGGAAGACTATTCATGGGCTGATTTAGTGAAAGATCAGCGTACTGCCTGGACGGGAGTGCGGAATTTTGAGGCGCGCAAAAACCTCCGCGAGATGGCCCGGGGAGATCTCGTGTTGTTCTATCACAGCACGACGGGCAAAGAAATCGTCGGCGTGAGCAAAGTCGCGCGGACGGCGTATCCGGATCCCTCTGCCCAGGCGGGCGACTGGTCCTGTGTGGATCTGGCGCCCGCGAGGGCGCTGCCCCACCCGGTTTCCCTGGCCACAGTCAAGGCCGACCGCATTCTCAGGGAAACTGCGCTGTCTCGACGCCCAAGGCTCTCGGTCATGCCGCTGAGCCAGACTCAATTCGAGCGTGTGCTGAGATTGGGCGGGACGAAGCCATGAGCCGATGCCCAACCGGCGAAGCGGTCATCTTCGACATGGATGGCGTAATCGTGGACAGTGAATCGCGGCACGCGCGGGCCTTTTTGGAGACATTTCAGGCGATTGGCTTCGCCGACCACCGGCTGACGCTCACCGACTATATCGGGCGGACGGACCGGGATGTGTGGGTCGATTTCATCAAACAACACCAGCCGCCGCATACGATGGACGAGTTGGCGGCGCTCAAGCGCGGGAGAATCCTGCGCCTGCTGGAACGTGATCAACCCCTGTATCCCGGTCTGCCCGAGCTGGTGCGCGCGCTGGCCCCCGCCTACCGACTGGCGCTGGCGTCCGGCTCTGAGCGGATGGTGGTGGACGCCGTCCTGGCCCTGGGCGGGCTGCGGAGCGCATTCCCGGTCACGGTCAGCGCCTCGGAAATCACCCGCGGGAAGCCCGATCCGGAGATTTTTCTCGCCGCCGCGGCGCAGTTAGGTGTGGCGCCGGCCCGGTGTTGGGTAATCGAGGATTCCAAGCCGGGGATCGCCGCCGCGCGGGCGGCGGGGATGCGGGTCATTGCCATCACCAACACCCACCCCGCGGCGGAACTCACCCAGGCAACTCGGGTGGTCTCGAATTACGAGGAGATTGCGGCGCTGTTGCTGGGATCTGGGTGATCAGAGCGCTGGTTCATCCCAATTCCTCCCGAATGGCCCGTTGCATTACCCGGAAGATTTTTGCCACCTGCGCCTCAGTGGCGCAGTAGGGGGGCATGACCACGAGGACGCTGCCAATCGGACGAGTTAACACCCCGAGGCGAGCCATGGCTTCGCACACCCGGAACCCGGCGCGTTCGCGCAAGTCGAAGGGCTCGCGCGTCCTCCAGTCGCGGACCAGTTCAATCCCCGCCACCAGCCCTGCCTGGCGGATGTCGCCGACCTGCGGCAGTCCCCAGAGCGAGTTCAGCCCGGCGGCGATCCAGCCTTGCAGGCGGCGGCGAGCCTCGACGGCTGCGGGGTCACGCAGCAGTTCCAGGCTGGCCAATGAGGCTGCCGCCGCGAGTTGATTGCCGGTGTAGCTGTGCCCGTGAAAGAAGGTCTTGAATTCCTCGTAACTCCCGAGAAAAGCGTTGAAAATCTCCTGGGTGGCCAGGGTGGCCGCCATCGGCAGATAGCCGCCTGTCAAGCCCTTGGCCAGGGCCATCAGATCCGGTTGCACCCGCTCCTGATGGGAGGCAAACAGGCTCTCCGACCCGCCGCGAAATCCAGTTCGTCCAAAACCGGTCATCACCTCGTCGGCGATCAACAGCGCGCCGTGGCCGCGCGCCAGTTCCGTCGCCTGCCGCAGCCAGCCCTCCGGCTGCGGGATCATGCCGGCAGCGCCTTGCATCAACGGCTCGAAAACGAATCCGGCATAGCGGATTCCGCGTCGGCGGGCGCGGGCCAGCCGGGTCTCCAGTATCCCCAGGCATTCGTGGTGGCATTGGCGATAGGCCCGCGCATCCGCCCGCTCGGGTTTAGCCCGGTTAAATTTGCAGCGATAACAGTAGGGCGCCGGCACGCTGTCGGTTTTAAACAGCAGCGGCGAGTAGGCTTTGTGAAACAGGTCGATGTGGCCCAGGGATACCGCGCCCACGGTATCGCCGTGATACGCGCCTTCCAGCGAGAGGAACCGCGGTCGCGCTCCGCGCCCGGAGCGCCGCGCGAACTCGTGCGCCAGCTTCAGCGCGACCTCGACCGCGGTGGAGCCGTTGTCGCTGAAAAACACCTTCTCCAGCCGCGGGCGCAACCCGGGATTCGCCGCGCGCGCAAGGTCGCGCCCGAGCCGGGAAGCCGGCTCGTTCGCCAGCCCCAGCGCTGAGCTGTGCGCGATCTTCTGGAGCTGGCGCCGGATCGCCTGGTCGATCTCTGGCCGGTGGTGGCCGTGCAGGTTGGTCCAGATGGACGAGTTGGCGTCCAGGTAGCGTTTTCCCCGCGCATCTTCGACGATCGCCCCCCGTCCGCGCACGATGATGATCGGTTCCTCGCGCAGCCAGTCGCGCATCTGAGTAAACGGGTGCCAAAGATACCGTTGATCCAAGCTGGCGAGCGAGGTGGCGCGCGCCGGCGGAGGCGGGACGGGAGCAGTCGATTTTTGACTCATACGGACGGGATGGTATCGAGAGCGAGCCGCTCGCAAAGCTTTCCCAACTGTTCCGGCGTATGCGCCGCGCTCAGCGTGATGCGCAGACGGGCGGCGCCCCGCGCCACCGTGGGGTAGCGCACCGCTCCGACCAGAATGCCGTTGCGCCGCAGTTGCGCGCCGACCCGCACGGTCTCGGACTCGTCACCGATCAGCCACGGAAAAATCGGACTTCTCAGGCGGGAACCCCGCGCCCGCTCCGGGAAGGCCGCCCGCAGGTGCTGCGCGCGGTCCCAAAGCTCGCGACGAAGCTCGTCCCCGCGCGCGGTTTGGACCAATCGCACGGCGGCGGCGGCCGCGGCGGCGATGGCGGGAGGCGGCGCGGTGGAAAATACAAACGAGCGCGCGCGATTCAGCAAATACTCCACTAGCGCGCGCGATCCGCAGATATATCCGCCGGCGGTGCCCAAAGCCTTGCCCAACGTTCCCATTTGCACCTCGATTCCGCCGGCGACGCCCAGTTCTTGCGCCAGACCCCGACCGTGCGCGCCATACAGTCCGGTGCTGTGCGCCTCATCGACCATCAGCCAGGCCCCAAATCGTTCCTTCAGCGCCACCAATTCCCGAAGTGGCGCGTGATCTCCATCCATGCTGAACAGGCTCTCGGTTACGATCAACACGCGGCCCGCCCGCCCCTCCGCCCACTTCAGAATCTCTTCAAGCTGGCCCAAGTCATTATGCGCGAATACCCGGAGCTTCGCTCCGGAGAGCCGGGCCGCATCGACGATGCAGGCATGCGCCAGTTTATCCAACACCACCACGTCGTCTTTGCCCAGCAGCGCGCCCAGCGTCCCGAGCGCGGTGGCGTACCCGCTGGAGAAGGCCAGCGCCGCCTCAGCGCGCTTGAACTCGGCCAGGGCGCTTTCGAGTTCGGCATGCGGCGGCAACGAGCCATAAAGCAACCGCGCCGCGCCCGCGCCCGTGCCGAAGCGTTCGAGCGCCGCCATCGCCGCCGCCTTTAGTTCGGGAGCCCCGGCCAGGCCGAGATAATCATTCGAGCTGAAATTGAGCGCAGGGGTCCCGTCGATCTGCGCCACTGGGCCGGGTTGCGATTGCAGCGCGCGCAGCTCGCGGCGCAAGCCTTGCGTTTCCAGCGCGTCCAGTCGCAGGCGCAGTTCTTCATCGAAGGCGTTCATGCGCGCGCGGCCGGCGCGATGGCCCAGTGCCCATTGATCATAGAAGCGCCTACTCGCCCCCGAAATTCGAGCAGGGCTTCGTAAGGATCAACTTTCGAGTTCTCGAGCGGGATGGCGGCCAGATCGGCGAAGGCGCCGGCCCTCAACTCGCCGGCTTTCCCTTCCAGACCGAGCGCCCGGGCGCCGTTGCGGGTGGCCATTTCGATGATTTTCGCGGGCCGCAGCCAGTCCTGAGCTTTGGCGAGCGCGCGCATTTCCGCCAGCAGGCTCAGTTCTAGAGGGCGGCCTGCCGAGCGGCAGACCGACGCGAGACTGTCGGTCCCCAGGCAGACGTTCACACCCGCTCTCAGCAGCCGCCGCAGGGGAAAGGCCGGATGCCGGAAATAATGGTGGCTGCGCGGACAATGCACCACGCTGACGCCGCGCTCGGCCAGTCGCCGCGCGTCGCCGATGCCGAGACAATTGGCGTGGGCCGCGAGCAGATTCGCCCCGAGCACGCCGCAACTCTCGAGGTGCTGCACGGGGGTTCCCCGTCCGCAATCCGAATTGTCCCGCCCGCTCCGCATCAGCCAGTCATGCATGACCCCCCGTCCATGGCGGAACATCTCGTATTCCAAGGCGGATTCGCCCACATGAACACAAACCCGCAGCTTGAACCGGCGGGCCGCGCGCGCGGCCAGTTGCAGCAGTTCCGGCCGTGTGGAGTAGGGAGCGTGCGGCGAAAGGTGCGCCGAGCACCGCCCGTCCCGCGGCCGGTTCGCTTCACGATCCGTTGGGCGGCGTGCATTCAACCTGGAAATTTTCCTCGCCGCGCCCCTGACCAGTTCCGCGGCGGGAGTTTGAGTGGTCGCACCGATGATTTCCAAAAATGAAATCACCCGCAGCGGCGTGGCTTGCCATATCCCGGGCAGCAGTTGGGCCACCGCTTCGATGTCCCCGACGGTGGTCACCCCAGTGTGCATCAGCATTTCCGCCCCCGAGCGCCAGGAAGCCCGGTAATCGGCCAGGCTCCAACCGGACTTCGCCTCGGTGATCAATTTCAGCCAGTCGGTAAAAACTTTGGGAGGTGGAAACTGCCCCGCCATCCCGGTGTAATCCAGATGGCAATGCGCGTTGACCAGGCCGGGGAACAGCAATGCCCGTCCCAGATCAACCCGCTCAGCGCCCGGCGAGGCCTCGAGCTCGCGCCGAGGTCCGAGCGCCGCAATCCGGTTGCCGCGCACGAGCACCGCGCCATCGCGGATCGGCGGGCGGGAAATCGGGAGCACGACGGCCGCCCGCAGCAACAGCGGACGGTGGCGGGGACTGGAGTTCGAGCCGCTCAGGATTCCTTCTCCTGACGCTGGCGTTTGGCGCGCGAGGCGACTCGCTGGTTCAGCGCCTTGTACTTGCTGCTGCGCTTGCGGATCTGCTGCTCGATTTTTTTGGCGACGAGGTCGATGGCCGCGTAGAGGTCGCGATCGACATTTTCCGCGAAATGATCCGGCCCCGGAATCACCAGCCGGATAGAGCAGGCGAACTGCCGCTCGGGCGCCTTGGTCACGTCATGCACGACGTTTACCCGCGCCTGAAGCGCACGCGGGTCCAAACGCGCCAACTTGTCGATTTTGCCAATGATGTGGTCCTCAATGGCCTTGGTCAGCGTCACGTTTTGCGCGGAAAGGATCAAGTTCATACGAGAAATGATGCTACCGGGCTCTCTCCGATGCAAACTTGAAACGCCGCTCCGGTTTCATTAAATCATCCGGGTGCCAGCGAAAGTCATAGCCGTCGCCAACCAGAAGGGCGGGGTCGGAAAAACCACCACCGCGGTAAACCTCGCCGCGTGCGTCGCCGCCCTTGGCCGCCGCGTGCTTCTGCTCGACCTGGATCCCCAGGCCAACGCCACCAGCGGCCTCGGACTCGAGAAAGTCGAGGGCGCCAGCGCCTACAAGGCGCTTCTCGGCGAGGGCAGCCTCCTCGACCAAATCAAACCCACGGCCTTTGACCGGCTCGAAATCATTCCCTCCGAAGTGGATTTGTGCGGCGCTGATTTCGAGCTGTCCCGGATGGAAAACCACCTGGAGCGCGTCGCTCGGGCCCTCCAACCGGTGGCTGCCGCCGAGCGTTTCGACCTGCTCTTGATCGATTGCCCGCCCTCGCTGGGTGTGCTCACCTTGAATGCCTTTACGGCCGCCCGGAGCGTGCTGGTGCCCCTTCAATGCGAGTATTATGCGTTGGAAGGCATTTCCATGCTCTCACGCATTATGGCCCAACTCCGCGATCAGGGGATCAACGCCCGCCTTGAACTCATGGGCGTGGTGATGACCATGTACGACGGCCGCACGAAACTCTCGCAGCAGGTGGTCAGCGAAGTGCGCGATCATTTCGGTGAAAAAGTGTTCGAGACTATGATTCCCCGCACCACCCGGCTGGCGGAGGCCCCCAGCTTTGGCAAGCCGATCATCTATTACGACAAATACAACGCCGGCTCCGCCGCCTACGAACTCCTCGCCCAGGAATTCCTCGCCCGCCTGGACAATCATCCGGCCTGAATCATCACGGGCGCGCGGATCGTTCAATAAACGTCCCGCAAATATCGCTTCTCGGTTTTCATCAGCGCCACGTTCACATATTCCGTCGCCGCGTCCGCCGCGAGTCCCCCTTCCGTCTGGGCGATCTCGATCAAGGCTTGGTGGACATCCCGCGCCATTTGCCGGGCATCGCCGCAAACATAGAAATACGCGCCGGCCTGAAGCCAGGCCCAGAGTTCCCGCGCCCGCTCGCGCATCCGGTGCTGCACGTAGATCTTGTGGGCCTGATCCCGCGAGAAGGCCAGGTCCAGCCGGTGCAGTTTTCCGCCACGATGCCAGCTCATCAGTTCGTCCTCGTAAAGGAAATCATGGTCGCGATGTTGTTCGCCGAAAAACAGCCAGTTGCGCCCGGCTGCCCCATGCGAAATCCGATGTTGCAGAAACGCGCGAAAGGGCGCGATGCCCGCGCCTGGACCGCACATAATGACGTCCCGCGAGGCATCCTGCGGCAGCCGGAAGTTGCGCGCTTCCTGCACGTACACCGGGACGCTCTTGACGAACGTGCCCGCGTGATCGGCGAAATAGCCTGAAGCCAGCCCTTTCTTGCTCCGGCCATGGGTCTCGTAACGGACCACCGCGATGCAGAGGTGGACCTCGCCGGGGTGCGCCCCCGGCGCCGAGGCGATCGAATACAGCCGCGGAATGATGGGTGAAAGCTGGGACAGAAAGGCCTCGGCCGATTCAAAACGCGCCTCGGCAAACTCCCGTAAAATATCGACATAATCCCGGCTGTCGATGTATTCGGCCAGTTTATCCTTGTTGGCGAGCAACGTGGCGGCCTGGTCACGCTTTTCTCCTGTGGCGAGGCGTTCCGCAATCCCCGAGATGATTTTGCGGTTGGCGCGGTTGAGAGTGTAATCGCGCCGCAAGGTCTCGCGCAGAGTATTCGGCGCGGCGCCGTTCGCAATCGGGATCTCCGGGTCCAACCCGAGCAGGCTCAGCACCTCTTCGACCAGCGCGGGAGGATTCTGGCCAAATGCCCCCAGCGAATCACCCGGCGTATAATTCAACCCGCTGCCTGCCAGGCGCAAAATAAAATGCCGCGTGTCCTTGGTTGATCCCGGCTTGGTAAGCCGTTCGTGCCCAATCACCTCCGCCCAAAATGGATTCTTCCGCGAGTGCGGCGCCGGGGCGGCGGCGGCTTCCGAAGCGCCGATGCGATCAACCAGCGCGCTCATGCCGTAATTGCCAAAAATTGCGATGCACGACTGTTATTTAGCACGGCTCCGGCAATATTCAAAATCGCGCCAGCCTCCGACCGAACAAACCTTTCTCCGCAGCTCCTTACGCCAGGGTTTTGCGAAAGCGCCGGGCGGTGTACCATAATGTCAGCGTCCCCACGATGGCGAGCGCGGCCATCTGAGGCCAAAGGACGCTAGCGCCGACGCCTTTCAGAAAAATGCCGCGCAGGATGACCAGGAAATAACGCAGGGGGTTCAAATAGGTGAGCCACTGGACCGCCTGGGGCATGTTGGCGATCGGGAACATGAAGCCCGAGAGCAGCACGGCTGGAAAGTAGAAAAAGAAGGTGCTCATCATGGCCTGTTGCTGGGTTTGGCTGACCGTCGAGATGAACAGGCCAACGCCGAGACTGGTCATCAGGTAGAGGGCGGTGGCCCCCAGCATGAGGGGAAAGCTGCCCCGCATGGGAATGTGGAACCACAAGAGGCTCACCGCGGTGATGAGCAGCACATCGGCAAACCCGATGAGCGCGAAGGGAATGGTTTTGCCGAGGATGAACTCGAACGGGCGGATGGGGGTCACCATGATTTGCTCCATGGTGCCGATCTCCTTTTCGCGCACGACCGCCATGCTGGTGAGCAGCAGGGTGACCAGGAGAACAATGATGGCGATGACGCCGGGGACGTAGAAATTGCGGCTCTCGAGATTTTCGTTGAACCAGGCTCGGGATTCCAACTCGAGGCCGGCCGGCGGGAGAGCCTCCCCCCGCGCGCGCGTCAGGCGGGTCACGAGGACGCGCGAGGAAAATTCAGCGGCAATTTTCGCGCTGTAGTTGAGCACAACTCCGGCGGTGTTGGAATCCGTCCCGTCCAGGAGGATTTGCAGTTGGGCCGTCCGGCCGGCGCGCAGATCATTCTCGAATCCATGGTTGACGCGCAACACGGCCAGGGCCCGGCCCTGATCGATGAGTTGGCGCGCGCGGAAATCGTCGTTGGGGTGATCAACAATTTTGAAATAGCCCGAATGCGCGAATCGGGCGGCGAGTTCCCGGCTGGCGGTCGAGTTGTCAAGATCATACACCGCGGCGGGCACGTTCCGGACATCCGTGGTGACGGCGTAACCAAACACCAGCACCTGAATCATGGGCATCATGAAGATGATGCCTTTCATCTTCGGGTCACGAAAGACCTGGATGAACTCCTTGATCAACATGTGGCGGACGCGTTCGAGCATGGCTAGAGGAGTCGTTTTTTAAATTTGCCAATCGCCAGCAGGAGCGCGCCGGCGGCGAAGGCGGCCAGCAACCCCGCTTCGGTGGCCAGCGCCTCCAGACCGGCTCCCTTCAGATAAATGCCCTTAAGCAACGCCACGAAGTACCGGGAGGGAATGGCGTAGGTGATGATTTGAATGGGCGCCGGCATGTTGTTGATGGCGTACATGAAGCCCGAGAGCAGGAAAGAGGGTAAAAACGTGAGCACCATCGCCAGTTGGCTGGCGAGGAGTTGGCTTTTGGCGAGGATGCTGATGAGCATGCCCAGGGAAAGCGCTCCCGCCAGAAAGATGGCCGCCATGCCAAAGAGCAGCGCGGCGCTGCCGCGCAGGGGAACCTGAAAAATAAACTGCCCCATCAACACCGCCAGCAATACGTCCAGCATCCCGATGGCGAAATACGGCAGCAGCTTTCCCAAAATCAGTTCCGGGCCTTTCACGGGTGTCGAGATGAGTTGCTCCATCGTGCCGCGTTCCCATTCGCGCGCGACCGTGAGAGACGTGAGCAGGGCCGCGATCACCATCATGATCACCGCGATGAGGCCGGGGATGATGTAGTTGCGGGAGGCGAGGTCGGGATTGAACCAAACGCGGGGCCGGATTTCGAGGGGCGGCTCCGGCGAGCGCCCTCCGGCGCGCCGGATTTCACGAAGGAGCACCGTTTCCGAGTAGCCCTGCGCCACCGCCTCGGCGTAGCCCAGCGCGATGGTGGCCGTATTGGAATCACTGCCATCTACCAGGACTTGCACCCGGGCCCGGCGCCCGGAGTCGATGCGCGGCGCAAAATCCCGAGGCACGACCAGAGCGGCCAGAGCGCGCCCCGAATCGATGGCCTGTTCCACCTCGCGGTAATTCCTCGCGGTCTCGCGCAGCGAGAAGTAGCGCGAACCACTGAAGCGGCTGATCAACTCGCGGCTGGCGACGGATTGGCTTTGATCCCAAACAACCAGAGGCACTTGATCCACATCCAGCGTGAGGGCGGAACCAAACAGCAGCAGGAGCAGCATGGGGATGGCAATCGCCATGCCGAGGCTGCGGGAATCGCGAAGGAGGTGGATGAACTCCTTCCGGGCCACCGCCCAAAGACGGCGGGGCCTCATCGCGAAGCCTCCGGAGTCGGACGATTGGCCCGGTCGCGCGCCTCGATGAGCGAGACAAATACATCTTCGAGTGAGGGAATGATTCGCTCCACGCGGATGACCTCGTATCCACGTTGCGCCAGGCGGCGGCGCAGAGTTGCGCCTGCCGCTTCGGCATCGGCCGCGACCGCGTGCAAACCCTTGCCAAACAGGGCGACTTCCTTGATGCCTTCGATTTGCTCGATTTCACCCATCGCCTCGGGTGGCCGTTCACACTGGATCTCGAGAACGTGATCCCGCATGCGCTGATTCTTCAGTTCATCCGGGGTGCCCAGCGCAATCAGTTCGCCCCGATAAATCAGCGCGAGGCGATCGCAATATTCGGCCTCATCCATGTAATGGGTGGTGACGAAAACGGTCACCCCTTGGCCGGCCAATTCGTGAATGAGATCCCAGAATTGACGGCGGCTCATGGGATCGACTCCCGAGGTGGGTTCGTCCAGAAAGAGGATGGGTGGCTCATGCAAAATGGCGCAGCCCAGGGCCAGACGTTGTTTCCACCCGCCCGACAGTATGCTCGTGCGCGAGTGCCGATGCTCGACCAGGCCGGCCATTTGCAAAACCCATTCCTTGCGCGCGCGCCGCCGCGATCGGGGAGTTCGATAAATGCCGCTGTAAAAATCGATGTTCTCCTCGACGGTCAAATCTTCGTAAAGCGAGAACTTCTGGCTCATGTAGCCGATGTGGCCTTTGATTTGCTCTGGTTGCGAGCGGAGATCAAAGCCGGCGACGGAGCCGGAACCGGCGGTGGGCGCCAGCAATCCGCAGAGCATCCGGATGGTGGTCGATTTGCCGGCGCCATTCGGGCCGAGAAAGCCGAAAATTTCTCCCCGGCGAACCGCAAAACTCACGCGGTTGACCGCGGCGAAGTCGCCGAAATGCTTTTCGAGGTTCTCGACCTGGACGGCAAAGTCGGCGCTCATTTTTCCGATCCTCCGCGGGCGCCGACGACCGAGATGAAGACATCCTCGAGGGTGGGATCGACCGGGCGCATGCCCAGCACCTCGAGGCCGGCTTTTTCAAGCAGGTCTTTCGCCTCGCGAGCGGCTTCCTGGAGGTCATCGGCCACAAGATGAACTCGGTCGCCGAAGACGCCGACTGACCTGGCTTTGCTTTGCTCGCGCAACAGAATGGTGGCCCGCCGCGCCTCGGACGTCTGGATTTCGAGCAACGCGCCACGCATGAGTTGCTTCACCTCCGCCGGTGTGCCCATGGCCAGTAAACGACCCTGGTGCAGCAGCGCCAGCCGACTGCATCGTTCGGCTTCGTCAAGATACGCCGTGGAGACGAAAATGGTGACCTTTTCCCGAAGCAACTGGTAGAGCACCCGCCAGAAATCACGCCGCGAAACGGGATCGACGCCATTGGTCGGCTCGTCAAGGAAGAGAACTTTGGGTGTGTGAATGAGCGCGCATGCCAGGCCAAGCTTTTGTTTCATGCCCCCGGACAAATGGCCGGCGCGCCGGCGCTTGAAAGGCGTCAAATTACTGAACTCGAGCAGGCGCTCGATCTTTGCGGACCGGCCGCGCCACGGCACCTCGTAAATGTCGGCATAAAAATTGATGTTTTCCATCACCGTTAGATCAGGATAGAGGCCGAACCGCTGGCTCAGGTAACCGATGTCTTCTTTGACTGCTTCGGCCTCCCGCACCGTATGATGCCCGTTCACCCAGGCATCTCCCGAACTGGGGCGCAGAATGGAAGTGAGCAGGCGCATGGTGGTGGTCTTCCCGGCTCCGTCGGGACCAACCAGGCCAAAGATTTCACCCTCCTCGACGCGGAGCGCGAGACGGTCCACCGCGGCGAGCTGGCCGAAGTGCCGGGTCAGGGCCTGGGTAAGGATGGCCGACATGGCTTAATCCAGTAAAATCTCGGCATCCGCTGGCATTCCAGGCTTCAACTCGAGATCCGGATTTTCCAGGTCCACCTTGATCCGATAGACCAATTTTACCCGCTCCTGCGGCGTCTGCACATTCTTGGGGGTGAACTCGGCCTGGGCCGCGATGAACGAGATCCGGCCATGATATTTCCTTCCCGGGTAGGTGTCGGTCGTGACCTGGACAGTTTGGCCCGGTTTAACTCGCCCTAAATCGGTTTCGTTGACGTAGGCTCGCAGCCAGGGTTTTGTCAGATCGCCAATCGTAATAACGGGAGTGCCAGGCGCTACGTATTCTCCGGGTTCGATGTTCTTTGAGAGGACCATCCCGGTGAGCGGAGCGGAAATGGCGGTATAGCCGAGCCGGGTCTGCGCCAGGACTAAAGAGGCCTCGGCTTGCTCGGCGCGGGCGCGGGCTTGCTCGATTTGTTCCCCGCGCGGCCCTTCGATCAGCAGCTTCAATTGCTCCTGCGCCTCACGTTCCCGAGCCACTGCCACATCTCGGGCCGCCTTCGTTTGAGCGAAATGCTCATCCGCGATGACCTGTGTGCGCAAAAGACGTTCAGCCCGTTGAAAGTCGCTTTCCTTGTGCTCGCGTTCCGCCAACGCGGCGGCGGCTCGGGCTTTCGCCACTTCAATTTCGAGCGGGCGCGAACCCGCTTCCAGCTCGGCCAGAAAGGCCCGCGCCGCCCGTAGCTCAGCCCGGCGCGCCGCCACCTCGGCCTCGAGATCTGTGCCATCCAGAACCGCTACCGGATCTCCCTTCCGGGCCATTTCGCCTTCATCGAAAAATCTGCGGTTTACACGTCCGCCAATTTTGAAGCTCACCTCGGCGTCGGTGATCTCGATGTTGCCCGAGACCCGGATGGTAGGGGGCTCGGCGGCCTCCCGGCGGCGGCCGAGAGCGTAAAACAAGGTGCCGCCCAGAGTCACGAGAATTAGCAGGGCGATCAGTCTCTTCGATTTCATAACGGTTCGAATTGTGAACGTGAATTCACTATACAACAAAGTCGCACCGGAGATTTGATCTGGATCAAGGTTTGGCGAGAAAGGCAACATGTGCCTTCAGCGCCGCCTGACTCCACCCCAAATCCAGTGTTGTGTTTCCACCCGGCAACTCCAGCGGTTCATCCGCGAGAGGATGGCCAGCTCGCCGCACCACTGGCTGCGGCGGATGCGCATGGAACAGGCGGTTAGCCTGCTGCGGCAGCAAACGCCGCGAAAGCAAATCGCCGCGGAAATGTTGCGTTTCGTCAATTAATTCACCTTGGGTTAGCGGCGCGAGGGTGGTGAAATGAGTGGTGACGAAGAACTCGTTCGGCGGGAAATGGTGTGAATTACAATTCTGATCCAAATGGGCGGCTGACGGTGGCCGGGGGTGTGGTGGGGGCGGCGACGAATGTCACGGTGAACACGTCGAACGCGTTGTTGTA
>JBDHQH010000101.1:0-13165 GCA_039806935.1 Verrucomicrobiota bacterium
CAGGCGGCCTCGACGCCAGGAAAGCCGCGCGCGTGATTTGCTGGAGTATGATTTCCGGGCCCTGCGGCGATGAACTTCCCCGCTCCTCTCCGTGCCCGCGGCGCTCCGGGGCCAGCCTGAGCGCGGGCTTCCCCGGTTTGCGAGGCAAGGCGGTACCGGGGCGCGTAATTAGGGTTGCGATTTGGAAAGCCGGCGGAAACGATAGGAGCATCGTTTGAGAACGCTGCACCGTTATATTTTGCGCCAGGTGGTCGCGTCACTGTTTATGACCGTGATGGTGTTCACGTTTGTGCTGCTGCTGGGCAATGCCTTGAAAGAGATTTTGCCGTTGCTCGTGAGCGGGCAGGTTAGCCTGGGGACGGTGGCGAAGGCGATCGGGTTGTTGATCCCGTTCGTCTGGGTTTTTGCCCTGCCGATGGGCATGTTGACGGCTACGCTGCTGATTTTTGGCCGTTTCAGCGCCGACCAGGAATTAACCGCGGCGCGCGCGAGCGGCGTCAGCCTGCTCTCGATCACTACGCCGGTGCTGTGTCTTAGCCTGGTGCTGTGCGGTTTCAGCGCGCTGGTGAACATGGAGATTGGCCCGCGCAGCCGGGTGGCATATAAAGCGCTGCTGGACCAGCTTAAGGCGGAGTTTTCGAGCTCGCAACTGCCGGAAAGACGCTTTATCAAGGACTTTCCCGGTTACATCTTTTATGTGGGCAAAAACCGGGACGGCGCCTTGCGGGAAGTGACGGTTTACCGGCTTCTAAACGAAACCAACGTGGATTACACTATTCAGGCCCCGCGGGGACAACTTGCCATCGACATTCCGAACCAGCGGCTGACGTTGAAATTATACGATGCGACGATGGTGAGGGCGACCGAGGAGCAAACGGTCTCGGCGACTTCGGGCGAGATGTCGCTCGATTTCGAGTTGAAGGCGCGCGAGACCAAGCCGCAGCGGATCGACGACATGACCTTTGGCCAGCTTTGGGAGGAATTGCGCGACCTGGAGCGGCGCACGTCCCTGCCGCTGACGCTCAAAGGACTCACGCCCGCGCAGGTGCTTGCCAAGCGAGTGGAGATGTACTGGCAACGACGCGATCTGACCATGCCGGTGATTTTCCAGATTCACCGGCAGGTGGCGTTTGCGTTTGCCTGTTTTGGGTTCACGCTGGTGGGGATACCGCTGGGCATTCGGGTGCATCGGCGCGAGACGAACATCGGGATCGCCATCGCGCTGCTGCTGGTGTCGGTGTATTACAGCTTCATTTTGCTCGGCTCCGCGCTGGACACCCGGGCGGAATACGCGCCCCATCTGATTGTCTGGCTGCCCAATTTTATCTTCCAGGGGGCGGGCGCGGTGATGCTATGGCGAGCTAACCGGGGAATTTGACTGGCGCGCCGCGGCGTGGCCGTTTCTGAGTGCGAGGGGGTGGCGAGGCGGCTATGCTCCGCCCTATGAATGTCAGGATCCATGGCCGGAACGAACCTCATCGCACGGTCGCGTTTGACGCGGAGGTCAATGAGGTCGTATTGATCGAGCAACGTCGACTGCCTCACGCTTTCCACTTGATGCGAACCCGTGACTTCCGCGAGACCGCCGGAGCCATTCGGAACATGACCGTTCGTGGCGCAGGAGCGATCGGCGCAACGGCCGCTTATGGACTGGCGCAGGGCGCGCGGGCGTTTCGGGGGAGCAATGCAGCGCGTTTCGATCGCCACGTTCAGCAAGTCTATCAAACTCTGAGCGCCGCGCGGCCGACGGCGGTGGACCCGGTGAATGCGATGGATCAGGTATCGCGGGCCATGGCGCGAGGGGAGACGGTGGCAGAAAGGCAGTCGCTGGCGTTGGCGGCGGCGGAAGAGTTTGCCAACGAAGATGTCCGGCATTGCCAGGAGCTGGGCCGGCACGGTCGGCGCTTGGTGCGGGACGGCATGAGCGTGCTGACGCACTGCAACGCCGGATGGCTGGCCTTCGTTGATGTGGGCAGCGCCACCGCGCCGCTCTACGCCGCGCAAGCGGAGGGCAAGCGGTTTCATGTGTTTTGCGACGAGACACGGCCGCGCTGCCAGGGGGCCACGCTCACCGCCTGGGAGTTGGCGCAACAAGGAATTCCCCACCACATCATCGCGGATAATGCCGCCGGGCATCTGATGCAACGGGGCAAAATCGACCTGGTCATCGTGGGCAGTGACCGGACGTTGGGCCGTACCGGGGAGGTGGCCAACAAGATTGGCACCTACACGAAAGCAGTGCTCGCCCGCCGCCACCGGATTCCATTCTACGTGGCGATTCCGCTTTCGACGATCGATTGGAACCTCCGCGCCGGAGGGGAGATTCCCATCGAGGAGCGGGAGGAAAGCGAGGTGCTCGGCGCCTGGGGAGTCGTGGGGAACCCAGCCCGCGGCGTCCGGCGAGGCGGCGGGGCAAAGTCCGTCTATGTCCGGATCGCTAACCCGGGCAGTCCGGCCTGTAATCCCGGCTTTGACGTGACCCCGCCAGAGTTGATCACAGGCATTATCACCCCGGCGGGGATTTTCAGGCCGAAAGAGCTGTGGAAAAACCGGGAACGGTTGAGCGCAGCTGGTTGAGGCCTACGAGCGATTTCGGATTGGCAGTTTCCATTCGAGAACTTGCTTGTCTTTCAAGAGTTGCGCCCGGAGCTTGGCATAATCCACTTTTTGGATTGGCGCATCGGCCTCGAGGGCGAGCGCCGCAGCGGTGGCGGCGCTTTGACCCAGAATCATGAACACCGGCTCCATGCGGATGGAGCCATAGGCGATGTGTGTGGCCGAGAGACAGACCGGTACGGCCAGATTCCGGCACTCCTCCGCCCTCGGGACAATCGAACGAAAGGAGATGGGATAGGGACGAAACCCGTGGACTTGCACATCACCCTCGTTCTGAACCTGGCCGTCCTGGACGATGCGCCGGCAATTGTGCGAATCCATGCCATAGGCTCCCAGCCCCACCGCATCCCCGGCGATCACGGCTCCCCGGCAATTATGCTCTGTCATCACGTAGGCTGAAATCATGCGCCGGGCTTCGCGCACGTAAAGCTGGCGCGGCCAGCCGCCGGTATCCGTGAACTCGTCCCGGGCGGGCCCCCACGATTGCATCTCGAGGCGCAGGTGCTCGGGCACGCGCGGGCTGGTAGCCAGAAAATAAATCAAACCGCGGGTGTAATCCCGGTGCGCCTCCCAGATTTTGACGCGGGTGGCGGGATCGGCTTCGGGATAAGCGCAATTGGCGCCGATGAAATCGGTGGAAAACCCGCCATTGTTGTTGATATCCGTTTTGGCGTTGGGCATTTCGATCGGGTGCCAGAAGGCGCCGAGTTGCGGTGCTTTCCCGGCCGCGACAAGCGCCTCCAGATAGCGCGCCAGCAATTCAAACCGCGCGGGATCGTAGTTTTCCGGTGGAAGGTGCGGCAGGCGGTTGGCGGGGTGGCGCGTGTAGCAGAGCCGGAAGTTGTAGGCTTGCACGGAGCGATCGCCTTGCCCGGACGTCCCGGGCGCATCCGGCTGGATAAACGGGAGCAGTCCGCTGGCGGGATCGCCCGGTTTGACGTAGGGATCCACTCGGACGGTGAATTGATGCTGCGGCGTCTCGGCGCGCACACCGTTCAGCGTTTCGTGGTATGCTTGATTGCTCTCCCGCCCGACCGTGTAGCGGACGTTTACTTTCGCCATCACATCGCCTTCATAGGAAGCATCGATGAACATCCGGGCGCGAAAAACCTTTCCGTTGGTCATGCGGAGTTCGGTAATTTGTCCGTCGGCGGTGATGGCCTGGGCGAGTTGCTGCTGAAAATAAACCGGCGCCTGCGCTTCGTTGATCATCGCGAACAAAACCTGCTCGGCGACATGCGGCTCGAAGGTCCACATGGTGCTGTCGGCGGCGGCAAGATCTTCCGGCTTGGTGCGTTGCGGCCTGCCAAAATAATCTTCTTTTGATTCCAGCGTCCAGGAATCCGGTTGCGCGTAGTGCAGGGCGATTCGATGGTAAAACTCGCGCGCGATGCCCCCAATAGCCGCTTTGTTGCCGATGTCGGTGGCGCCCAGACCGCCGGAAGTCAGGCCGCCAAGGTGATTTCCCGGTTCCGCGAGCACCACCGTTTTCCCCATGCGCGCCGCCTGCACCGAGGCGGCGACACCGGCGGCGGTGCCGCCGTAAACGCAAATGTCAGCCTCGATGATTTCCGCGGCCAGGGCGGAGTGAGCGGTGGAGGCGAGGAGAGCCCATGCCAACTGGCAGCGGAAGAGGTGAAGCATTGTGGCCCACGCGCGCGAATTCTGGATTTCCATTCCCCGAGCATGGGAGAGGCTTCTGATTTTGGCAAGCGGCGGACCCGCCCGTCCGTCCGGGCGACCCCTCGGGAACAGCCGCCCCGTTGCGCGTTGAATAATTTTGGGTCGGCGCTTGCCAAGCCGGTTTCGCCAGGCTACGCTAACAATCTGCAATCACTAAGAAATAGTTGTTGCGGTGAATTACTCATTTGTTAAGGTATCGGCTCCGTTTGTCCAAAGCGGCCAGACGGGGTGTGACGATTTTTTATTCGAAAAATGCCGACAATCAATCAATTAGTCCGTAGCGGTCGCAGCAAGCTGAAGCACAAATCGAAGTCTCCAGCGCTGGATCGATCCCCTTTCCGACGCGGGGTATGCATTCAGGTGATGACGCGCACGCCGAAGAAGCCAAACTCCGCGATGCGGAAGGTGGCCAAGGTGCGTTTGACCAACGGATACGAAGTGATCGCCTATATTCCCGATGAAGGCCACAACCTGCAGGAGCACTCGATTGTGCTGGTTCGGGGCGGGCGCGTGAAAGATCTGCCGGGCGTTCGCTACCATATCGTGCGCGGGACGCTTGATGCGGCCGGAGTGGAGAAGCGCCGGGTGAGCCGCTCGAAATATGGGGTAAAGCGCCCCAAAGCCGCCAAGCCAGCCGCCGCTGCGTAACGTTCCAACTGATTTTACAACTCATGTCTCGACGACGCCAAGCCGTTAAACGGCCCATAATTAAGGACGCCAAATTCAACAGCACGCTGGTTTCGCGTCTGGTGAACACCATCATGTACGGGGGCAAGAAGACGGTTGCCCAACGAATCGTGTATGGCGCTTTCGATGAAATCGCCGCGAAAAATCCGACAGCCAACCCGTTGGACATTTTGCAGCGGGCGGTGGACAACGCCAAACCCCGGCTGGAAGTGAAGGCGCGACGGGTCGGCGGCGCGACCTATCAGGTGCCGCTGGAGGTGCCCACGGACCGGCAGTTTGCGCTGGCGTTGCGGTGGTTGGTGGACTTTGCGGACGCCCGCAAAGGCGTGCCGATGAAGAACGCCCTGGCTTCGGAGATCATGGATGCCTACCAGGGGCAGGGCAATGCCATTCGCCGACGCGACGAAGTGCATAAGATGGCGCAAGCGAACAAGGCGTTCGCCCATTTCCGCTGGTAGAACCGACCCACTTTTGAGCGCCCCGCGGGCCGTGACCTCGGGGCGTTTTCGTTCCCAAGGACAGGAATTTTATCGTATTATTTGGAGTATTAGATGGAAGCAGTAATTGAAAAAGGCAAAGCCGCCGCGGCCGCCGCCCATAATTCGCCGAAGCGGGCGTACACCATGGAGCGCACGCGCAATATCGGGATCGCGGCTCACATTGATGCGGGCAAAACCACCACGACCGAGCGGATTCTTTTTTACACCGGACTCATCCACAAGATGGGCGATGTGGACGATGGGAACACGACCACCGACTGGATGGAGCAGGAGCGGGAGCGGGGGATTACGATCACTTCGGCGGCAACGACCTGCTACTGGACGCAGAAGGACGACGGCCTGTTCAAATCCTACGCGGGGGTGCCGCACCGGATCAACTTGATCGACACTCCGGGGCATGTGGATTTCACGGCGGAAGTGGAGCGTTCCATGCGCGTGCTGGACGGCGCGGTGGCGGTTTTCTGCGGTGTGGCCGGAGTTCAATCGCAATCCGAGACGGTGTGGCGGCAGGCCACGAAATATCGGGTGCCGCGGATTGCCTTTGTCAACAAAATGGACCGCACCGGCGCCAATTTTGAGAACGCCCTGAACGATATGCGGACGAAGCTGGGCGCTTACGCCTTTCCGATCTACCTGCCGATCGGCAAGGAGGATCATTTGCGCGGTTTGATCGACGTGGTAAACCAGAAGGCGATGGTGTACGACGACAGCGACCAGGCGGGATTGAAGTACGACGTGACCGAGATCCCGTCCGAACTGCGGGAATCCGCCGCCCAGGCGCTGGCCGAACTGGTGGACGCCGTCTCGAACAAAGACGATGTCATCGCGGAACTGGTGATCGAGAACAAGCCGGTCACCGCCGCGGAGCTCAAGGCGGCCATTCGACGGTTGACTTGCAAAATCGAGCTGGTGCCGGTGTTGTGCGGCTCGGCCTTCAAAAAGCGCGGAGTGCAGGCGCTGGTGGACTCGGTAGTGGACTATCTGCCATCACCCCTGGACGTGCCGCAGCCGGTGGGGATGGAGCCGGACACGGAGCGGGAATTGACGGTGCAGTCGGACGACAACGGCAAATTCTGTTCGCTGGCGTTCAAGCTTTGGACGGACCCCTATGTCGGCAAGTTGGTGTTTTTCCGCTGCTACCGCGGCCAGCTCAACAAGGGCGACGTGATTTATAATCCGCGCACGCGCAAGCGCGAGCGCGTCAGCCGGGTGCTGATGATTCAGGCGGACAAGCGGATTGACGTGGAGACCACTTTCGCGGGCGACATCGCGGCGCTGGTGGGGCTTAAAAACATCACCACGGGCGACACGCTCTGCGACGAGGACGCGGAAATCCTTCTGGAGCCGCCGACGTTCCCCGAGCCGGTTATCTCGATGGCGGTCGAGCCGAAAACCAAGGCCGACCGGGAGAAGATGAGCGAGGGGTTGCAGCGCCTGGCCGAGGAGGATCCGACCTTCCGCTGCTTTACCAACGAGGAAACCGGGCAGTTGATCATCGCCGGGATGGGCGAACTGCATCTGGACATCATCCGGGACCGGTTGTTCCGCGAATTCAAAGTGTCGGCCAACGCCGGCGCCCCGCAAATCGCCTATCGCGAGACCATCACCAAGGCGGCCGAGGGCGAGGGCAAATTCATCCGCCAGTCAGGCGGTCGCGGCCAGTATGGCCACGCAATGATTACCCTGGAGCCCAACGAGCGAGGCAAAGGGATCGAGGTCGAGAACAAGATCGTCGGTGGCGCGATCCCGAAGGAATACATTCCCGCGGTGATCGCCGGCGTGAACGAGGCGATCGCCGGCGGGGTGCTGGCGGGTTTCCCGATGGTCGATGTCAAAGTCGCGGTTGTGGACGGCACCTTCCACGAGGTGGACTCGAGCGAGTTGGCGTTCAAGATGGCCGGAATTTTCGCGCTCAAGGACGCGGCCAAGAAGGCCAATGGGATTTTGCTGGAACCGGTGATGAAGGTGGAGGTCACCACGCCGGATGAGTATCAGGGCGACCTGCTGGGGGACATCAACCGCCGCCGCGGGCGGGTAGTGAATATCGAGGTGCGGGATACCGGTGCCACACTCAAGGCCGAGGTGCCGTTGTCAGAGATGTTTGGCTACGCCACCGCGATCCGGTCGCTCTCGAAGGGCCGCGCGGCTTATTCGATGGAACCGTTCCGGTTTGAGCAAGTTCCGGCGGGCATTCTGGCGGGCATTCTCGATGCGGCCAAAGGCCGGCCGGCGGCTCGCAGTTGACCGGCGCGGGATGGCGGCGTGCAATCCCAGCTTTGTCCACCGTGCGCGGCCTATTGGCGGCGCGCACGGGTGAGAATTCTTGAGCGCTTAATTAAAATTTGTTGCGTAGAGTCTGGCGTTTGCTATATTCCGCGCTCTTTCCCGCGAGGAAAGAACCAGTTTTTAATCGAAAACCATTAACAGACAATTGTTCTTTGTATGGCAGGACAACGCATTCGTATTCGTCTCAAGGCCTATGACCACCGCGTTATAGACCAATCCGCCCGCGATATTGCCGATACCGTCAAGCGAACGGGGGCGCGGGTGGCCGGGCCAATCCCTCTTCCCACCCGGGTCGAACGATTCACCGTGCAACGCTCCCCGCACGCGGACAAGAAATCGCAGGAAACCTTTGAGCAGCGCACCCACAAACGGCTGCTTGACATCATCGAGCCCACTGCCAAAACCGTGGATGAGCTTAAGAAGCTGAATCTCCCCGCGGGCGTGGACATCACCATCAAGATCTAGCCAGGGCGGCCACGAAAACAGGCAACCGCAAATCCAGAACCATTTTACTGATATGCCAGTCGGAATTTTAGGAAAGAAACTTGGCCAGACCCGGGTTTATGACGCCCAAGGCGAGATCACGCCTGTGACGATTGTCCAGGCCGGCCCGAACCGCGTGCTCCAGTGCAAAACCCAGGCGAGCGACGGTTATAACGCCGTGCAACTGGGGTTTGAGGAACAGAAGGAACAGCGAGTTACCAAGGCGGCCCTCGGCCACGTCAAAAAGCACAACGGTAGCCCCGTCAAACGCTTGCGGGAATTTCGCGATTTCTCGAAAGAAGTGAAACCTGGGGACACCGTGGGCGCCACACTGTTCGCGCCCGGTGACTATATCGATGCGATCGGCCTGACGAAGGGACGCGGATTTGAGGGAGTGGTCGCGCGCCACGGTTTTCGCGGCGGCGATTCGACCCACGGCGCGAAAGGGTGGCATCGTCGCTCGGGCGCCATTGGCCAGCGTCTGTTTCCCGGCACGGTGATGCGCGGCATGCGCATGCCCGGTCATTTGGGCCAGGTGCGCCGCACCGTGCAAAACCTGGAGATCATCCGGGTGATCGAGGCGGACAACGTGCTGCTGATTCGTGGCGCGATTCCCGGATCTCCCGGGGATTACGTAGTGATTCGCGAGGCGAAGAAACGCCCGAAGGGCTGGCGTCCGCATGCGGAGCGCGCGCAGGCTGGCAAGAAAGCGGAAAAGAAGAAATGAAAGTCGAATGCCGGTTCACCGGAGTTCCAGCAAATAAAGATCAGCCATGAAGTTGACGATTCAAGATACCAAAGGCAACCCCCAAGGCGAGTTGGAGGTGAAGTTTTCGCTCGTCGAGAACGGAACCGGCACCCAGGCCGTTCACGATGCGGTGGTTGCGTACCAGGCCGCCCAACGCATGGGCACGGCTTCGACCAAGACCATGGGCGAAGTCGCCGGCAGCGGCAAAAAGCCCTGGCGCCAGAAGGGCACCGGCCGAGCGCGGGCGGGGTCATTCCGATCGCCGCTGTGGCGGGGTGGCGGTGTTGTTTTCGGACCCAAACCGCGGGATTTCACGAAGAAAGTTTCGCGCAAAACCCGACAGTTGGCCTTGCGCAAGGCCCTCTCCGAGCGGCTTAAAGCCGGCGATGTCATCGTGGTGGAGGATTTGAAGCTCGCCGCGCCGAAGACGAAGGAGATGCTGGGCATCCTCGCCGCCCTCAAACTCGAGGGCACGACCCTGATCGTCGCGCCGGCGGACAAGAACCTCGTGCTCGCCTCGCGAAACCTGCCCCGGGTCGAGTTGACCACCAGCGAGTCCATGAACACTTACGACGTGCTCCGATCTGACAAGCTGGTGTTTACCCGGAGCGCCTTCGAACAGGTGGAAGCCCGTTTGAACAAGGAATGACCATGAACAGCTTCGAAATCATCAAAACCGTCCGTTTAACTGAAAAAGGGACGCGGCAGGCCGATACCCACAACCAATACACCGTGGTCGCCGACCCGCGGGCCAACAAGGGCGAAATTCGCCGGGCGGTACAGGATCTCTTTAAGGTGAAGGTGCTCCGCGTGAACACGCTGAACGTCACCGGCAAAGCCCGCCGCCAGCGGACGAAGCAGGCCGGACGCTCAATGGATTGGAAGAAGGCCATCGTCACTTTGAAGGAGGGCGACAAAATTTCACTCACCTGAGTCGCGGCCGAGTGCCAAGACTCTCGAAAAGCGCGGGTTTCCCCGCGCTTTTTTCGTTTATTGGCCCGGGCGGATTTCTCGGGTCCGGCGAGCCATCAAGCGAAGCTGGGGTATGTATCCTATTTAACTTCCCGCCGGATTGTGGCTGCTTCAGAGGCGATGACGGGTATGGGTCAACAGCCGGCGGCATGATGAACGGAAGCGACCCACATCCGTCCGGACCGGTGCGCGGCCTGTTAATTTCGAGGCGCTGGATACAAGCGGTGGCGCTCGTCATGATCTTCGGCTTCTTCGTGCTTGGGTTGCTGGCATACCAGACCTACACCGAGCAGGCGCCGATTCCCGGCAAAGTGGTGACGCCGGACGGGCGTATCTTGTTTACTCGCGCGGACATCATGGCGGGCCAGGAAGTCTTTTTGCGGAACGGATTGATGGAGTACGGGTCCATTTTCGGCCATGGCGCCTACCTGGGGCCAGACTTTACAGCGGACTTTTTGCGGCGTTGGGCAGCGTGGATAATTGGGCCCGAGGGCGGGCAAAGGGCGGCGGTGCGGGCCGAGGTGATCGCAATGTTCAAAACCAACCGTTACGACACCGTCACCGACACTCTGGAATTCACCGACGCCCAGGCCGCCGCCTTTGAGGGGTTGCTGCCGCACTATGGCGGTTTCTTCGGCGAACCCACCACGAAGTATGGCTTGCATCCGCGGGCGATTACGGATCCAGAGCAAATCCGGGGCCTGACGGCTTTTTTTTGCTGGACCGCCTGGGCCGCCTCGGCGCTGCGTCCGGGCAAGCTGTATTCCTACACCAACAACTGGCCGCCCGAATCGTTGGTGGGGAATCATCCGACCGCGGAAACCGTGGTTTGGAGCATGCTATCCCTGGCGGCGCTGCTGGGCGGCATCGGGTTGTTGTTCGCTGCTTTTGGCCGGTGGAATTTTTTGGGTTGGCAGGGACGCGAGCAGCAAACATTGACTTTTCGCGCGCCAGGTGAGGTTGCACTGACGCCGGGGCAGCGCGCTTGCGTCGGGTTTTTCGCCGTCATGAGCGTCTTGTTTTTACTGCAAACGCTGGTCGGTGGCGCTTCCGAGCATTACCGCGCGGAGATCGCAAACTTCTTCGGTTTGGATTTGGCGGTGATCTTTCCTTACAACCTCGTGCGCACCTGGCATGTGCAACTGGCGATTTTTTGGGTGGCGACGTCTTATCTGGCGGCGGGCATTTTTCTGGCCCCCATGGTGGCGGGCCGCGAGCCGCGGGGACAGCAATGGCTGGCCTATGGCCTGCTGGGCGCACTGGCCGTGGTGGTGTTCGGCAGCCTGGCCGGCGAATACCTCGGGATTCATGGTCTGATCAAAAAGTGGTGGGCCTGGTTCGGGGCGCAGGGCTTCGAATATCTGGACCTCGGGCGCTTCTGGCAGGTCCTGCTGACCGCGGGTTTGATTTTTTGGGTCACCATCCTTTTCCGGGGATTACGCGGGCGTTTAGCGGTCGAGCACAAGGGCAACATGCCTTGGCTGTTTTTTTTCTCCGCGCTCTCCATCCCGGCATTTTATGGGGTGGGTTTGCTGGCGCGTCCCGCATCCCACTTCACCACCACCGATTTCTGGCGTTTTTGGGTGGTGCATTTGTGGGTGGAGGATTTTCTCGAGTTGTTTACGACGATCATGGTCGCCTACATCTTCGTCCTTCTCGGGGTCGTGCATGAGCGCGTCGCGCTGGCGCTGGTCTATCTTGATGTGGTGTTATACTCGGCGGGAGGGGTGATTGGCACGATGCACCATGTGTATTTTTCCGGCGAACCGGCCCAGCATATGGCGCTGGGCGCCTTCTTCTCGGCGGCGGAGGTGATCCCATTGACCTTTCTGACGGTCGAGGCCTGGAGCTTCCTGCAATTGGGCACCTTGCAACACGAAAAATCCCGCGCCAGCTTCCCGCACTACTGGGCGGTGATGTTCCTGGTCGCGGTGGGGTTCTGGAATTTTCTGGGGGCGGGGGTATTTGGTTTTTTGATCAATCTGCCGATAGTCTCATATTACGAGATTGGCACGGCGCTAACCGCCAATCACGGCCACGCCTCCATGATGGGGGTTTACGGGATGCTGGCGGTAGGACTGGCTTTGTTCTGCCTGCGTTACATGGTGCCGCCAGAGCGCTGGTCCAATCGCGCCGCCGCCATCAGTTTCTGGTCCTTGAACCTGGGATTGGCCTGGATGGTGTTCGCCACCTTGTTCCCGCTGGGGTTGCTGCAACTCTTTGAGGCGGTCAGCCATGGCTATTTCGAAGCGCGCAGCCTGGCCTATTTGCAGAGCCCGACGAATCGGCTGCTGGAATGGATCCGCTTTCCTGGCGATACGGTGTTTATTTTGGGTGGCGTCCTGCCCCTGCTTTATCTCTCCTGGCTCAGCTTGCGCTATCGCTTGCCGGCGCGGCGGGAGGGAGAGTCGCACCCGGGCCTGTTCACCGAGATCACGGAACCCGCGGAGCGCGAGCGATGATCGAACCGGCGCGCCTCGAGGTTTTCCTGGCCGCCGGGTACGCCGGCTTCTTGATTCTGGTGGCATCGCTCCTGGAATGGCTGGGGCGCCACTCGCATCGCCGCTCTGGACAATTTCGCACCGCCGGATTCAAGTATCACCACCAGCTCGATGTCTGGGAGTGCCCCACCGGACGCCACCTGCACCGGCACGGACTCGACCCGGCCCGCAAGATCCGCCGGTACCGGGCGTCTGCCCATCATTGTAACGCCTGCCATCAAAAGGCAGCCTGCACGGACTCCCACGACGGCCGGGAAATTGTGCATCACTCCGAAGACTGGATCGAGACGCAGGCCGGGCGTTTTCATCGCGTTCTTTCGCTGACGCTGGCACTGCTGGCCCTGGTGATTCTTGGCATTGAGATGTTCCGGCATCCAACCTCGCCGGAGCTGGAATTACTCGGGTGCATGTTGATTCTGGTATTGGCCCGCGGACGGGCATGGTTGCGCCAGTTGCGGCGCAGGGATTCGGTTCCTCTATCTTCGGGATGGGCTCCAGGCGCCTCCCAGGCGGGCGAAAGTGTAAGAACCCAACTGGGGCGCCCGAATCACTTTTAACTGGTAAGCAAACACAGACAGCGGATTCACGTCGGCGTATCCCCTGAAATGGTTTGGTTGTTTGGTTTTCCTGTCCATGCTCATTTCCCCATAACTACAGGAGAGAATGGTCTTACCGCTTTTTTATTCTGA
>JBDHQH010000102.1:0-13159 GCA_039806935.1 Verrucomicrobiota bacterium
CAGCAGCTCATGAAACAATTTCTCAGGCGTCATGCCCCCAGACTACCAGCCCATTCCACTGAAAACAGCGAAGAACCGCGATTCTGGATGCAACGTGCTCATTTACAACGCTTTGGTCTCGACTCCTTGAGTTGCTCCTAGCCTGACTTTCGCAACTGGAGGGAGGTGCGGCTGAAAACCCTTGATAATCAAGGGGGCCACTCAAAAGGTCTGCACCAAGCTCACTCCATTTGGAATTGGCCTTTCTGGGTGATCTTGGGCGGTGACTGCGGCGGCAACTCCCACCCGAGTTGTGCCAGGAGCATCTTCTGATCTCCTTCGGGCTGCGTATAACGACGGAACACCAATTCCCGTCCGTCGGTGGTTGGAAAATGCACATCGAGCATCTGGAGGGCCGCGAACTTTTCGAGCACGGAACGAGGCGTTAACCCCGGTGCGAGGGGACGCAGGCGGGCTCGCAAGTTGACGTGCAGAGAGTAAGCCAGAAAGGCCACGAAGATATGCGCCTCAATCCGATGCTCCCATTGGTGGGAAATCGGTCGCGGACTCAGATCATCTTTCAAGTCCTTGAAAGCCGCCTCAACCTGGGTGAGCTGAATATAGAACTGCCAGAGCTTGCCCGAGTCCTCCGCGCTGAGACTGCTGCGCAACAGATAACGGCCTTCCCTGCGGCGAACCTGCCGCAGTTTGTCCTGGCGCAGTTGGAAGGAAAACGTCTGCTCGTTGACCGGGTGGCCCTCCGGGGGAACCTGGGTATGGACCAGGCGCCAGGCCACTGGATACTGGGACTTGGCCGCACCCAATTTCAGCAGCAATGGGTCGCGTGAGAGGCTCATCCGCCGCAGTTCTTTAAGCCGTTGGACCAAGCCCTTGAGTTGTCGGCGCCGCATAGCCCGCTCTTGGTTCACCCGGTCGTTGCTTTGGGCCAGCACCTAGAGTTCTTTGTCCCGGGGCAACAGTTTAACCTGCACCCCCTGGCGCACCACCTGCCAGGGTCGCTCCAGCAGTTCCTGCTCATACTGGCCGAGCCGGCCCTTGGGCGTGCCAACCAGGTAAGGAACGGGCGGATCGCTCTGCCGCATCTCCTCGAGCACCTCGTCGGTCGGGATGCCCCGATCCATCACCCACACCCGCTGCGCTTGGCCGTGAAGCTCTTCGATCCGTTTGAGAAAACCCCGGAGCGTGGTCCGATCCGAGGTGTTGCCTGCCATCACTTCGTAAGCCAGCGGAAACCCCTCGGGCGTGACGACCAGCCCAATGACCACCTGCACGCCATCAAACCGTTTGTCCCGGCTGTAGCCGTAGCGGCGCTTGTCCCCCTCGGCAAAAGGCGGGTCGCTCTCAAAATAGGTGCTGGTCAAATCGTAGAGCAAGACCTCGAACTTCACCCCGAAGAGATCCTGCCAGCGCGCCCGCAAATGCTTGAACAGCGCATCCCGGTGTTCGGGAAGTTTGTCCAGCCACCGATACAGATTGTCCTTCTGCGCCAGGCTGAAATCCTCCGCCAGCAGGTCGGCCATCGCGCGGTTCTTAAACCACTCCCGGTGCAACCGCCACTCGCTGCCCGGATCCACCCATCGGTAAACTACCAGCGTCTGGAGCACATGCCGCCAGCACGTCCCCTCGCGCGAATCAGCCAATCGCTCCCGCCAGAACTCCTCCAGGCGCAACGGATCCCACAACTGATAACCCACCCAACAGGCGCCCCACTGCCGGGGCCGGCGCAACACAAACTCTTTGAGACGCACCTGCACGCCATACTCAGCGGCGTGCTCGGGCACCTCGCGCTCCGCCGGATAGAGCGCCAGCGGCCGCGTCAGGTCCCTCTGCGTGTCGAATACCTCAGTGAGCTTGGCCCAGGCTTCCTTCTGACTGTCATTGATCTCGCCCAGGTAGAGCAAGTGCCGCTGCACCCAGCCGCGGTGCGTGCGCACTTTTTCGGCAATGCTTCAATAGCAGTGATCCTTGCCGTTCTGGAACCGCCGATGACATGGCAGAAAGGGTTTGGCCATCACAACAGCTCCCCTTTACCCCACCGGCCCGCCCGATGTGCAGGGGGTAGGTCTGCACCAAACGCAATTCCAAACAAAAACCCACCAGTTGCTTAAGAAATTCGCGTGGCCACCCCTCTAAAAAAGTCAAAATCGCCCTCCAGTTGCGAAAGTCGGGCTAATCGTCGCTGGCCAAGCCCCAGCCCTCAGTTTAAAGCCATGAACGATTTTACAGAAAAAACTTGCGCCGCCGGACGGCTCGGAAATGCTCCCGGCCGAGGTGCATTTTTCTCTCTCCGTGGATGCGGAACTGCGATTCTCGAACCCATCTCCGAAATCTTGCGGTCGTTGTCTCCCCCACATTGCGAGTTCCCAAGCTCCGCCGCGGCGGCTATGCTGTCGGCTGGACATGCGAGACGTTTTAGTTGCTTCGGGAAGAACCGGGGCGGAGCTGCTCCCGCGGTTTTGGCGGGCGGGCGTTGCGATGTGGGTGTTGTTGGCCGCCGCCGGCCACGCGGCCTGCTTCACGAATTCCCTGCGGCAGGGGCAGGATCCGGCGGTCATTTTCAAGGACGGCCAGTTTCATTTGTCCCAAAGCACAGGCAGCAGCATTCGCCTGCGCCGGTCGCCCACCATCGGCGGGCTGGCCGCGGCGTCGAATCCGGTCATCTACACGCCCCCGGCCGCCGAGGGGACGGAGCTTTGGGCGCCGGAGATTCACTGGCTCAGCAACCGCTGGTATCTGTATTACACGCTCAACACCAATTCCGCCTCGAACGGCCGCGCCCGGCGCGGCTTTGCGGCCGAGAGCCAGGGTTCCAGCGCGGTCGGCCCCTACACCTCCCGCGGGCTGGTTTTCCGCGATTTTTGGAACATCGACGGCAGCGTCTTCACCTGGAATGGCCGGCTGTATTACCTCTTTTCGGGCGAGCCGGTGCAGGGCGCGCAATGCATTTACATCGCGCTGATGAGCAATCCCTATACGCTGGCGGGCGCTCCGGTGCAAATCTCGGCGCCCACGCGGCCCTGGGAGACGATCGGCAGCCCGAAGGTGAACGAGGGCCCCTGGGGATTCGAGCACGAGGGGCAGTTGTTCATTTGCTACTCGGCCAGCGGCTGCTGGACGGACGATTACACGCTGGGGCTGCTGACCCTGACCGGCACGAATCCGCTCTCCGCCTCGGCCTGGACAAAATCCGGCCCGGTCTTTACCAAACAGCCGGGCGCCTACGGACCCGGGCACAACTCCCTCGTCCAGGATGGCGCGGGCCAATGGTGGAACTTCTACCACGCGAACCCGGAAACCGGCCAGGGCTGCGGCGGTTACCGCCGCCTCCGCGCGCAACGAGTCTTCTGGCCGGCCAACGGCGCGCCCGACTTCGGCGCCCCCATGCCGGAGGACTCGGTCTGCACCGACAGCCCGGATTTCCTCGCCGCGCATTTTCCCCTGGCGGAGACCACGGGCGCGGCGGCCAACAACGCCGTTTGCGGACGGCCGGGCGTCGTGAACGGCCCCGCGGTGTGGATCCGGCCCGGGCTTTACTTCAACGGCACGAACACCTTTGTGGATTGCGGCAGGGGCACAGGCAACGATGTGCAGCACCAGCTCACCCTGGCGGCGTGGGTGCGGCCGGACGCATTTCAGAACTGGGCGGGGATCATCACCAAGGGGACCAACCTGGCCCCCTACGCGCTGCAAACCTGGAGCGACGGGTCGGCGCGCTTCACGGCGAACTGGCCGGCGGGAGGTGTTTACCCTCCCGGCACCATCGGCTCCGGGTCGTGGAATTCCACCGGAAAACTGGCGCTGGGGCAGTGGAGCCATGTCATGGTCACCTACGACGGCCAGCGGGTGCGCTTTTTCATCAACGGCGTGGCGGACGCCAGCCAGCCCCTGGCGCGGCTGCGCTTCGGCACGACGGCTGAGCCGCTGGTGATCGGGGCGGACTTTTCCGGCGGCCACAAGTTCTTCCAGGGAGCGATTCGCGGCGCGCGGGTTTACGGACGGGCGCTCACCCTTCCTGAGCTGGCGCAGCTCGAGAACCTCCCGCCAACCTTCGAATCCGTGCCAGACACGAACCTCGTGGCGGGGCAAAGCCTCGTGTTGCCGGTCCCCGCCAGCGATCCCAACCCCGGCCAGACGCTGCGCTACCAGTTGCTCTCGGCGCCGGCGGGGGCGGCGGTGGACTCGCAGACCGGGACCTTCCAGTGGCGACCCGGCCTGGCTCAGGCGCCCTCGACCAATCTGATTGTCTTGTCGGCCACGGACAACGGCTCCCCTTCGCTCAGCGCCACGACGAGTTTCACGGTCACCGTCCGCCGCCCGGTGACGCCCCTCCTCACCGCCATCTCCCTGAGCGGCGGCCACATCACTTTCGAGGTCGCCGGCGACCCCGGCCTGGACTACATCCTCGCCACCTCGACCAATCTGGCAGATTGGACGCCCGCTCCGCCGACCAATCCGCCGGCGGTCCCGTTTGGCATCACCCTGCCGGTGGCGCCGGGCGATCCGCGCCGCTTCTACCGCGTCCAACACCAGTGAGATGACACGGGTAACCCCGCCCGGCCCGGGCGCGGCGGCGCGCGCGCCCGAAGTATGGGTATTCAACCCGTTTGCGGAGGCGCGCCTCGCCGAGGGCCTGTCCTTCACGCCGCCCAAGCCGCGGGCGCTCCTGCGGCTCGATCTGGCGAACCTGCCCCAGTACCTTTGCCGGCCCGGCGATGTGGTGCTGACCCCCGAGCGGCCGCCAGCGCAATTTCTCGAGCGGATCGGGCAGGCCGGATTTCTCCCGCCGGAATTCGTCGAGTTGCGGGACGGGCGAGTGCCCGCGGAAAGCGCGCTGCGGCGGCGCGCGCTGGGCGGCCTGCGTCCGTGGGCCTGGGGCCCGGACAGCCTCGAGCTGTTCGAGCCGCTTTTTCCCCTCGTCACGCCTCCAAACCGGCGCCTCCCCTCGGCCTGCTTCAACGAAAAAATCGCCCGCCTCTATTCCAAGGCCTGGAGCGCCGGACTCCTGCGCGACTGCCTGGCCGGGCGGGCGCCGGAGCCCTGGCTCTGCCCGCTCGAGGAGGCGGGGCGCGCGGCGGGGGACGCCGCCGAGGCCCTGGCGCTGGTGGCGGCCATCCGCCGGCGCGGCCATCACCGGGTGGTCCTCAAGCAGGCGCTCGGTTTGGCCGGCGCGAATGCCATTCGCTTGTGGGAACCTGAAATCCTCCCGGCCCAGCTCCGCTGGCTCGATCGCGCCACGGCGGGCGACCGCCAGGTCGTGGTCGAACCCTGGCTGGAACGGGTCGCGGATTTTTCCATTCAACTCGAGCAGGACGCGTCCGGACTGCAGCTCCGCGGCTATACGGGATTGATCACCGATCTGAAGGGACAGTTTCAGGCCAACCGGGCCGAAGCCCATTTCCAGACGCGTCCGCCGCCATCCGCCCTGGCCTGGTTCGAAGATCCGGCGGAAATGGACCGGCAATGGCGCGCTCTCTACCGCGATTTGTTCGCCCGGCTCGAGCGTGAGATCCAATCCACCGGCTACCTCGGCCCGGTGAGCCTCGACGCCTTCGTTTACCGGGAACCCGGCGGCCGTTGCCGAATGAAGCCGTTGGTCGAAATCAATCCCCGCCACACCATGGGCCGGCTGCTCCTCGAGCTCATGACCCATGCACGGCCCGGCGTCCGCGGCGAATTTGCCTTGCTGAGCCGGGCGGCAATCCAGCGGGAGGGCTGCGCGGATTTTCGCGCCTGGGCGCGCGCCCAGGCCCGGCGGCAGCCGCTTCGCCTCGAGCCGGATTGCACCCGCCTCCAGCAGGGGACGCTCTGCCTCGCCGATCCCGGCAGCGCGCGGGTCAGCCTGCCGGTGCTGCGCCTCACCGAACCGATCGCGTCGGATCCCGAACCACCACCAGCGGAAAAATAAGCGGCCGCGGCATCCAGCCCCTCCCGCACGGGCGAAACGCCCGCGCCACCCTGCCGAGGGCGTTTCCCAGGACGTATCTCCCGCTTGCGTCCGGAGAAGGTCGGGCGCATGATACGCCATCTGCCACGGAGGGCGGGCGAATCCTTTCCCCCATTTCCGGCGGCAAATCAACGGAACGAAAACTTATGAATCTGGATGCTCTCTACTCGGAATTGACTTTGAAGACCAACGCCAAAATGGCGTTGGTGGTGCTGGACGGACTGGGCGATGTCGCGACGCGCGAACAAGGCTATCTCACCCCGCTCGAGGCGGCCTCGACGCCCAACCTGGACGCCCTAAGCAAGCTTTCCGCGCAGGGACGCCTGCATCCGGTCGCGCCTGGCATCACCCCCGGCAGCGGCCCGGGGCACCTCGGATTGTTCGGCTACGATCCGCTGGAATACCAAGTCGGGCGCGGTGTCATTGAGGCGCTGGGCCTCGGCCTCGAGTTGCGCCATGGCGACATCGCCGCCCGGGCCAACTTCTGCACCGTGGATGACCAGGGCATCGTCACCGACCGCCGCGCCGGACGGATCGAGACCTCGGTTTGCGAGGAACTCTGCGGCCTCCTGGCAAAGAAAATCAAGAAAGTGGGAGACGCCGAAGTGATCATCAAGGCGGGCAAGGGTCACCGCTTCGTGCTGATCTTTCGCGGGCCGGGCCTGGAAGGCCCCTTGACCGACGCCGACCCGCACCGCGAGGGCCTGCCGATCCCCGCCGTGAAACCCGTGAACCCCAAATCCGCCAAAGCGAAAAAGGCCGCCAAACTGATTAACGACTTTTGCAAGGCCGCCCGGCCCCTCCTCCAGGACCGGCATCCCGCAAACAGCTTCCTCTTGCGCGGAATCGCGCATCAACCCCGGATTCCCCTGTTCGAGGAGCGCTACGGAATGCGCCCCGCCTGCATCGCGGTCTATCCGATGTACAAAGGCCTGGCGCAGTTGGTAGGCATGACGAAGCTCGAGGGCGCGCAGACCATCAGCGAGCAATTCGAGCGCTACCTCAAGGAATACGACAACTACGATTACTTCTTCATCCACTTCAAGTACCCGGACATGTACGGGGAAGACGGCAACTTTGCGGCCAAGCGCCAGGCCATCGAGGAGCTCGACGCGGCGCTGCCGATTTTGCTCCGGAAAAAACCGGACGTGCTGGCTCTCACCGGAGATCACTCGACTCCCTGCGTGGTCAAGGGGCACTCCTGGCATCCCCAGCCGCTCCTGCTGCACTCGGCCTATAGCGGCTCGGATAAATTGCAGCGCTTCACCGAGACGGGCGCGAACAGCGGCTCTCTGGGAATTCTCAAGGCTAAGTATTTGATCCGCCTCATGCAGGCCAACGCCAGAATGTTCGACAAATTCGGAGCCTAGCCTGGGTTTTTGGCCTCGGTGGGGCTGGCAGGAACCTGGCCGCCGCGAATCTACGCGAATGGAAAAACCAGAACCTGCCCGGGTTCCTTTTATTCGCGTCCCCGGGCGTTTATTCGCGGTGCGCCACTCCTTCCGCCGTCCCATCCAGGGGCCTCTGGGACTCGTGCTGGTGGCGCCCGGGCCCGGGCGCCTCGTCCGCCCCGTGGGCGTGGTCGGGATGGCCGAACCGTGTCACGGCGATAGCCACCGCCAGCCCCACGAGCAACGCCAGCGAGAGCTTCACCCGGTCATGGGAATGGAACTGCACCTCCGGCAATAGATCCGCGCAGGCAATGCACAGGAACGTCCCCGCGCAAAAAGCCAGCGCGTCGCCCAGCCAGGTCGGATGAGCCGCCGCAAAATGATCCGCTCCCGCGAAAAACAACAACGCGCCCAGCGGCGTGATCAGGGCGAAAATTACCGCTACCACCAGTTGGGATCGCCGTCTGGCCTGGCCGGCCACCATCAGCGTGCCGATTGCCAGGGCGCCGAAGGGCTTGTGCAAAATCACCGCCAGAGCGGTGCCCAGCCCCAGCGCGCTGCAGCCGCTCTCGTGTGACGCCGAGACGCCCGCCGCCATCGCCAGCCCGTCAAAAATCGAGTGCAGGGACAACCCGGCGGCGACCCCCATCCAGCTCAGGCTCCGCGCCGAGCGCTCGGCCAGCGAATGAGTGTGTCCGCAAGGCTCCAGCGGACTGCCTTGCGGAACATCGTGATGATGAAACGGCAAAAACCGCTGGAGAAAAAACATCACCAGAAACCCCGCCAGCAGCCAGGCCGTGGCTTGCGGAATGCCCGGAAGCACCTCGAGCGCGTGCGGCAGCATCCCCAGCAACGCCAGCCCCAGCATCAATCCCCCGACGAAACTGATCGAGATTTGCAGCCGCGGATGCGTCAGCCGCAGAAACGAAGGCAACGCCCCGCCCGCCAGCGCGGCCAGAAATGCCAGCAGGCAGTACAACAGCAGCGAAGCCATCCGTGGATCAACAAGATTCATGATTTGGGAGCGGTGGCAGGGCCGTTCGCCCGGTCGAGTTCACCGTCAGCCGGATGATTCCATCAGCGCCAAAGCGGTGGCCAGCAAAAAAATTGCTCGGCTTCCGCCTGAAATACGGCCCATGCGCCCGCGCGCCCATGCCCCGCCACCGCCAACCAAGGGCGGAGTTGCGCCCTCCCCGCCCCTTCCCCTATACGCCGCGGATGAATTTGCGGTCCTCCCAGACCGCCTTGAGGGAGATCAGATTGCGGCGATCGAGGACGCGGCGGGCGGCGCTGGCGAATTTGCCGCGCTTCAGGTCGTGCCAGACATCGCTGGCGTTCACGGCCACAAACTGGAGCACGCTCGGGTCGCGGTAGCAATCGATCATACAGCGGGTGCAGCCGTCCCGGATGAGTTTCGAGGAGTCGAACTCATAAATACTGCACATCGGCTTCTCCCAGTAATGGCAGCGGTAGAGGTTCAGATTCCAATCGAGATAGAAATATTTGTGCCCGCCCAGGCAGCCGAAGCGCTCCGGCTCCCGCCGCAGATGCCGTTGCATTTCGCTCAGCGACTCGGACGGGTTCACCACCGGGAACGCGCTGTGGCGCTTCATCCGCTTGATCTTTTCAAACACCTCGATCAATTCCTCCGGGCGGTAGCTGACGAGATCAGACGAGCTGTAGCTCAGGTAACTGGAGGAGAGGTTCGTCAGCGGGTAGCTGAAGGTGCAGCTCTCGAACCCGAGCGCGGCGAGAAACGCCGGCAATTTCTCGTAATCCTCGATCAGTTTGCTGGCCGTGACGCTGGCCGTGGTCTGCACCCGGAGTTCGGCAAAAAGCCGGTTGGCGCGCTGGATTTTCGCGCAGACCTCGGGCAGCCCGCGGTTTTTCTCGTGCTTCGCCGCGTCGTGCGCGTCGATGGACATGATCACGCTGGCCAGCCCGGCGTCGGCCAGTTCGCGAATCTTGTGGTCGGTCCACAAGGAACCATTCGTGCAGACCATCGGCCGGATGCCCCGCTGCGCGGCGTAGCGGACCATGCCCGCCAGTTCCTTGTGAATCAGCGGCTCGCCGCCCACAAACAGCAGGTAGCCAATGTGGTTCCTCACACAAATATCAATGACATCCCGCGCCTGGGACAGGGTCACGCTCCGCCGCAGCTTGGGATCAAACCGGTCCACCGCGAATCCGCAGAAATCGCATTTGGCATTGCAGAGGTTGGTGATGGCAAATTGCAAATAGCCCGGGCCGCCGTGATCGAGAACCTGCCGCAGCAACTCGAAACGCCCCCGCTTGCGGGCGGCGACCGGCGCGGCCGCGGCCTCCGCGGACACCGGCGTGGCGGTCACCAAAGGTACCGTGCTCATGGATTGCAAAAGTCGCGCATCTTCATCCAAAATCCAGTCCCCGGGCAAATTCTTTTCTTGAAATTGCTTAACCTTGCCAAAGCCATTATCCTGCCCGGCCTGACTGGCTATGAATAAACTCGGCACGATCACTGTCATTGGCCGCGACAAAACCGGCGTCGTCGCGCGCATCACCAATTTCTTGTTCGAGCAGCGCGCGAATATCGAGGGCCTCGAGGAACAGGTCACTCGCGGACAATTCAGCATGACCATTCAGGCCTCGTGGCGAAACGGCCAGTTCGACCGCCCGGCGGTGAGCGCCGGGCTCGAGCGCCTGGCGCGCGAGCTCGAGATGGAAATCAAGATGCGCCTGACCGAACCCCGGCGCCGCCAGCGCATGGCCCTGATGGTCACCAAGGAGCCGCATTGCCTCCAAAAAATCGTGGAGGCGCTCGAGTCCGGCCGGCTCAAACGCGCCGAGGCCGCCCTGGTCCTCTCGAACCGCCGCGACCTCGAGCCGATGGTCAAGAATACCGGCCTTCCCTTCGCCTGCGTGCCCTGGGACGACCGAGCGCGCGCCGAAGAGGCCACCCTGCGGCTGCTTGAGGATTACACCATAGATTTCGTGGTGCTGGCCCGGTTCATGAAGATCCTCTCGCCGAACTTCGTCTGGCGTTTCAAAAACAAAATCATCAATATTCACCCCTCGCTGCTGCCCAGTTTCCCGGGGCCGCAACCCTATCGCCAGGCTTACGAGCGCGGCGTTAAAATCATCGGTGTCTCGGCTCATTTCGTGACCATGCACCTGGACGAAGGGCCGATCATCGCCCAAGACAGTTTCGCTGTGAAGCCCCAGGCCACGCTCAAGGACATCGTCAGCGCCGGCCAGAAGCTGGAAGCCGCTACTTTGCTGCGCGCCATTCAGCTTTACCTGGAAAAACGGCTGGACGTGTACTGGGGGGTGGTGAGGGAGGTCTAATACCGGGATCGGCCAGCCTGTGAACCGGCCCGACCCCAATGAGCGGGAGAAGTCCGCCCCGGCGCCCAACCCGGAGGGCTGGCGGCGCGAGGCGCTCGAGCCCTCGCTGCGCGAGTCGTTCCGCACGGTGAGCGTGCCGCCGCGCAACGCGGGGTTTTGGCGCAAGTTCCTCGCCTTTTCGGGACCCGGATACATGGTGGCCGTGGGCTACATGGATCCGGGCAATTGGGCCACCAGCCTGGCCGGCGGCTCGGGCTTTGGCTACACGCTGCTCTCGGTCATTCTATTCTCCAACCTGCTCGCAATCCTCTTCCAAACCCTCTCCCTCAAGCTCGGCATTGTGGCCGGACGCGATCTGGCCCAAGCCTGCCGGGATCATTATTCCCGCCCGGCCGGGTTCATGCTGTGGATCGCCTCCGAATTGGCCATCGCCGCTTGCGACCTCGCCGAAATCATCGGCTCGGCCATCGCGCTGAACCTGCTCTTCCATCTCCCCGTCCTCTGGGGAGTCTGCATCACCAGCCTCGATGTGCTCGCCATTTTATACCTCCAGCACAAAGGCTTTCGGTGGATCGAAGCCTTCGTCATCGCCTTGATTTCCACCATCGCCGTTTGTTTCCTGCTCGAGATCATTTTCTCCCGCCCGGAGGTCGCGGCGCTGGCGCGGGGATTCATCCCGACGCGGGAAATCATCACCCAGGGAGACATGCTGTTCATCGCCATCGGCATCCTCGGCGCCACGGTGATGCCGCACAATCTCTACCTGCACTCGGCCATTGTGCAGACGCGCAACTTCGAGCGGACCGACGAGGGCAAGCGCGAGGCGGTGCGCTTCGCCACGCTCGATTCCACCCTCGCCCTCACCGGCGCGCTCTTCGTCAACGGCGCCATTCTGGTGGTGGCGGCGGCGGTGTTCCATCGCGGCGGCCACACCCAGGTGGCCGAAATCCAGGAGGCCTATCAACTGCTCTCGCCCATGCTCGGAGTCGGGCTGGCCAGCACGCTGTTCGCGGTGGCCCTGCTGGCCTCGGGGCAAAACTCGACGCTCACCGGCACCCTCGCCGGCCAGATCGTGATGGAGGGCTTTCTCGACATCCGCATGCGGCCCTGGCTGCGGCGCCTGATCACGCGTCTGATCGCCATTGTGCCGGCCATCGTCGCCAGCGCCCTGTACGGCGCCAGCGGCACCGCCAAACTGCTGGTCTGGAGCCAGGTCATCCTGAGCCTGCAACTGCCCTTCGCCCTGTTTCCCCTGGTCGCCTTCACCTCGAGCCGCGCCAAAATGGGCCGCTTCGTCAACTCGCCCCCGATCAAGATCCTCGCCTGGCTGGGCGCCATCCTGATCCTGCTCCTCAACCTCAAACTGCTCGCCGACCTCGCCGGACTGCCGTCCTCCGGTCACTAATAACCTCGGCGGCCCGCCGCGCATCCCCTACTGCCCCGGCCAGGTTTCCCGCAGCACGCGCGTCAGACGATGGCCGGCCAGAGCCAGACGCCGATGGGCCCGCTCACGCCCCTCGTGGAGATACTCGGGCCGGACCCGGGGGATGTCCGCTTCGCTGATTCGGCCGGCTTTCAAATCGTCGGCCCAGGCATATTGAACGTGTTTGGGAGAGTAGGCGAACTCCGTGGCCACGCGGAAGCTCTCCTCGCCCCAGGAAGCGGGGGTGAGGTGCCGGCGCAACTCCGGCAATGCCTTCGCGCGCAATTTGGGATTGGCGGTCAACTCATCCGCCAGGCGGGCGGCGCCCGGGTAAGTGTAGTCGAGGCCCGGCAAACGGTCCCACAAAGTGTGCAGGCCCTCGCGCTCGCCGGTCAGCGACCGCACCACCTGCTGGGCGCCCAATCCGCTGCCCGCGGGATGTCTCGCCGAGACAAGGGTGGCCGCGTGCAACGGCTGGTGCAGGTCGCCCATCAAATGCGCCACCCAGGCCAGGCTCACCGCCCGGTCATGCGCGCTCGCCCGCGGATCCTGCAGGGTCCGAATCGAATCCGCCAGCCCGGTTTCGGCGTTGGGCACGGGAATCTCCGGCAAGGCCAGGCCCGCCGCCGCCCGGTCCCCCGGTTGGACGAAGGGGCGAAGCACGCCGTGCGGATACACGCTGTATTTGGTGATCGAACTCGGCAGCCGGTGGCCGGGTTTGGAGCGAAGGAGATCGGGCCAACTGGCCGCGATCAGCCACGCCCATTCATTCGTGTCCACTCCCGCCGGCACGTCCTGAACCAGCATCGTGTCGTAATGCGGGTGTTGTTTCAACAACCCGGAAAGCGCCCGTCGCTGCGAGTCGTCCAACTGCCGCCAGGCAATCTCGGCCACCGCGCGGTGGCCCACCGCATTCCAGGCCGGCGCCGACCCCGAACCCAGACCCAGAATTGCGCAAAGAAGCAGGTATCGTTTCATAAAGAATGTTTGACGTCGCGCACCACCGATTCATTCATCGCCAAACGCCGTCCCGGAAGATTTCGCCGTTCTCCCGCGGCCAACGGCGGACGCCGCTCC
>JBDHQH010000103.1:0-13125 GCA_039806935.1 Verrucomicrobiota bacterium
CCGGAAATCGCGTTCACGAATCGCGCGCCCATCGAGGGCGGCCCGTTTGTGACCCTGCCCGGCGGGAAAGATGCGATCGCGCGCGAGCCGCGAGTGCGGCTCCCCGACGCGGACCACGACGGCGCGGCTGCGCGCCCGGATCCCGGCCATGATTCGGGCCAACCACTTTCCGGCCATGTCTGAGATCCGCGAGCTTGAAATCCAGGAAGCCGCCACGCGCGCCGGCGGAGCCGCCGGGGCCCTGGCGGACGGGGAGGAACTGGCGGAATTGCGCGGAGACTCGATGGTGCTGAACATGGGCCCTTCGCATCCCTCGACGCACGGCGTGCTGCGCATCGTGCTCGAGCTGGACGGCGAGGTGATCACCAAGGCCGTGCCGGAGATCGGTTATCTGCATCGCGGCGACGAGAAAATCGCCGAGAACATGACCTACACCCAGTTCATCACCTACACCGACCGGCTCGATTATCTGGCGCCGCTGGCGAATAACGTCGCCTTCGCGCTGGCGGTCGAGAAGTTGATGGGCATTGACCGGAAGCTGACGCCCCGCTGCCAGTATATCCGGGTGGTCTGCGCCGAGCTGGCGCGCATCTCGTCGCATCTGCTCGGGATGGGATCCTACGCGATGGATGTGGGGGCGATGACCGTCTTCCTGCACACCTTCACCGAGCGCGAGAAGATTTACAACCTGTGCGAAGCCATCTCGGGCGCGCGGTTCACCACCAGTTACACCCGCATTGGAGGCCTCTCGAGGGATCTCCCGCCCGGCTGGCTCGAGCAATGCCGCAAATTTTGCCGCGAGGTGGTTGTCAATATTGACGAAACCGACACTTTCCTGACGCGCAACCGCATTTTTGTGGATCGGACGCAGGGCGTCGGGACAATTTCCCGCGAGGACGCGATTGCTTACGGATTGACCGGGCCGAACCTGCGCGGCAGCGGAGTGAATTACGACTTGCGCAAGGCCCAGCCGTATCTGGTTTACGACCAACTCGAGTTCGAGGTGCCGCTGGGCTCGCAGGGCGACAGCTACGATCGTTATCTTTGCCGCCTCGAGGAGATGCGCCAGAGCGTGCGGATCATCGAGCAATGCCTGGATCGCATGCCCGAGGGGCCGGTGAACATTCCCGACGGCAAGGTGGTGCTGCCGCCGAAGAAAAATGTGCTCACGCGGATGGAAGAGCTGATCCACCAGTTCATGAATGTGACCCAGGGCGTCAACGCGCCGCCCGGCGAAGTGTATTTCGGCCACGAGAATCCCAAGGGCGAGCTGGGTTTTTACATCCACAGCAAGGGCGGCGGCACCCCGTACCGGCTGAAGATACGCTCGCCCTCGTTTGTCAACCTCAGCATTTTGCCGAAGCTCTTGCCGGGGCACATGATCAGCGACGTGGTGACGATCCTGGGTTCGTTTGATTTTGTGATGGGAGAATGCGACCGATGAATCTTCCCAACACCCAGCCCATTCCGAGTCCCTTGCGCGAGCAGCCCGATTTCGCGGTTTCGCCCGAGATGCTGGCCGAGATCGACGAGGTCATCACGCATTATCCGAAGAAGCGGAGCGCGGCGCTAATGCTGCTGCACGTGATCCAGGCGCGCTACGGCTATGTTTCGCGCCAGGCGGTCGAGTGGGTGGCCGCGAAACTCGAGGTGCAGCCGATCAACATTTACGATTTAATCTCCTTCTATCCGATGCTGCACACCGAACCGGTGGGCCAGTATCATCTGAAGGTTTGCCGGACGCTGAGCTGCGCGCTGGGCGGCTCGCACGAGTTGCACGAGTACTTTTGCCGGAAGCTGGGCCTGGATCCGCACGGCCACGGCGCGCAAACGACGAAGGACGGGAAGTTCACCGTCGAATTCGTCGAGTGCCTCGCCGGCTGCGGCACGGCGCCGGTGATGATGTGCAACGAAACCTTCCACGAAGGCGTGACGGCCGAGCGCGCGGAAAAAATCCTGGGGGAATGCACATGAGCGCCGCGCCGGAGCTCGCGCCTTCCGCTTCGGGGGGCTGGCTGCCCGACATGGATTTGAACCATGACAAACAGATCCAGAGTCTGCTGTGCTACCGTTACACCATCGGGCAGTGGCGCAGTTCCAAGGTAGAGGGTTCCATTGCCGAGTCAAGGCTGGGGAAAGGCCGCTGATGCCGCAGGAGCACCGCCAGATTTTGAAGCATGTCGATCAGCCGGGTTACACGGTGGATGTCGAATGCTATTTGCGCCACGGCGGCTACGCAACGCTCCGGAAGGCGCTGGCGCTGGCGCCCAAAACGCTGCCGGACGGCCGCACCGCCAGTCCGCCGGAGCAATTGCGCGAGGAGGTGCGCCTCTCGGGCCTGCGCGGACGCGGCGGCGCGGGCTTCTCCTGCGGCATGAAGTGGTCCTTCGTGGATCGCAAGAGCGGCAAGCCGATTTATCTGATCTGCAACGCGGACGAATCCGAGCCGGGCACCTTCAAGGACAAGCAGATTATTTACAAGGATCCGCACCAGTTGATCGAGGGCATGATCCTCGCCTGTTACGCCAACGACGTGCGGCTGGCCTATATCTACATCCGCGGCGAGTTCGCCGAGGGCGCGCGCATCCTCAACCGCGCGCTGGCGGAGGCGCGCTCGAGGAATTTCCTGGGCCGGAATGTGCTGGGCAGCGGGTACGATCTGGAAATCCACGTTCACCGGGGCGCGGGCGCGTATATCTGCGGCGAGGAAACCGGCCTGATCGAGTCGCTCGAGGGCAAGCGCGCCTACCCGCGCATCAAGCCGCCGTTTTTCCCCGCCGTGCTCGGGCTTTACCTCTGCCCGACCATCGTGAACAACGTCGAGACCCTCTGCGCGGTCAGGCACATCATCGCCCTGGGCGGAGCGGAATACGCCAAACTCGGCACGCCGAATAACACCGGCACCCGCATCGTCAGCATCAGCGGCCACGTCCGGCGGCCGGGCTATTACGAGATCGAAGTCGGCAAGGCCACGCTGGGCGAGTTGATTTTCGATCCAGCGTTCGGCGGCGGGCTGCGCGAGGGCCGCCAGCTCAAGGCGGTCATTCCGGGCGGCTCCTCGGCCAAAGTGTTCAAGGCGGGCGAAAAGTTTCGCCTCAAACGCAAGGGCCCCGACGGGAAGGAGGCCGAGCGCGAGCTCGAGCTGCTCGATCTGCCGTACGATTTCGACGCCATCATCGCCGCCGGCAGCATGTCCGGCTCGGGCGCAATCATCGTCCTGGACGACTCGACGGACATGGTCCGGGCGCTGGCCAACCTCTCCGAATTTTACGCGCACGAAAGCTGCGGCCAATGCACCCCGTGCCGGGAGGGCTCGCTCTGGATGGCCAAGGCGCTGCGCCGGCTCTCCACCGGGCAAGGCCGGGCGCGGGACGCCGATTATCTGACGCATATCGCCGACAACATCCCCGGCGGCCGCACCATCTGCGCCTTCGGCGAGGCCTGCTCCTGGCCGGTGCAGAGCTTTGTCGGCAAGTTCAAGGACGAGTTCGTCGCCCGGGGCGCCGCGGATGAAAAGCGCCGCGCCGAAGAGGCCCGGGCCGCCGCGGCCGCGCGCAGCCTGACCCCGGCGGCCCAACCGGAAGCCGCCGGCCTTTGATCCCGATGAGCTCCGCATCCACATCCGAATCCAAGCCCGCCCCGCCCCCGGTCGAGAAGATCAAGGTAAAGGTGGACGGCCGCGAGGTGGAGGTGCCGCGGACCATGCCCGATCCGCTGACGGGCAAGCCGCTGCCGACCACCATGATCCAGGCCTGCGCGCTCGCGCGGGTGGACGTTCCGCATTATTGCTATCACCCGAAGCTGCCCGTGGCCGGCAATTGCCGGATGTGCCTGGTCGAGTTTGGCACCCCGGCGCTGGGCCCCGACCGCAAGCCGCTGCTCCATCCGGACGGCTCGGCCAGGATCGCGAAGTCGCCGCGGCCGGCGATCGCCTGCGCCACGCCGATTTCCCCAGGGATGGAGATTTACACCGCTACGCCGGCGGTCAAGCAGATGCGCGAGAGCATCCTCGAGTTCCTGCTGATCAATCATCCGCTGGACTGCCCGATCTGCGACAAGGCCGGCGAATGCCGGCTGCAGGAATACTCGATGGATTACGGCGAAGCCGCCAGCCGGCTCGCCGAACCCAAAGTCCACAAGCCCAAACGGGTCGATCTGGGCCCGCGTATCGTCCTGGACGACGAGCGCTGCATTCTCTGCTCGCGCTGCATCCGCTTCACCCGGGACATCGCCGGCGACGACGCGCTGGGCTTCATCAATCGCGGCAGTTACAGCACGCTCACCGCCTATCCCGGCCGGGTGTTTGACAACAATTACACGCTGAACACCGTGGACCTCTGCCCGGTCGGGGCGCTGACCTCGAAGGATTTCCGCTTCCAGATGCGCACCTGGTTTCTCAAGGAGACCAAAAGCGTCTGCACCAGTTGCGCCACCGGCTGCAATATCCTCATCGGCTCGCGCGAGGAGAAGATTTACCGTTATGTCCCGCGCCAGAACGACGGCGTGAATTCCTGCTGGATGTGCGACTACGGCCGGCTGAATTATCAATGGATTCACCGCGAGGATCGCCTGGTCGAAGTCCAGGCCCGCCGCGGCGCGGCGCTCGAGCGGATTTCATGGGCGGCGGCGATTGCGGAGCTGGCCGGGAAACTCACCGCGACTCCGGCGGGATCGGCGGCGGTGATCGCCTCGGCCCGGCAGACCAACGAGGAGCTGTACTTGCTTCAGCAAATCGCCCGCAAACTGGGCGCGCTCTCGGATTCCATTCCCCGCGCCGGCGAGCCGGATCACCTGCTGGTCAGCGCGGACCGGAACCCGAACTCGACCGGCGCGCGGTGGCTCGGGCTGGCGTCCGATCCGCTGGGCGCGCGGCTGGGGGAGATCGCCCGGGGCGTGGAGTCCGGCCGGATCAAGACGCTGCTGGTTTTCGGGGAGGACGTCACCCGGAACGGCCTGCCTGCCGAATGGCTGAGCCGGCTCGAGTTGCTGGTGGTCAGCGACATCCTGCCGAACGCCACCACCTCGCTGGCGCATTATCTCCTGCCCGGCTGCGCGCACGCGGAGAAGCGCGGCACGTTCACCAACGTCAAAGGCCGGGTGCAGCGCTTCCTGCGCGCCATCCAGCCGCGCGGCGACGCCCGGCCGGAAGGGGAATTTCTGCGGGAGCTCGCCGAGCGCGTCACCGGCCGGCCGCAGCCGGTGTCGATCGAGGGCCTGTTCAACCAACTGGCCCGGGAGACGCCGGCCTTTGCCGGGCTGACCTGGTCGAGCCTGGGAGACACGGGCGCGGAGGGCAGATTATGATGCTCGCGGCGCTTTCCGAATCCGCCCAGTTCGTGATCTTCAGCGGCGTCAAGATCCTGGGTGTTTTTTCGGTGCTGATGTTCATCGTGGCCTACGCGGTCTGGGTCGAGCGCAAGGTCTCGGCGTTCATCCAGGATCGCGTCGGGCCGAACCGGGTCGGGCGGTTCGGTCTGGGCCAGCCCATCGCCGACGCGGTGAAGTCGTTTTTGAAGGAGGATTTCACGCCGGCGCACGTGCGCAAAGCCTACTTCTGGCTGGCGCCGGCCATCGTGATGATCCCCAGCCTGCTGACGGTGGCGATCATCCCGTTCGGCTCGCGCCTGGGAAACCAGCCGATGGTCATCGCCGATTTGAACATCGGGATTCTCTACACCCTGGGCATCGTTTCGCTGGGGGTGTATGGCATCGTCCTGGCCGGGTACGCCTCGAATTCCAAATACCCGTTTATCGGCGGCCTGCGCTCGAGCGCGCAGATGATTTCCTACGAAATCGCCATGGGCCTCTGCGTGATCCCCGTTTTTTTGCTAGTGGGAGATTTGAATCTCAGCCAGGTGATCGAATACCAGGCCGGGGGCGCGTGGCTTGTTTTCAAGCAGCCGCTGGCGTTTGTCATCTTCCTGGTGGCGATGTTCGCGGAGATGAACCGCCTGCCGTTCGATTTCCCCGAGGCCGAGCAGGAGCTGGCCGGGGGGTATAACGTCGAGTACAGCTCGATGAAATTCGCCCTGTTTTTCATGGGTGAATACGCGGCGATGACCGCCGGATCGGCGATGCTGGTGGTGTTGTTTTTAGGCGGCTGGACGCTGCCCTTCGCCGGGTTGAATCAGCCAGCCGCCACGCTCGGGATCGGCCTGGCTCAGATCGGCGTCTTTCTGGGCAAGATGCTGTTCGTCGAGTTCATGATCATCTGGGTGCGCTGGATGTGGCCGCGCTTTCGGTATGATCAGTTGATGGAGCTGGGCTGGAAACGGTTCCTGCCCCTGGCGCTCGCGAATATTGTCGTCACGGCCGTGGTGCTTTGGTGGTTTGCGAAATGATCGTCGCCCGCAAGAAATTACGTTGGTGGGAGCGGCTTTATCTGCCGGCAGTGATCGGCGGGTTCAAGGTCACCCTGCGCCATTTCTTCCGCAAAAAGGTGACCATGCAGTATCCCGAGGAGAAGTGGACGGTGCCGCCCGGGTATCGCGGCGCGCCGTACCTCGTCCGGGATCAGTTTGGCCGCACCAAATGCGTCTCCTGCCAGCTCTGCGAATTTGTCTGTCCGCCCAAGGCGATACACATCCGGCCGCCCGGCCCCACCGGCTCGCCCGATACGGGCAACGTCGAGAAGGAACCGGCGGAATTCGAGATCAACATGCTCCGCTGCATCTTCTGTGGCTATTGCCAGGAAGTCTGTCCCGAGGAGGCGATTTTTCTCCAACAGGATTATTCGCTCACCGGCCTGACCCGCCAGGAGATGATTTACAACAAGGAAAAATTGCTCGACCTGGGCGGCGTCCATCAGGATAAAATCCTGAAGTGGCGGAACAAGATCGCCGAGGCCGAAGATCAGGGGATGACGCCTTGAGCCCGGCCATGAATTCTCAACCCAACCCTTCCCGGTGATGCAGGATGCCCTGTTCTATACGTTCGCGTGCCTGACCCTGGTCTGCGGGTTTTTAGTCGTGGCCAACCCCTTCAGCCGCAACCCGGTCACCAGCGCCATGTTTCTCGTGCTGACCATTGTCTCGCTGGCGGGGCTGTTTGTGTTGTTGCACGCCTTTTTCCTCGCCGCGGTCCAGATCCTGGTGTACGCGGGGGCGGTGATGGTGCTGTTCCTCTTCGTCATCATGCTGCTGAATCCGGGCGCCGAAGCGGAGGAACGGCTGCGGCTCTACGGCGTGATCACCGGCCTGCTGGCAGCGGGCTCGCTGCTGGCGCTCCTTCTCCGGTCGCTGGCGCGGGGTCCCCTGGGCGAAACCACCCCGCTGGCCGAGGGCGGCACGCGCGAGTTGGGGCGGCTGTTATTCACCGAATACTTGCTGCCGTTTGAAATCATTTCCGTGCTGCTGCTGGTGGCCATGGTCGGCGTGGTCCTGCTCGGCAAAAAGGAGCTGAAATGAGCGTGGGCCTGGAGCATTATCTGGTGGTCAGCGCGACCCTGTTCTGCCTGGGCTTGTTCGGCGTGCTCTCCCGCCGCAATCTGCTGGTGCTCTACATGGGGCTCGAGCTGATGCTCAACGCCGCCAACCTCGCGCTGGTGGCCTTTTCCCGCTTCAACGGAAACCTCGACGGCCAGGTCATCGTGTTTTTTGTCATCACCGTCGCCGCGGCGGAGGTCGCCGTCGGCCTCGCCTTGCTGGTTGCCCTGTACCGCAAGCGACGCGACCCGCGGGTCGATGAATTGACGCTCTTAAAATCCTAGCGCCATGGCTCTCGACGAAATCCTGCTCTGGACGCTCCTGTTTCTGCCGCTGCTGGCCGCGGCGATCATCACCCTGTTCACCAGCCGCCGGCGGCGCCTGAGCGCTGGCATCTCCATCGCCGCGGTCGTCCTGAGTTTTCTGCTGGCCCTGGTGGTTTTTGCCGGATTTCAGGCGGACCAACCGCGTGAGTACGCGCTCAACTGGCTGAGTCTCGGCGATTTTGCGGTGCAGTTCGGCATCCGGCTCGATTCGCTGTCCATGCTCATGCTTCTGGTGGTGACCGGGGTGGCCGCGGTGATCCACGTCTATTCGTGGGGTTACCTGGCGGGGGATCCGGGTTTTTCCCGGTTTTTCACCGGGTTGAGCCTGTTCACTTTTTCGATGCTCGGGATCGTCGCGGCCAACAACTTCATTCAACTATTTATTTGTTGGGAGCTGGTGGGCTGCTCGAGTTACCTGCTGATCGGCTTTTGGTATGACCGGCCCGCGGCCGCCGACGCGGGGTTAAAGGCGTTTGTGACCACCCGGATCGGCGACTTCGGATTTCTGCTCGGCATCCTGACCGTTTGGGCCGCGCTGGGCTCGCTGAATTTCGCGGCGCTGCAGGAGCGGGCCCTGGCGCAACCGGGCCTGATCACCACCGCCGCCGGGCTGCTGATTTTTTGCGGCGCCGCCGGCAAAAGCGCGCAATTTCCGCTGCACGTCTGGCTGCCGGACGCCATGGAGGGACCGACGCCCGTCAGCGCGCTCATTCACGCGGCGACCATGGTGGCGGCGGGTGTGTATATGCTTTGCCGGGTCCTCTTCCTGCTGAACGCTCCGGCGCTGCAAGTGATCGCCTGGGTCGGCGCTTTCACCGCGCTGTTGACGGCGATCATCGCCACGCAACAGAACGACATCAAACGCATCCTGGCCTACTCGACCCTGTCGCAACTCGGTTACATGGTGCTGGCGGTCGGCCTGGGCGGCGCGACTCCGGCCATGTTTCACCTCACCACCCATGCCTTTTTCAAGGCCCTGCTTTTCCTCGGCGCCGGCTCGGTGATCCTCGCGCTGCACCACGAGCAGGACATCTGGAAAATGGGGGGGCTGCGCCAAAAGCTGCCGGTGACGTTCTGGACTTTTCTGGCAGGCACGCTGGCGCTGGCGGGCGTCTGGCCGTTAAGCGGCTTTTTCAGCAAGGACAGCATCCTGGCGCTGGCGGCGGAGCGCAATCACGCGCTCCTCGCCCTGGCGCTGCTCACGGCGCTGCTCACCTCGTTTTACATGTTTCGCCTGGTTCTGGTGGTGTTCTTCACGAACCACCGCTCCGCCGCCGCCGGGCGCGCCGTGGAAACACCTCCGGTGATGGTCATCCCGCTGCGCCTGCTGGCGATCCCGACCGTGGCGGCCGGTTTTCTCGGCATCGAGTATTTTGTCGCCCGCCAATTCGAGCCGCAGGCCGCCGCGCGCCTGAGCGCCTGGGGCCAGTTGGTTTTCCCCTTTCAGCACGCCCCGCTGGCGGCCCTCTCGGGGCTGGCCGCCGCGGGACTCGGCTTCCTGGCGGCTTACCAGCTCTATGCCGGGGCGAAAAAAGAGCCTTTGGAGAGCCGCTTGGGCGCTTTCGGGCGCGCGGTTCAGAACCGCTTTTATTTCGATGAGCTTTACGCCGCCACGGTCATCCGGGCGCATGAATTTCTGGCGCGGGCGGCGGATTGGATGGACCGCTGGCTGATCGCCGGGCTGGGAGTGCGCGGGACGCACGGCACGACGGAGCTGCTTGGCCGGGCGTTGCGGCTGTTCCAGACCGGGAACGTGCAAACCTACGCGTTTCTGTTTGCCCTGGGTCTGGCGGTGGTGCTCTGGCTCGCGCTCCGATAGGGAACTGACACGATGTCGATTCTGACTTACATCATCGGCTGGCCGCTGGCGGCCGCGCTGGCGCTGGTCTTTGTGCCGCGCAACTACCGCGTGGTCATCCGCGCGGTGGCGCTGCTGGCCACCTTTGTCTCGGCGGCGCTGGCGGTGAAGATGTTTATCCAGTTCCCCGGCGCGCCCGCGGGCCCGGACCACTACCGATTCGAGGCCTTCGTGCCCTGGGCCGCCAGCCTGGGCATCCAGTATCATGTGGGCGTGGACGGCATCAATGCCGGACTCGTGCTGATGTCGGCCATTGTGGCCTTCGCCGCGACTTGCGTGGCCTGGGAAATCCGCGACCGGGAGAAGGAGTTCTACATCCTTCTGCTGATCATGGCGGGCGGGGTGCTCGGGGCGTTTGCCTCGCTCGACATTTTCTTTTTCTACCTCTTCCACGAGTTCGCGCTCATCCCGACGTTCATCATGATCGGCGTCTGGGGCCGCGGCGGGCGGAAGAACTACGCCACCTACCAGATCACGATTTATCTGAGCCTCGGGTCGTTGCTTGCGCTGCTGGGGTTGATCGCGCTGTATCTCGAGGCCGGCGCCGCGAGCTTTGACATCCCGGTGCTGGTGCGGCATTTGCGGGAACAGCCGCTCGGCGCGGGGGCGCAGGGCCTCATCTTTCCGCTCCTGCTTTTCGGGTTTGGCATCCTCGTTTCGCTTTGGCCATTTCACACCTGGGCGCCCCTGGGCTACGCTTCGGCGCCCTCGCCGACAGCCATGCTGCACGCCGGCGCGTTGAAGAAATTCGGCCTCTACGGCCTGCTGCGCATCGCCCTGCCGATGATGCCCGAGGCGGCGCGGAGCTGGGCGGGGATCCTGGCCTGGTTGTGTCTGGGCAACCTGCTCTATTGCGGCTGGGTGGCCATGCGGCAGAAGGATTTCAACTGGGTGGCCGGGTACTCGAGCGTGGCGCACATGGGCTTTGTCTTTCTGGGCATCGCCAGCCTGAATCTTATTGGCGTCACCGGCGCGGTGGTGGTGATGGTGGCGCACGGTTTTCTGGCCGCGCTGGTGTTTGGCCTCAACGGCTTCGTGTATCAACAAACGGGCACCCTGGAGATTCGCGAGCTGGGCGGCCTGCTGCGCCGCCTGCCCTTTATCGGCGCCGCCATGGTCATGGCCGCCTTCGCCGGCTGCGGCCTGCCGGGCTTCGCCAATTTCGCGGGCGAGATCACCGTCTTTTTCGGCGCCTGGAAACCGCTGCGGGTGGTCGCCATCCTCGGCTGCTGGGGCGCGCTGGTGGTCGGCGCGGTGTATTTGCTGCGCGCCATCCGCGGCGTCCTGCAAGGGCCGCTGCCCGGGAAATGGTCCGTCTTGACCGACGCCGCCGGCTGGTGGCGCAAACTGCCCTTTGCCCTGCTGCTGGCGAGTCTGCTGGTATTTGGATTCTTTCCGCGTCTGCTCACCGACCGCATCGCCCGCGACGTGGCCGCCTCCGTTTTGAACCTGCCGCCGGCGCCGGATCACGCGCCGGTCGAAACCGCTCAGGGCCGCCGATGAACTTCGCGCTTTTAACTCACGAGTATCTGGTGGCCGGCCTTGGGCTGGCAGTGCTGCTGGCCGATCTTTGGCTCGCGCCGGCCGCGCGCCGGCAGCTCGGCTACGCGGCCGCCGCGGGACTCGCGCTGATTCTCCTCTATAGCTGCCTTGCGGTGCGGATCGGCTCCGGCGAGGCCGCTTGCGCGTTCAACGGCATGTATGTCCTCGACGGCCTGGCGTTGTTCTTCAAACGCTTTTTTCTGATCGCGGCCATCGGGGTGCTGTTGATGATCGCGGACTTCGCCGCGGAGCTGGAGGCCGGGGTTTCCGAGTTTTACGCCCTCACCTTGTTCGCGCTGACGGGCATGCTGTTCGCCGCCTCGGTCAACCATTTCGCGCTCCTCTACGTGTCGCTGGAACTGATCACCGTCAGTTTTTACGTGCTGAACAGCTTCCAACGGCGGCGCGCGGCCTCGCTCGAGGCGGGAGTGAAATACCTGGTGATGGGCGCCCTCTCGAGCGGCTTCACGATCTTTGGCATCGCCTTCGTGTATGGCGTTGCCAACCAGCTTAATTTCGTCGAGTTGGGCCGGGTGGCGGGTCCGCTGGCGGGGAATTCCCTGTTTTTGATCGGACTCTTCTGCGTCGTGGCGGGGATCGGCTTTAAAATCTCGGCGGTGCCTTTCCAGCTCTGGACGCCCGATGTGTATGAGGGCGCGCCGACGCCGGCCACGGCTTTCCTCGCCGTGGGATCGAAGGCGGCGGGTTTTGTATTGTTGCTCCGCCTGCTCTTTGTCGCGGCGCCCGAGGTGACAGTGAAATACGCGGATTTGCTGATCCTGGCCTCGGCGGCGGGGATTCTCTACGGCAATCTGTGCGCGCTGCCGCAGCGCAATCTCAAGCGGCTGCTGGGCTACTCGAGCATCGCGCATGCCGGCTACCTCCTGCTGGGGGTGAGCGCCCTCAGCGCCGAAGGACAGGCGGCCGTCCTGTATTACCTCGCCGGCTATCTCTTCACCCTGCTGGCGGCCTTTATGGTCATTGGCCTGGTGTTGCGGCGAATCGAGGGTGAGGATATTTCGTTCCTGGCCGGGCTGAACCAACGGTCGCCCCTGCTCGCCGCGTCTCTGACTCTGGCCATGGTTTCACTGGCCGGGCTGCCGCCGCTGGCCGGGTTCTTCGGCAAATTTCTGCTCCTGAAAGCCGTCCTCGCCAGGGGCGCGGCGCATCCGGCCTATTACGTCCTGGCGCTCGTCGCGATCGTCGGCGTGGTCATCTCGCTTTATTATTACCTCGGGGTGGTGCGGGCTATCTACTGGTCGCGCGAAATTCCCGACCACAGCCCGCTGCGCGTGCCGGCGCCCACGCGCCTGGCGATGTATGGCTGTTTGGTGGCCATGTTCGTGATCGGCGTTTATCCCGCTCCGCTGCTGCGCCTGGCCAGCCACGCCATTCACACGCTGCAACTGCCGTGAGCGGGAATGAGCTTGCCACCACCAGAGCCGCCCTTCATATTTTATTTGGTTAACGGAAAGACTTTTCATTATGGCTGATGTAGCAAACAAATATCCCGAAAACGTAAACGGCAAGTTTTACGTTGATAACCAATGCATCGATTGCGACCTTTGCCGCGAGACGGCGCCCGAGAATTTCCAACGCAACGAGGACGGCGGCTATTCCTACGTGTTCAAGCAACCCGAGACTCCCGAGGAGGCTGCCCGCTGCCAGGAAGCCAAGGAAGGCTGCCCGGTCGAGGCGATCGGCGATGATGCCGGTTAAACTGGACTTTTTTCTTCACCCGCGGGCCGGCGCCCGCGGGTTTTTTTATGCCCGGACCGCCTGCCCGTGAAATTGCGGTTTGGCTTTTCGGAGATGGCGGATAGAAAGAGCGTCATCCGGATGGGCATCATTGCAGCCCTTTCGGCCCGCCCGACGGAGCTTTGCCTGGAGTGATCGAGTGTAGCCGCAGCCTTCAGGCTGCGCTCCCCGACTGGCCCGGACGCCGACGCAGCCTGAAGGCTGCGACTACAGGGGG
>JBDHQH010000104.1:0-12782 GCA_039806935.1 Verrucomicrobiota bacterium
ATATGATCCTTCTGGCTCTGGCGTGATGACTCCGCCCCCAACAATGTTTTTGCCCGCTGGGCTTTGGACAAGCCGGAGAGGTCAGGCCCGCAGGCAATGTCAGGCCATGAGTTCACCGTTCGCAAATGGTCCGGGCCAGCGCTCCGCCTTCACGCTGATCGAGTTGCTGGTGGTGATGGCGATCCTCTCGATTTTGGCGGCGCTGCTGCTGCCGGGGTTGGGGCGGGCCCAGGAGAAAACCCGGCGAGTGGCCTGCCTGAACAACCTGCGCCAGCTCGGCTTGGCCAGCCGGATGTACGCCGACGATAACCGCGGCCACCTAAGCGGGCCGACCTGGTGGAAGACTCCGGACACGGCCGATTCGGACCGCGACTCGAAGGACGACGACCTGACCTGGATTTACCCGCAGTATGTGCGGGAGAGCCGCAGCTTCCTCTGCCCAAGCGCGCGGCATTTCTTGGTCTTGTCGAATACGGTGGTCAAGCCGGATGGCGCGCGAGTGCCGCGGGATCTGGTGTTCATCGCCACGCGCAAGGGCGCCGAGGGGATGAGCTACGAGGTGCTGGGCAACTTCCGGGGCGAGCTGGGGCCCAAAAAGACCGACACCACCATCGCGCGGCACACGCTGCGACGGTTCGCGCCGCCGGAGGAAAACCGGCGGGTGGGGCCGGGGGACATTTTCCTGCTGGTGGACGCGGACGACTCGACCAGCGCGACGGATCGGAACAACGTGCCGGACAGCCCGGACGACAACCACGGGGCGGAAGGCGGAAACATGAGCTTTTGCGACGGTCGCGCCGCGTGGATCGCGCGCCCCAACTGGGTGCGGGTCTGGTGCCAGTCTCAGGACAACCCGATGCCGCCATGAGGGCCAAAATCAAGGGCCGCCCGCTGCCAAAGATTGCGGTGGTTGAACCGAGCCCGCTGCTGGAGAGCCAAGTCCAGGAGTGCGGCATGCGGCCCTCCCGCCGTTGGCGCACGGTTGGCTTCCGCAGTGTGAACACCGCGTTAAACGAGTTGGCAACTAATCCGGTGAAGGCCGTGCTGGTGGATGAGCGGGCTGCCGGCGACACCTCGGCCATGCGTCTGCTTTGCTCTCGGTTTCCCGTTCTGCTGGCCAGCAGCTACCAGGAGCCTGGAACGGTGGTAACCGTTTTCTTGCGCGGGGTATGCGGCATTCTCTGGAAACCATTTTCAGATGCAGTGTTGGCTGGGCGCCTCGCCGCAGTCTTAAGTGGGTGTCCGCCGCTTTGCCATCAGACGGTCAGGCTCTTGGTTACCGCCTGGCGGCGCGCGGCCGTTGCGGATGCCCTGGCGAGCCTTAGCATACGAGAGCTGGAAGTAATCATGGTCATGGCTGGTGACCACTTCGTCACAGTCTCCGGGGATGCCCTTGCAATCCACGGCCCAACGCGAAAAACTCATCGTCCCGCACACCAGCGCGGCCCTGCCCCACATTGTCTCGCACCTCAGCCACGCCCGGATTCCGAAAGGCGCCGTTTCGACCCGCAAATTCTGCTACAGACCCGTATTTGTGAACCCTCGGCGGAAAATGCCCATTACGAATGGGTAGCAACGGAGAATGCGAGAGGCGATGCATGCCCGCCAAACCAAACCCATAACTTCCATTTGGATTCCGCTTCCGGCAGCCCCGGGGCGGGAAGCCGTTGGATTCACCCAAGACACAGCCCATTATGAGCCTTACCATCAGCCTGCTTCTTTATCCTCTTTTTCTTGTGGGATTAATTGCCGGTTGGGCGGCGGAAGATCCGCTCGCGCGCCGGTTTTTGGAAAGCAACTACGAATTGCCGATGGATCGCGCCACGGAAATGACCGACGTGATTCTGGTCAACGCGTGCCTGACCAATCACGCGCAAATCCAGCAGTTGGCGGAACGGATGGTCTCTCAGTGCGAGGCCGCCACCAGCGGCAGATCGGTCGATGAGACGATTCGGTCGATTCTGAGCGGCACACCCATTGGCCGTTCGGTGCAGGTGCTGTTGATGCGAGAGCGAACCACCGGGCAAAGCTACCGCCTGGACATCTCCCAGCCGCTGAGCGCTTTCCGCCGCTATACCTGGGGCGGAGGCGCCTTTACCAACGAATTCAAGTTTCCGGTGGCGCAGATCAGCCTGCCGCCGGAAGGATCGGTTCAGCACTGGACTCTGCTGACCGTGCAACCCGCGCACCGCCATGTAACCGTGCAGAGCGGCCCCCGCCCGCTAATGGCTCACGAGGGTTTTTACCTTTCGCTTTTTGGGTTGCCTCCGGCCCTGCGTTTCAATGTCATCCTCCAAACTGCGGTCCTTGACGACGTCAAATTCCCCAGCCCGGCGGAACGCGCGGATCCCGGCGGCTACCATCTTTTCCAGATGGATGCGCGGCGCGCCGGGGCGTTATTGGATGGATCCGCCGGCCAGGGGACCTGGCACTCCCGTCAAATGGGTGAGGATCTGGTGCGCCTTGCCTATATCAGTCCGGACGGACGGGATCAGAGCACCATGGTGGTTCTGGCCAACGCGGCGGATTTGCGCCAACGCCATCTGGCCTATGTGCGCGACCCGAAGTCCGGGGCAGTGGTTAACCTCTATGCCTGGAGCTATGACGAGAGCGGCGCTCCGGACTATTTTCTGAACCTTCAGGCCGGCGATTGGGGGCCAGTGAAAGCCAGCCTGCAAAATATCGTTCACGTTGAGAAAACAGCCCGGATCGACAGGGCACTCTTCAGCCGCGATTACTCGATCTACGAATCTGTGTATGACACCACAGTATCTCCAGCCGTCCAGACGCTGCGGGGCAAAGTCGTCTTTGAAGCGGGGAAAGCGCGCAGCGACCACAGCTCCAGCGTCACGCGGCTGTACCTGATACGCGGTTTGCTCGCGGGGTTGCTGCTGCTGACCGCGGTCGGTCTGTTCCTGTTTGCGCGCCGGCGGCCAAACCCGTAAGCGGAGTTATGAAGGCACTCCACGCAAGGCTCTCGGTGATCTGCCTCCTCCTGGGCGCCCGAGCCGCCGCGGCCCCGCCGACCTCCGGCCAGGAGCGCGCGGTCATGGCCGCGGATCGTTTGCTCTCCTTCGCAACCCAGCCGCCTTGCCCGACCGTTCAGGTGCGGGCGCTCTCGGGAGTGACAAACGGGGGCGGTGCGCAGCCACCTTTTACCCGCGCGCGGGACGCCCGTTTGAGCGCGGTAAAAACGGCGTTCGCCCGCCGCCGTCGTCGCCGCCGCGGTTTTGCTGCCGCCACTGCTCCTGCTGCTGGCCCGGCTAAGGAGGCGAAAGTGAGCCGACCGCAAACTCGCGCGGCGGATCGGAGCAACACGCCGGCCAGCCCGGACCAGAAGGGCGCCGCCCCAGGCGGGGGCGTTTCGGCGAAACATCCCTGCCCCGGGGAGCGCAGCCTGAAGGCTGCGGCTGCGTCCGAAGCCTTGATTGAGCGTCCTCCTGAAGCCGCAACCTTCAGCCTGAGTAAGGACGCCCAGCCCTCTTCCTATGAAGACAAAACCAGAGATCGACGGTAGCAGGAACAGGAAAACGGCCCTCGACGGCTGGCGTCGCCAGGCACGGGCGTTGTGGCCGGTGCTGGTTGTGCTGGCGGCGGCGGGCCTGTGGCGGGCGGCGGTGGCCGTTTCGCGGGTCGGGGCGCAACGGATGGGACGCGAGCTGGCCTCGGTGGATTTGCTGGTGAAATATCCCTCCCCGAATTGGGCGGGCACCCAGGCGCTCATCGCCCAGAGCACAAAGGAGGGTGTGGGGCTGACACTGGTGGATTTCGCCAGCGGAAGCCGGCGGAGGGTTTATGAGACGCACGAAGGCCGCATCCTGAGCGGGAGCCTGTTGCTGCTGGAGTGGTCGCCGGACGACAGCGCCTGCTGCTACGCCAAGCCGATCAAGGGCAAGCGACAGTCTCTGGTCTTCTGCGGGGCGTCCACCGGCGCGACGGTCGGGAGCCTGATCGTGACTGGCTATGTGAAGGAGTTCAAATGGCTGTCGCCTGGATCGCTGGCGTATCTCAACGACCGCCGGGAGGTGTGCCTGGCCACCCGCAACTCACGCGGCAAATGGTCGCACGCCGCCCGATTCGAGGCCGGGAAGGGGCCGGCGCCGACGCATCTCTGCGCGGTCTCGCCCACCCAGGCGGCCTGGAAGCAAGCGGGCGCGCTCTGGACCGGGGACACGCGCTCGGAGGCCGCCCGGGTGCTGTGGCGCCCGGAAACCAACCGGCTGGTGAGCTGCTACTCCTCGCCCGAGAGCGAGTTCCTGCTGGTGAGCGCGGAAAACGCGGACGGCAGTTACACGGCACTGGCCGTGCGGCCCGGGAACGGCGAGGCGTATGGACAGGGGATCATCCCGCCGGGAGCGATCAGCAAACTGAACTGGGCGGACAGCGGGCGGGGCCTCGCCTGGCAGCGGACGGATCATTGGGGGGACAGCCTGCAAGTGTGGCGGCGCGGCGTGAAGGGGCCGGAGACGCTCTTTCCTGAGGGCGAGGTGATTGATTTCAAGGCGCGGGGAGGCCGGCTATTTCTCTATGGCAGCCGCGGCAGCGAGCCGCCGGGGTTATGGGAGCACGACCTGGCGACCGGCGGCGAGCGGTGCCTCGTGCCGGCGTCCGCGGGCGCGCTCACGGGTCTGGCGGCGGTGCGGCACGACTGGGGAATGCTGACCAACGACGGCCGGGTGCTGGCCTACCAGCGCTGGTATCCGCGGGCCGGACGGGCGCGGGTCAGACGGCCGGTGATTCTCTCGCAAACACCGTTTCGCTGGAGCCCGTATCCTTACGCGGCGGCGCTGGCGGGGTATGAATTTGCGAGCATCAACCGGAAAAGCTGGGAGGAAGGTCTGGAAAACTGGACCGGGGATGTGCTGGCCCTGCGCGAGGAGTTGCTGCGGCAGGGCATTGGCGATCCGGCGCGGATGTACCTCTACGGACACAGCGCCGAGACCTCGCCCATCAGCGAGCTGGGGGCGCAGCGGCCCGAGTTGTGGCGCGGGGCGCTGCTGCTCAGCCCCTCGGGCCTGCCGCCCCTTCCCGCCTGCCGGTTTCGGAGCCTCTTTCTGGACGCCGGCGAGTTGGATCCCGGGGCGCGGCAGCGGCTGGAAAGGTTTCAAAACGAGGCCGCCAGGGCGGGGGTGGCCACCCGTCTGGTGGTGCATCCGGGCGCGCGGCACACCTCCTGGTCGCGGGACACGGAGCGCGAAAAGGTGCGCCAGCTCACCGACTGGCTGAGGGCGCAATGAGGCGGGTCATGACTACGCGAAACCTCGAACGCCTGGCCCGCGCCGGCGCCCTGTGGCTGGCGGCCATCGGCGCGCTCTGCCTGCTGGGCAACCAGGGCGCGCTGCTCTCGCAACCGGCCGATCCCGTAACCGGAGTCTCGAGCCGGTATGCCTGGTGGGCGGCGGGGATCCTGTGCCTGGCCGCGGGCGGCGCCCGGCTCGGATTTCCGAACGCGGCCTGGCCGCGGCTCTTGATTCTCTGGCTGGGGTTCAGCGCCGCCCTGCTGCGCGCCGGCCTCTGGTGGCTCGGCGCGCGCTCGACGCGCGGGTATTTCGAGCTCATGGCGGCCCATTTCGGCGTGGCTCCGGAGGTGTTGGTTTGGGGATTCGGACTCGGCTGGGCGCTCGCTCTCGGCGGCGCCGTGGCGGAGCTCCGGGCGGCCGATGGCCGGGTCCGGACATCCTGCCCGAATTGCGGCGGGCGCCTCGAGGCGGCCGCCCGATCCCTCGGGCGGGAACAACCCTGCCCCCATTGCGGCCGGACGATCACCCTGCGCGCGGCGGGCGAGCTGCTCAAAACCGCCTGCTATTTCTGCCAGGGGCACATCGAGTTCCCCGCCCACGCGCTGGGCCGCAAAATCCCCTGCCCCCACTGCCGGCGGGACATCCCCCTGCAACCACGATGATTTTTCCCTCCAGCGACGAGGCGGCGAGAGGAGAGAAACCATGAACTCTTTCTCCGTGCCTCTGCGTAGCTCGGCCGCTCCCCGCTCCGCGCCAGTGTCCCGATGGCGCTGGCTGGCGCTGCTGTTTTTGGCAACCGTTGCGCCCGCCGCCACCGCCCCCGATGGCCGAATGCTGCTTCAGCAGGCGGAGGCTGCCATGGAAAATTTGTCGTTTGTCGCCGTATTCGAACTCGAGAACGATGCGGTCAAAGTCCAAAACGTGCTGCTCCAGCGGGCGGTGGATGGGCGGCGCGATTACCGCAAGGAGTCGCGGATGGAAAAGCTGGATTTGCCGGGTGTTCAAACCACTAATGTTTGGATCTCAAACTCGAACGGTCTCTGGCAACTTCTGCCTCGCCAGGCGCTGCGGCTGGATTTTTTGGACGCGGATCGGACCTCCCCTTGGTACGGCTTCTTGGAGGGAGAGGCGATTAGCGCGCCAGAAGGCGCCTCGTATGCGGGCCGTCTGGCGCGGTTAAACGGGAGGGAATGCTTTGTCGTCGAGCAATCCTTGCCGCCACCCCTGGTTTCTCGCGGACACCGGAGGACGCCCTCGCCCATCGTGGAAAGAATCATTTACCTCGACCGGCAAAACCTGTGGCTGCGCCGGTGCGAGTGGAAGCGCCAGGACGGGTCGAAGGCGCGCCTTTCCATCGCGGAACTGACAGTCACCAACGGCATTCCCGACTCGGCATTCGAGCCTGCGCCGGACACGGACAGGATGGTCTGCGACACCCCCGTCCAATACTCGAAGATCATGGTTCAATATTTGAACAGCCAGGCTTTCCGGTCGATTTTCAGCCAGGCGCCCCCGGTGCGTGATTTTGAATCAAGCCGGCGTCATCGGCGTTGGCTGGCTTTGGGCGCGCTGGCCGCTCCAGCTCTGGTTTTTTTATATTGTATCGCCCGCAACAGATTTGGACGCTGGACATCCGTGCCGGTTGCCCATCGCGAAAAAACTAACCCTCCGTAATTCATCTGATCTATGAAGACGAGATTCTCGATTGTAACTTTGAGCGCCTGGTTAACCACCGCCGTGCTTGCCTGTACCGAGGGAAATCCGAATCCTGATCAAAACTGCCACTGCCAGCCTCCCGAGCGCACGTCCTGCCTTAATCGGTGTGTGTTGAATTATGAATGCACGATTGAATCCTATTGCCGCGACCTGCTGTGTTTGCAGTATGCAGCGCTCGTGGAGGGCTATTGCTACGCTAATTGTTGCTTCCTCCAGGGTGACTGCTGGTAAGTCAGCCTTAAAGATCATCGCCGGCTCGGGCCAAGGCGCGTTGAACTACCCTCAGTCATCGGCTTCGCCGGATGAGAAGGCCCCGTTTACATGAAAGTTAAGCTGCTCCTGGCGCTCGCGCTCGCGGCCGGATGTGTGTGGTGGCGGATGGGGATCCCGTCTGGCTGGCGCGCGCGAGCCAGCCAGGCTGAACCCGGCGATCTGCGGCGCATCGCCGGGCATTATGCCGCGCTGACCAACTGCGCCATTCGCTTTCGCCAGCGAAGCTTGCTGATCGGCGCGCTGGAGGGCGAAATCCGGAGGGCGCCCGGCGGCGTCTTTTCGGTGGAATGGCGCGATCATCAAAACTTCATCGGCAACTTCACCAACCGTATCTTCAGCGAGGGACGAGGCGCGGTTTGGTGGCGTTCCGAATCCAACCGCGTCGAGTGCGCCTCGCTGACCTCCACGCTGGAGACCGCCGCGGGGGTCTCGCGCGGGGTAACCGCCTTTCTTCCGCTGCTGCTGCTCGGGTGCGACCCGCTCGGCCCGCCGGAGGCTTGGAAGCCCTGCCTGCAAAAAGAGCGGGGCCGCGGCGAGCGGGCGCTGGCGCGCGACCGGGGCGCCACCCGGCTGGTGATCGTTTATGACGCGGAGACTTTCCGCATCAAGCGCATTTGGACCAGAGTCCAGGGCGCCCTGGGGTTCCTGTCGGCGGAGACTTTGTATGCCGAGGATTAAGGCAACTGGCGTCCCGGACATTCGGCGCGGCGGATCGTTTATCCCCCGGACCCCGAAGCGCAAAGGTGAAACCAGGCGCCCGTCTTCCCAGGCGCCTTCGTGCCTCGGCGGTTTGCCTTCCCGGGCCCCCGCCATCAAACTGCTTGCCGATGGGCGCGCCTCCAGCTAAGCAAGATTCTGTGCCGGGTGACTGGAGAACGCGAAGTCTTGGCCTGGGCGTCCTGCTGCTGGTCTGCGCCGGCGCGCTGCTCTGGGCGCGGGCGCGGGACCCTCTCACCCGCGAATGGTTCCAGCTCCGGGCGGAGGACGGCCGGCGGTTCGAGTGCGTGCTGGTGCGGGCGAAAGCTCCGGACGCGCCCGGCGCGCCGGTGTTGATTTATTGCCACGGCGCGGGCGGCTCGCTCACCGCCGGCGGCAATGACATCCGGCAGTTGGTCCGGACGGGTTGCCAGGTGCTCGCCCTCGAGTACGATCAACAGAGCTTCGAGCGATTCGCCGGCCAGGTTGCCGCCGCCCAGGCCTGGCTCCTCCGCCAACCCTGGGCGGACACCAACCGGATTGTCTGGGTGGGCATGAGCCTCGGGGCACAATACTTCCTTTCACTCGCGCTGCGGACGAACTCCATCAAGCCGGCGCTGCTGGCGCGGATCGTCGGCGGCCTGCCGTCCGCGATCCCCGGCGAAGAAGCCGCCTCCGGGACGCCGGTGCGGCTGGATTTTCCCGTGCTGCTGTTTCAGGCCGAGAACGACCAGGTGTTCGAGCTGGCGGATGGACGGCAGGTGGCGGAGCGGCTGCGCGCGCTGGGCGGGCGAGTCGAGTTGATCGTGATGCCCGGATTGAGCCACAACCTGGAGGGGGACCGCGCGCAAGCCTACCGCCTGGTGGGAGAGAGAATCCTGGCGTGCCTGGGAAGAATCCATCCCGCGCCCCGGAATCGCCGGCCCCCGCGTCCAAAACCACCCGGGGGCGGACAACCGCCTGTTTCCCCCGGCCAAGCCTGACCCATGAGCACCGCTGAACGACTCGAACCGCCAGCAATCGAAGCGAGGCGCGGGAGCATCAGGAACGCCTGGTTCGTCTGGGGCTTCACCGGTCTGGGCGTCGCCCTGTTGCTGGCGAGTTCGGCCGAGGGCGCGGGGCCAGCCTGGATTCCACGCGCGCGGCGGGAGGTGCAATGGATGCTGGCCGATCCCTGGATCCAGGGCATGGGCCTGGCCTGCCTCTGGATCTATGCGGCGGGGTTGGCCTGGCTCCGCGCCCGCAGCGGGCCGGCGCGCGAGCGGCTGCGCCTGGGCGCGCTGGCGGCGGCCCTGGCGATCGTGGTGAGCGACTGGCTCTGCCGCCGGCCCGCGCACAACCCGAGCGCGATGCTGATTTGCTTTGGCGCGGTAGCCGGGCTGGCGCTGGGTTTGTGGCGCGAGCGAGCCGGGCGAAACGGCGTGGATCCGGCCCGCCCGCTCGCCTTCTGGCTGGCGGCGCTGCTGGCCGCCTCGGTGTTTGTCCAAAACCCCGCGGGCCCCGAGTATTTCTACCGGGGGGTGGAGCGTTGGACGGGAATCTGGAGGCATCCGAATGTCTTCGGCGCGCTGCAGGCCGCCGGGGTGTTGATGGCGCTGGCGGGCCTGGCCGACGCCCGGCGCCCGGCGGCGGGCGGCCCGCCCGGCTGGCGTTGGGGGCGTCTGCTGGCGGCGCTGGGCTGCGGGCTGAGCCTTCCGGTGCTGGCGTGGGGCTGGTGGCGCAGCTACAGCCGCGGCGCCTGGCTGAGTGTGGCGGTGGCGGTCGCCTGGGTGTATCTTTGCCGGCGGTGGAGCCCGGAAGCGCGTCCTTCCGCCAGCGGCCCCGCCCGGCTCGCCCGGGCGCGGCGGCTGCGTCCCTTCGCTCTCCCGGCGCTGGTCCTGGCGCTGCTCGTGCTGGCCTTCTGGGCGTGGCGGAATACGGAGATCGCCCCCGTGCGCCGCGTCTTTTCCGCGGCCAATCCCAATGACTTTTCCTGGCGCAACCGCGCGACCTCTTGGCTGGGCGGGCTCCAGATCGTGGGGGATCATCCCTGGCTCGGCGTCGGCTGGGCTCGAGTGGACTCGCTCTACAACGCCTACTACCGCCCCGCGCGCCTGGCCGACGGCGGCGCGCTGGGGACCAACGATCCGATCACCGCGGCCGCGGCGCTCGGGCTGCCGGCCAGCGCTGGGTTCGCGCTCTATTTCTGCCTGTCGCTCGCCGGGCGCGCGCGCTTCGGCGCGTTCAACGAGTGGTTCGCCGCCGCCGCCTTGGGCGCGCTCGTCACGGCGTGGTTTGATAGTAGCTGGCTGATGTGGCCCGGAGCGGTGCTGGGCTTTGCCTTTTTGGAAATCGGCGCCAGCCGCCCTCCGGCGGGTTTCGCGCGCGCCCTCCCGTCCCGCGCCAGCGGCTGGGGCTGGAGCCGGGGACCGGCGGCGAGCCGGGCGTTACTGGGGCTGGCTCTGGCCGCCGCGCTCGCCGCGCTGGCGGTGACCGGCGCGCAATTGGGCTTGCCCCGGCTGCGCACCACCCCCCGGGTGCTGGACTGGGCCCGCGCCATTTTGATCACCTCCGGCGAGCAATCAGATTTCGAGTTTCTTTGCGGCCAGGCGGATTGGCGCCGCGAGCCGCTGCGGGCGCTGCTCGACCACCTGCGCCTGGCCCGCTACAACCGCGAGCTGGCCAACTGGCAGATCGAAGAGCCGATGTTCCGCGAGTTCGTGTTATCGCCAAAAATCGACAGCTCCGGCGCCGGCTTGAATTGGCGCCGGACGCTCTGGGAGCAGTGCCGTCCGCAGATTCGCCGGGAGGAGACGCCGGCGGCCGCGGCAGCCGTGGTGGTCTCCTTCCTGCGCAGCCGCGTGACGGTCAGCGACCAGGCGGCCGCGCCGGTGGCTCCGGGTGAAGCCCTGGAGCGCCAGGCCGTCATCCCCGACGATTTCGAGCGGCTCTATTTGGCGGCGCTGCGCGCCTCCGGGGTCCCCGCCCACCGCGGCGCGGACGGCCGGGCCGAATTGTGGTCGGAGGGGAAATGGGCGCCCGCCCCGCGCCCCCTCGCCGAGCGCCTCCAAGTGACGGGCAACGCTTCCAGAGCGCAAAACGACGACGTTTCGGCGAAACGTCCCTGCTCCAAAACGGTTTTTTTCCGTCGATTGCCACCCAAAACCGCTTTACAAGCGCGCCTGTGATTCGCTAAGTTGACCGCGATAGTTGATCAACGAAAAGATTTTTATGCGTAAGACCCTTCCTCTGCTCGCGACCCTCGCCCTCGCGGGGTTGTTCGCCACCGGTTGCGCCAACATGGAGCGCAAATTCGGGCGCGGCATGGCCAACAGTCTGGAAATCGTTCGCGGCGGCGAAATGCGCCGCTCCATCGAGCAAACCGCGCTCTTTGGCAGCCCGGATGCCGCCTACACGACCGGCTTTATCCGGGGCGTGAACCGCTCGCTGGCCCGCACCGGGATCGGTCTTTACGAGATGGTGACCGCTCCGCTGCCGCCGTATGACCCGGTGTTTGCGAGTTACCTGGCGCCGGAGCCCGTTTACCCGGACAATTACAAGCCAGACATCGTCGAGGATTCGATGTTCGCGACCGACACCAACCTCGGCTTCAGCGGCGGCGATGTCGCGCCCATCGTGCCCGGCAGCCGGTTCCGGATTTTCGACACGCACTAAGCTGTTTTCACCCGAGCGCCGGCGCCCCGCGTCCGGCGCTTTTTTTTGTGGCCGCCCCACCGCGGGCCGTTGCACATTGCGCGCATGGGTCTGAAAAAACGCTCGCCCTGCAAAGTCAATTTATTGCTGAACATTCTTGGGCGCCGTCCCGACGGCTTTCACGAACTGGAGAGCATCATGCAGCCGCTCTCGCTCTGCGATGAGCTGACCTTCGAACGGCAAAGCACGGGCCTCCGGCTCTCCTGCGACGATCCCTCGCTGCCCGTGGATGAGCGAAATCTGGTGTATCGCGCCGCTGCCGCTTTTTGTCAGGCCGCGGACATTCACGACGGCCTGACGCTGCATCTCGAAAAACGCATTCCGCTGGCGGCGGGCCTGGGGGGCGGCAGCAGCAACGCCGCCACCACCCTGCTCGGGCTGAACGAGTTGTTTGGCTACCCGCTCGATTCCGGGCAACTCGCGCGCCTGGCCGCCGGCCTGGGCTCGGACGTGCCCTTTTTTCTTCAGCCGCACCCGGCCCTCGTCACGGGCCGCGGCGAGCGCATCGAGCCGCTGGACGCATTCGCCGCCTTGCGCGGAAAGGCCTTCCTGCTGGTCCGGCCGGATTTCGGCGTCTCCACCGCCTGGGCCTATCAACGGCTGGCGCGATTTCCCGAAGCGTTGAATGGCCGGCCCGGGCGCGCCCGCGAGCTGGCCCGGGCGTTGAGCGGCGACGACCTGGCCGCCGCCGCGCCGCTTTTCCACAACTCCCTCGAGGCGCCGGCGCTCGATAAATATCCGATCCTCGCCATCATTCAGGAATTTCTTCGTCAGCAGGGCGCGCTCGTGGCGCTGATGTCCGGCAGCGGCTCAACCACCTTCGCCCTCACCCGCGACCTGGCGGCCGCGCGGACGCTCGGCGAGCGTTTTAAAGAACGGTTCGGCCCCAATAACTGGATTCAGGCGACACCCGCTTGACGCCGCCTGAAAGCTGCGACTGACGGGGAACGCAGCCTGAAGGCTGCGACTACATGATGACTCCCGATCAAACGCTCCGGATGTAGCCGCAGCCTTTAGACTGCGTTCCCCGCCTCGCCCGGACGCCGACGCAGCCTAAAGGCTGCGACTACATGGGGATTCCCGATCTGACACTCCGGATGTAGCCGCAGCCTTTAGGCTGCGTTCCCTGCCCCGCCCGGACGCCGACGCAGCCTGAAGGCTGCG
>JBDHQH010000105.1:0-12770 GCA_039806935.1 Verrucomicrobiota bacterium
CAGCGCGCCACCTTCGGAGTCGCCCGCAGGCGAGTCAGCCAGGTTTGTGGCAACCCGGTGGAGCCTGGTGCTGAATGCCGGCCAAAGCCAGTCCCCGTCGGCCCGAGGGGCGCTGGAAGAACTATGCGGGGCGTATTGGCAACCCATCTATATCTTTGTCCGGCGCCAGGGCCACAGCCCCGCTGACGCCCAGGATCTGACTCAGGCCTTCTTCGCCCGCCTGATCGAGAAGCACTACCTCGACACTGTGGACCCGGCGAAGGGCCGGTTCAGGTCGTTTTTGCTGGCCGCGCTTAAACATTTTCTCGCTAACGAATGGGACAAGGCCAAAGCCTGGAAACGCGGCGGGCGACAAATCATCGTTTCCATGGACGCGTGCTTGACTGAGGCCGGGGATGCTTTCGAGCCGGCGGACCACGCCAGTCCGGATAAGTTATTCGAGCGGCGCTGGGCGCTGACGCTGCTGGATCACGTTCTGGCTCGGTTACGCGCGGAGTATGTTAACGAGGGCAAGGCTCGGGTCTTTGAGCACCTGAAGGACACCCTGACCGGCTCGCGCCAATCGATCGGCTATGCGCAAATCGCGAGCCATCTCACGACCACTGAGGGGGCCATCAAGGTTGCGGCACACCGGCTGCGTCAGCGTTACCGCGCGTTGCTGCGCGAGGAAATCGCCCAGACTGTCTCCCGCCCCGAGGAGGTCGAAGATGAAATCCGCGCGCTGTTCGCCGCGTTGGCGGCCTGAACGTCAGCGGGTTGCCAGACTGCGCCGCGCCTCAGAGGGAACCCGGCTGTAACCTTGGCCTCGTTTTGCTTATGTAACAAGTGGCGGCAAGGTTGATGATGAAAACCGAGCGAATTTGCGAGCAATGCGGCGCCTCGTTGAGGGTGGGGGCGCCCGAGGGGCTTTGTCCTCAATGCCTGATGAAGGCGGGTTTGGGCAGTCAGGCTTCGCCGACAGAGGCCCAGCCAGCGGCGGGGCCACACCCATTGCCCGATTCGGCCAAACTCGCCGAGTATCTCCCCCAGCTTGAAATCCTCGAGTTGCTGGGGCAGGGCGGCATGGGAGCGGTGTACAAGGCTCGGCAACCGGCGCTGGACCGTGTGGTGGCATTGAAGATCCTGCCGCCGCGGGCGGCGGCCGATCCCGGCTTTGCCGAGCGATTCACGCGCGAGGCTCGCACGCTGGCCAAACTCAGTCACCCCAACATCGTTGCCATTTACGACTTTGGCCAGGTCCATGGCTTGTCCTATCTCATCATGGAATATGTGGAGGGCGCCAACCTCCGACAACTCGAGCAGGCCGGCAGACTCTCTCCTGCCGAAGCCTTGCGCATCATCCCCAAGCTTTGCGAGGCGCTTCAAGCGGCCCATGACGAGGGCATTGTCCATCGTGATATCAAGCCGGAAAACGTGCTGCTGGACCAGAAAGGGCGGGTGAAGATCGCCGATTTTGGCCTGGCCAAAATCCTGGGTCGCGAGACCCCAAACTGGCGGTTGACCGGCGCGAAGGATGTCATGGGCACGCCTCATTACATGGCGCCGGAGCAAGCCGAGCATCCGCAGGCGGTGGATCATCGCGCCGACATTTATTCGCTGGGCGTGGTGTTTTATGAAATGCTCACGGGCGAATTGCCCCTGGGCAAGTTTGCGCCGCCCTCGCGCAAGGTGCAGGTGGATGTGCGCCTGGACGAAGTGGTGTTGCGCGCGCTGGAGAAGGAGCCGCAGCGCCGTTACCAGCAGGCCAGCCAGGTCAAGAGCGACGTCGAAACCATTGCCGACAGTTCCAGCGGGGCGCCTCAGCCCCCGGCCGCCTCTCCGGCGGGCGACAATCCGTACCAACAGGTGAAAGGCCCGGCGATCGGCCTGATGATCACCGGGATTCTGAATTGGATCGCGATTCCGTTTCTGGCGGCGGCGGGCGCCATTATGGAAGCGCGCTGGCAGGGCGCCTTGATCTGGCTGCCCTTGGCGGCTCTGGTGATCGGCGGCGTCATTTTTGGGGCCGGCTTGAAGCTCAAACGACTTGAGGCCTTCCGGCTCTCCGTTATCGGCAGCCTCCTGGCGTCGTTAATCTCACCCGGCAACCTCCTTGGGCTGCCGATCGGGATCTGGGCGCTGGTCGTCCTGGCCCGGCGGGAGGTCAGAGCCGCCTTTGCGCTGAAGGCTCGCGGCGGGAGCGTGCCTTCCCTTCCGCCGGTGGTTCCTGGCGGCGGGACCTGGAAAGTGGCGGCGGTGCTGGCGGCCGCGCTGCTGTTGGCGCTGGCGATTCCGGTGGGCGGCATTGTGGCGGCGATCGCCATACCCAACTTTGTCCGAGCTCGCGCCCGCGCCCACATCCTTAGCAATCGAGCGCCGGTGTTTGTCGTCAAGGGTGAGGTCAAGGATGCCGTATCGGGCAAACCCATCCAAGGCGCAAGAGTGGCGGATTGGTTTTATGGGAGGCGCGAAAACCGGGCGATCCAGACGGCCGGGACCGACGCCCTGGGCCATTACGAGCTCAAGACCTGGCACGAGGAGCATAGCATCACTGCCTCCGCTCCCGGTTATCAAACCAGCCGGGCCACACTCCTGATTTCGGGCGATCCGCTGGCGGGCGCGCGCCTGGACTTCCAGTTGCAACCGACCCATTCGGCTCCGCCAGCCGCCGAGGCCGCGCCGGCCTCACCGAAAATTACCGCCACCGCGCCCAAGGCTGGCGCCACGGAGGTGGACCCTGCCCTGGGCCAAATCACTGTCACCTTCGATCAGGACATGCGGGAAGGATTCTCCTGGACGGGCGGCGGGCCGGAGTTTCCGCCGGCGCCTCAAGGCGTCCAGCCGCACTGGCTGGACCGGCGCACCTGCGCGCTGCCGGTGAAGCTTGAAGCCGGCCGCTATTACCGGGTGGGCATCAATTCCACGAGCTACCAGAACTTTTGCACTGTCGCGGGCCAACCAGCGAAGCCTTCGGTCATCTATTTCACGACCCGGGGGGCTGCGGAAGAGGTGAAAGCTCGGATGCTGGCGCCGCAGATCGCCAGCTTCCTGCCCGCCAACCGCGATCAGCGCGTCAGCCCCGAACTGACCGAATTGCGGATCACCTTTAACGTGCCAATGGGCCGTGGCTGCTCCTGGTGCAGTGCTGGCGATGATGGCTCGGACTTCCCCAAGGGGCGGGAAGGGAAAGCAGCTTATTGGCTCGACGATCAGAAGACCTGTGTGTTGCCCGTCGCATTGGAGCCGGGCAAAGCCTACCGACTGAGCCTCAATAGCCCGTGGCATATCAACTTTCAGAGCTTGAGCGGCGTCCCCCTCGAACCGGTGGACTACACTTTCCGAACGGCGAACGAGTAAACCAAACAGATAACACAAATATGATCACACAGAGAAACATCGGTTCCCGGCGCCGGCTGGCGCTGCGGCTGGTTGGCCTGGCGGGAATCACCCTGGCCGGCTGGGTGCTGGCCGCGCAGGCCGGCCCGAATCCACCGCGCATCGTGTCCACTTCACCGCCGACCGGAGCGACCGACGTGGATCCGGCGCTGAAGGAAATCACGGTTACCTTCGATCAGGACATGGGCGGCGGCATGTCCTGGACCGGCGGCGGTTCGGAATTCCCTTCCTCGCCCAAAGGCGCGCAGGCGCAGTGGCGCAACCGGCGCACCTGCGTGCTGCCGGTCAGCCTGGAGGCTGGCCACTATTACCGCGTCGGCATCAACTCGCCCAGCTTCCGCAATTTCCGCAGCGCGGCCGGCGTCTCCGCGTCTCCCTCGGCGATCTATTTTACCACCCAAGGCGCCAGCGACGAACTCAAGCGCAAAGTGCAGGCGCCCCGCATTGTCGCCCTCACCCCGCTCAATGGCGCGAAAGAGGTCAGCCCGAAAATCACCGAGCTGCGGGTTACCTTTAATGTTCCGATGTCCGAAGGCTGTTCCTGGACGGGCGGCGGTTCGGAGTTCCCGGCCATGCCGGAAGGCAGGCAGGTCTTCTGGACCGAAGATCACCAGACATGCGTGTTGCCGGTGCGCCTCGAACCCAACAAACAATACCGCTTGGGCCTCAACAGCCCCTCCTTCAAGAACTTCCGAAGCTGTGGCGGCGTGCCGCTAGCGCCGGTCAGCTATAGCTTCCGAACGGGCGCCGATTAAGGCCTCTTCCCCAAAACATAACCCGTGAACTTGGCGTTCGGAGATTGTGAGGGTGCTCGACGCCGTCCACGGGTTTGGGGATTTCGCCATCCTTGCCTGGCTAATGATTATCCTGGCTTGGGACCGCAGCCGTTGCTGGGCGCCGGCCGCAAGAGGAGGCGAGTTCGCTGCGCGCTCCGCTGAGGCGTCGTTGGCGCTTAGACCAATGATTCGAGTTCTTTCCATTGATCGGAATCCATATCCAAACCGCGTACAGGTCTTGCCACGCCCTGAGTTGGAGCAAAACCTCGTTCAGGTCCACCTGTTTTTATGAACACGCAACTAGCGAAGTGGTAACAGGCGCTGATGCCGCGAGGCCTGCGATAAGCAGAGCAAAAGGCATCACCACTCTTGCCCGCAGGAACGATCTTGCGGCGCCACCGCGAGTTATACTGCGCGGCGAAGACTGGCGCGGGACTACAGTTTCCGAGAGCCTTGCTGAAAGGGTGTGGCGCGATTAGGGAACGGCCCGCTCCAGGGCGCCGAGGACGATGCCGGGCGTCAGCGCGGCGGGGAGGACTTCGGGCGGCCGCTCCGTCCGGACGGGATAGACCACCACCAAAGGCACTCCCGCGCGCCCAAAGCGGTTCAACTCCGCGGTCATCCGTTCCGGCAGGAGGGTGTAATCTGCCAGCAGGGCCACGGCGTTCATCTGTTTGAGCTTCTCGCGCACCGAGGGGATCTCGATGGCCACCTTTTTATTCGCCTGACAGGTCAGGCACCAGTCGGCGGTGAAATCGACAAACACCGGACGACCCTCGGCCCGCGCGGCCGCGACTGCTTCCGGGGACCACGGTTGCCAGGGGATTCCCCCCGCCGTCTGAAGTTGGGCCGTCCGGGCGCCGGCGCCACGGGCTTCGGTTCGCCAGGCCAATTGTCCCTCCAGCACATAGACCACCGCGAAGCCGGCAATCATCACGGAGGCGAGCAAGGCCAGGCCGCGGCGGGAACGTCCGCGTTGGATGAATTCACCGAAGGTCCAGGCCGCGGCGGCCACCAGCACGAGGAAGATGGCCAGCCACCAGGTCCGGTTGCCGTAGTGAATTGTCGTGAGGCTGAACAGCCAGACCGCCGTGGCCAGCATCGGAAAACCCATCGCGACTTTGAACCGCTCCATCCACTTGCCCGGCTTGGGGACGAACCGCAGCCAGGCGGGTTGCCAGCTCAACAAGACGTAAGGAAAGGCCAGGCCCGCTCCCGCCACGAGGAACACCAGCACGGTGAGCGCCGACTTCTGATTTGGCGCCAGCGCGAAGCCCGCCGCGCCCGCGAAAAAGGGCGCCACGCAAGGTGTGGCCAGCACCGTGGCCAGGATGCCGTTTAAAAAGGCGCCGGTGCGGCCCGTTTTGGCCGCCAACGCTCCGGCCGCGCCCATCACCTTGCCGCCCGGGGTCACCTCGAACACACCGAAAAGATTCAAGGCCACCAAAGTCATGACCGTGGTGAGGACGACCAGAAACTGCGGGTTGCTGAACTGGATCCCCCAGCCGGCGGTGTGCCCTGCCGCCTTGAGCCCCAAGAACAGCGCGGCGATGGCCAAGAACGAGGCGAGCACACCGACGCCATACATCAAGCCCAGGACGCGCACCTCGCGCGGTTGTTTCCGGGCTTGCTCCACAAACCCCAGAATTTTAAGGGCGATGACCGGCAATACGCAGGGCATCACGTTCAGAATCAAGCCGCCGATGAATGCGTAGATCAGGATTCGCCAAAGCGGCGGAAAAACCGGCCCGCTCATCATCCCGGAGGCAGACGCGGGCGAGTTAACAGGGACGGAGACCTCGTAAGCCACCTGCTTGCCATCCGCCTGCCAGGACACCACCCCCGACACTTCCGCAGGCCAGTTTCCTTCGAGTTTTTTGACAGCCTTGGCAAGGCGCGCTTCGGCCTCCGATGACTTCAAGATCCGGGTGTCTCCCTCGATCTCGTAATCCTGGTTTTCAAAGGGATAAAACTCTGGATTCGTGATTCCTCCCGCCACCGGCCAGGCGAGGGCCAACTGCCGCGTATCGCTGTCCGCGCTCGATTCCCAGGACCCCGTCACCCGCGGAGCTCCGGCGCGATCGGGCGTTTTGGCGGCCCAACTGGCTAGCAAGGCCGCCGAGGCCGAGGGTCGGCCTGGTTGTCCCACTGGCAATGCCGCGCTGATTTGGGCGTCGCCAGGCAGGCATAATTCCTGGCATTCGAGCCAGGAGACGGCGGCTTTCAAGGGCAACGTTCCCGGCGCCACGTCCTTGCTGAGGGTGAGCGGCACGAGCAGCACCACCTCGCGCGTGTAAGCGTAGGTGGTGAATCCGGCCTCGGTCAACTTTTCGGGCAGCGGCCAAAGGATCTCGCCGGCGGTCACTCCGGCGGGCAGATCCCAATCGATTTTGGTGGCCATGCCGGAGGTGCCGGGATTTTTCCAGTAGGTATGCCACCCCGGGTCCATTTCGAGCCGCACACCGGCCAGGATGGTGTCACCCGGACGCGCTGCCTCGGCGCTCAGCAGCAGGCTGGCGCGGGTATGGTGCTCGAGGGGCGCGGCCCAGGAATGCCCCCATCCAAAACAGAGGATCAGAGCGATCCAAATACGAGAAAAGGCGAACTTGCTCACCGGTGAGCAAAATAAAGCCGGAGCGCGCCGGGGTCAATGAATCGCCAAGGCGTCGGGCCTGGGGCAGGCTCAGTTTTTTGCCGGCGAGGGCAGGGCCTGCTTCCAGCCGGCATGCAACTGTTCTGTCAGGCGGCCAATCAACTCCTGATTGGCTGGCAGTCTGGCGAGATTCACATTCTCATCGGGATCGGCCTGCTGATCGTAGAGTTCGCAGGCTTTGAAACGGCCGTCATCGGTGGCCCATTCCACCAACCGGTGCCGCGATGTCCGCATGGCGCGGCCGAAGCCCGCTCCCGCACCGGGAATATGTTTGGGGTAGATGCTGAACGCCGCGGATTTCCAATCGCGCCGCGGATTCTCGAGCAATGGCCGAAAACTAAGGCCTTCGAGGTTTGCGGGCGCCGGGAGTCGGCACAAATCGGCGAGCGTCGGATAGATATCCACGAATTCCACGAGGGCATCGGTGGTTGTCCCGACGGCCCGCTGGCCGGGAACGGAAATGAGGAGGGGAACCCGAGTGGCGATCTCCCAATTAGTCCGTTTGTTCCACGTCCCGTGCTCGCCCAGTTGGTAGCCGTGATCGCCCCAAAAGACGACGATCGTGCGCTCGCGCAGGCCGAGGCGGTTTAACTCCTCGAGCACCCGCCCCACTTGCGCGTCGGTGTAACTGACGCAGGCATAGTAAGCGTGGATCAGTTTGCGCGCGGTTTCATCCGAGACCGGCCCCTGGGCGGGAATGCTCTTATAGCGGCGCAGTTCGGAGGCATCGTTGCTGGCAAAGGCTGGCGCGTCTTTTGGCAAGAAAGGATTCGAGGCCAGTTTCAGGCCGTTCGGATCATAGAGCGACCAATACTTTTGGGGCGCGACGAACGGCATGTGTGGTTTGTGAAAGCCCACGCCGAGGAAGAAAGGTTTGTCTTTGATTCGGTTAAGCTCCGCGATGGCCTTCGTGGCGATCTGGCCATCCAGCAAGCCGTCATCTTCGCAATCCGGATTCCCATACGGCATCGTGTTCGAGCGATCCGCGGTTCTCGACTTGGCGCCCTTCTTCTTTTTGGCTTTGGGCGTGGCGGGTTCCGGGCCGTCCGGGGGATCGGGCCGCCCCGCCGGGCCTTTCCAGGCCGGCTCGCTCCAGGATTCGGCGTCCTCGTGGTTGCCGTTGGTAGTGTGAAAGATTTTGCCGACCGAAAGGCTCACATAGCCGTTTTGCTTGAAAAGCTGCGGCAGCGTAACCACCCCCGGCTTCCGGTCGCGGAAGTGCGTGGCGAGATCGTAAACGCCGAGCGTCTCCGGCCGCAACCCGGTGAGCAGCGAGGCGCGGGTGGGATTGCACAGGGCCTCCTGGCAATAGGCGCGGTTGAACCGCAGGCCCTGGCTGGCCAGCCGGTCGATGTTCGGCGACTTGATCAGAGGATGGCCATAGCAGCCCAACTCCGGCCGCAAATCATCCACTGCGATGAAGAGCACATTGTAGGGAGCGGCCGCCTTCGACGGGAGCGCCCCGGCCAGAAAACCAAGCACAAAGAGCAACGCCGATTTGAATATGCGCATAAAGAATCCGATTCCAGTAGGCAGCATGAGCCGGCGCGCAGCCGCTGGCAAGCCAAACAAAGATCCTTGGCGCCGCCGTCCGGCGGGATCGCGCGAAGCTGGGAAAACATGAAACCTGCTTCAGTGTATCAGCGTCTATGCTTCCGGTATGTTGAGGCAATTGCCCTCCAACCGGTGGACCTATGAGCTCGCGGCGCACCTGCTGAATCGGGCGGGGTTTGGCGGCGCCCCGCGGGAGATCGAGGAATTGCGGGCCCTGGGGTTGGAAGGCGCGGTGGCGCGGCTGGTGGATGACGAGCAGCTCCCCGACCCCACGCCGGACCCGGACTGGGCCGCGCGGGATCCCGGCCGTCTGGAGCGGCTTCGCCAGGTTCGCCAGGCGGGTCCGGAGGAGCGTCGGCGGCTGCAACGCGAGGAGCGGGAACGGCAGCGGGATCGCATGATCGAGCTGCGCGGCTGGTGGCTGGGGCGCATGGCCTCGGGGCCGCGTCCGTTGCGGGAGAAACTGACCCTTTTCTGGCACGGACATTTCGCCACGAGCATTGAGAAAGTGCGCGAAGCCCGGTTGATGTGGCGGCAGAACGATCTGTTTCGACGGCTGGGGATGGGCCGCTGGGAGGAATTGCTTATTGAGGCGGGCAAAGATCCGGCCATGTTGATCTGGCTGGACCAGGCGCGGAGCCGCAAGGAACATCCAAACGAAAACTTCGCGCGCGAGGTCATGGAGTTGTTTGCGCTGGGCGAGGGGCATTACACCGAGAAAGACATCACCGAGGGCGCCCGCGCCTTGACTGGCTGGGCCTACGATGGGGTCGCCCAGGAATTTGTCGAGCGCCCCAACTGGCATGATCGCGGCGTGAAGATGATTTTGGGCAAGAGCGGCAACTTCAACGGAGAGGAGTTTCTGGGCTTGGTGATCGCGCAACCGCAGGCGGCGCGATTCATTACCGGCAAGTTATGGAACTACTTTGCCGGCGCTCCGCCGTCCGCTTCGTTGAATGCCGCGCTGGCGGAGACGTTCCGCCAGGCGGGCAATCATTTCCGGCCGTTGCTGCGGACCCTGTTTCTGAGTGAGGAGTTTTACGCCCCGGACGTGGTGCGCGCCCAGGTGAAAAGCCCGGTGCAGTGGCTGGTGGGGAGTGTGCGGGTTTTGGAGCGCCCGCTGCCGCCGCCGCCGACTTGTTATGCCCTGACGCGCAATCTGGGTCAGGACCTTTTCGCCCCGCCGAACGTCAAGGGATGGGATGGCGGGTTGAGCTGGATCACCACCAACAACCTGCTGTCGCGGTATAACGAGGCGGCCACGCTGGTGCAGGGAGCCAGGGCGGCGCGCGAACCCGACCGAGGTCGCGCGGCGCGTTGGCTGGGAGGCGTGGAGCCGGAACGGTTGTTTACCGAGGCCGAACGCCAGAACGGAGCCGCTCTCTCCGAGGCCTTGCAACGCCGGCTTCTCCAGGGCCGGCTCCGCCCCAAAAATGAGGCGGTGCTGCTCGAATTTATCGGCTTGGGCAAACCAGACGAGGCCCGGATCCTCGCTGCCATCCGGCTGGTGATGAGCACTCCGGAATATCAACTCACATAAGCCATGAACGAACAACCTGGATTTCACACCCGGCGGGAATTTATCCGCCGGACGGTTTTGGGCGGCGCGCTGACCTGGACGGTGCCGGGCTTTCTCGCCAACACTTTCGCCGCCCTTCAGCGAGAGGCGGAAAACGGCCGGCGGACGGCCACCGGCCGCGACAGCCGCATCCTCGTGGTCCTGCAGATGGCCGGCGGCAACGATGGAATCAACACGCTGGTTCCGTTTGCCAGCGATCATTACCGGCGGGCCCGTCCCCGGCTGGCGCTGCCCGAATCCGGAGTGCTCAGGTTGAATGATGACGTTGCGCTGCACGCGGGCCTCGCGGGTTTCAAGGATCTTTACGATGCGGGCCAGTTGGCCATCCTTCAGGGGGTGGGTTACCCGAATCCCAACCGTTCGCACTTCCGCTCGACGGAGATCTGGCAGACGGCCGCCGAGGCCAACAAGTTCGAGCATTATGGCTGGCTCGGGCGTTACTTCGACAACACCTGCGCGGGCGCTGATCCCACCGTGGGCATCACGGTCGGGAGGCAAATGCCCCAGGCTTTCTCCGCCCAAAACCCGTGCGGCGTCACCGTTGACAACCCGCGGAATTACCGCTTTCTGCCGGCCAAAGGAGCCGGCAAAACGCAGATTGCCGAAACCGAGGACTCGTACCGCAAGCTCAACACGGTCGAAAAGGAGAGCGAAAACTCCGGCGGGAGCATTGGAGCCATTGCGGGCGCGGGTCCGATGGCCGGATCGCCCCTCGACTTCCTCGAGCGCACCGCGCTGGACGCGCAGGTCAGCTCCGACCGGATCCGCTCGCTCGCGGCCGGCGGCGAAAACCATGGCGACTATCCCCCCTCCTCGCTGGCCAATTCGCTCAAGCTGCTGGCGCGCTTGATTGGCGGGGGCATGACCACCCGCGTTTATTACGTCTCCCAGGGCGGCTATGATACCCACACGAATCAACTCGCCGCGCAGGAGCGGTTGTTGAGGGATTTGGGGGATTCCATTCGCGCTTTCCTCGCAGATTTGCGCGCGCAGGGAAACGAGGAACGGGTGCTGATCATGACCTTCAGTGAATTTGGCCGGCGCGTGGCTGAAAACGCCAGCGGCGGCACCGACCACGGCGCGGCGGCGCCGATGTTCATCGCGGGCGGCGGCGCGCTCCGAGCTGGATTGCACGGCGCTTATCCGAGTCTCGCCCCGGCGGACCTTTTTCAAGGGGATATCAAGTACTCGACCGATTTCCGCGCGGTGTATGCGACGATTTTGGAACGATGGCTGCGGACGGGAAGCGAGCCGATCCTCGGGAGAAAATTCCCCTTGCTCGATTTTCTCCCGGCGAGCGCCTGAACCGGCGTTCCCCGCCGCGGGCGCTCCTGGTCAGAGCGTCCAGCCGGCCCGGTATTCCCGGCGCACAAACTGGTTCGCTTCCTCGAGATTGGTGATCCGGAGATCCGGCGAGTTCCACAGCAACTTGCCCAGGGTGAGATCCTCCCGCAATTGCGGGCGCAGGGCGACATTGCCCAGCAACACGGACTCGGCGAGCGGCCCGGCCCAATCGAAATTCGAGCCGCCCGCAGGGCCCCCTTTGCAGGCTCGCAGCCACTCCTCGTAGTGGCCTGGAGACGGGGGGAGGCTTTGCGGCACTTCGCCGGCGGGCGACAAGCGCCCCTGGCGATACGCCGCGTCATTGAGGATGAATCCCTCGCTGCCGATCAGGAGCCGGCCGTTGTCTCCCATCAAGACCGCCTGCGGCAGCGCCTCCGGGCGCGGGGGGCGCAGACCGCCGTCGTACCAAACCAGCTTGCAGGCCGGCATGGCCATCCCTCCAGCCGCGCGGCCGGTCAGGCCTTTCACATGTGTGTTGGGTGATTGCGATTCAGCGCCACGAGCCGGGAATTCATAAGTTACCATCGAGCCGAGCGGGAAACTCTCCTGATTCACCCGGGTCGAGGCGGCCTGCACACTGAGCGGCGCGCCGAGTTTCAAGGCGCGGAACACCGGATCCATCGCGTGACAGCCAATATCCCCGAGCGCGCCCGTGCCGAAGTCCCACCAACCGCGCCAGCGAAACGGATGATAAATCGGATGATAAGGCCGTTGCGGGGCCGGGCCCAACCAGAGATCCCAGTCGAGAGTGGCGGGGACGGGCGGCGTCTCGCCGGGCCGCGGCACGCCTTGAGGCCAATACTCCTCGAACAAGCCCCGGGAAGGGCGATCCGTCCAGATATGCGCCTCGCGCACCTCGCCGATGAGGCCGGACCAAACCAGCTCGCATAACCGCCGGGTTTGCGGCGAGGCCTGGCCCTGGTTGCCCATCTGGGTGGCGATGCCCGCTTCGGCGGCCGCCTGCCGCAACCGCCGCGCCTCCCAGACCGAATGCGTCAACGGCTTCTCGCAATAGACATGTTTCCGCCGTTTGATCCCCTCCATGCTGGCGAAGGCGTGATGGTGATCGGGTGTCGCCACGACGATCGCGTCAATCTCCGGCATTTTATCGAGCATCTGGCGATAGTCGGCAAACTGCTTCGCCTTCGAGTACTTCTTGAAGACCGATCCGGCATGGGCGCGATCCACATCGCAGAGCGCGACGATGTTCTCGGATTCCATTTGACGCAGATCGGACGCGCCCTGGCCGCCGAGGCCGATCCCCGCCAGATTCAGCCTGGAATTGGGCGAGGCGCCGGCGCGCAGGCCCACCACCGAAGCGGGCAGCACCGAGAGAGTCAGGGCGGCGGCGCTGCCGCGGCGCAGAAAATTCCGGCGCGTCAGGCCGGAGGCGGAGGGCGTTCTCATGATGGAAATCAAATCTAATTTCCCGGTTGGCGGAAGCAAAGAAATTTTTGCAGTGCCCGAATCGCTCGTTCGAATTCGGAAA
>JBDHQH010000106.1:0-12766 GCA_039806935.1 Verrucomicrobiota bacterium
ACCGAAAGGGAACGGGGGACGAAGCCATGCCGCACCCCTTCCGGCTCGTGTTTATAGGCATTGCCTTGAGACTGGAAGCCCGCCACGCGGTCAAATTCTCTTGGTGGCTCACTCCCATCCGGCCCCGGGGTTCGCCAGGCGCACAGCATCCGAACACGCGAAATTACAAACGCAATCCACCCCACCACGAGCCGCAGCACCACATCGCTTTATTCTCCTTTGTCCGCGCCCTCGCTCGCGAGGCAGGCTTCGTAAAGCAGGCCCAAACCCTCGCCGCCGGGCGGCCCGCTGATGCGAAGAGCGATTGGGGCCGGCTTTTATCCTTCCTTCGCGCCGAAGTCAGCCGCGCAATTGATGGCGCGGGCCTGCGCGCCCCAGTCGTGCAACTCGAGGATGGATACGGAGGCCGTATGGATGGCCAGCCGATGAAGGAAATCGATTGGCATTCCGAGGTAATAAAGCAGGGCGGCCCGGATGGGATCTCCGTGGCTGAACAAGGCCAGATTTTCTCCCGGATGCTCGCGGCGGAGGGTCTCGATGGCGCTGACGATGCGGTGTTGCGCCGTCAACATGGTTTCGCCACCGGGTATGCGGCCACCGCCGCGGAAGGTATTCCACTGGTTCCAGAGTTCGGACGTCTGGAGTTCCTCCATTGATTTGCCCGTCCATTCGCCAAAATCCAGCTCCAACAGACCGTCGATGAGGTGAACGGGTTGCGCCAGCCGCTCGGCGAGAGGCTGGGCGGTTTCCCGGGCTCGCTCCAGCGGGCTGCTGTAAATCCGCCGAATCGCGTGGGACTCGCGGGCCAGCACGCAAGCCAGACGCTGAGCTTGATCACGGCCGGCGGCATTCAGGCTGACGCCCGGGCTGCGGCCGGCGATCGAATGGCGCAGCACATCGTTTTCCCCATGGCGCACAAGATAAATCAAGTTCATGGGCATAACGCATAATCCAGCCCCGCATCTTTCGCCAGACCGGTGATGCGCGGTTTCTTTACAGGCCGGAGAATCGGTACTATGTTCCGAGGCCACGGAAACGGCGTGGGAAGAGTGGCGGCCGGCGGGCGAACCCTCGGAGCTGCGCGCCGCCCGCGCTGGATTAAATGAAGCGAACACCTCTATATGAAGCTCACGCGCGACTGGGCGCGCGCCTCGTCGAGTTTGGCGGCTGGGAAATGCCGGTGTTTTACACGAGCATCGTCGAGGAGCATCAGGCCGTGCGCACGGCCGCGGGATTGTTCGACATCAGCCACATGGGCGAAATCGAGGTCCAAGGCCCCGGCGCCGGGAAATGGCTCAACGGGCTGCTCACGAACGATTTGAGCAAAGCCAGGGTGGGGCAGGGTCAATACACCTTCCTCTGCAATGCCTCGGGCGGGGTGGTCGATGATCTCTACGCGTACCGCTTCGGTGCGAACGAATATTTGCTGATGGTTAACGCTTCCCGCATCGAGGCTGATTTCGCCTGGCTGCAATCGCAATGGTCGGTAGATCCAGCGCGCGAGCAAACGGGCCTGCATAATCGCTCGGATGAAACGGCTGCGCTGGCGGTGCAAGGACCGCGGGTGGTGGAGTTTATCGATGAATGCTTTCCTGAGCCGTCTGACGCGGGCGCGGCGGTCAAACGCGCGTCCGAGTTGAGGAAAAACCAGGTGGCGCGATTTCCCTCCCGGAATGGTCCGGTATGGGCCGCCCGGACCGGTTACACCGGCGAGGATGGGTTTGAGTTGATCGCTCCGGCGAGCGAGGCGGCCTGGCTTTGGGAGCGGGTGCTTGCGCGGGGAGCGCGCGTCGGCATCAAACCAGCCGGACTCGGAGCGAGGGACACGCTGCGCACCGAAATGGGGTATCCGCTCTACGGTCATGAGTTGAACGAGCAGACCACACCGATTGAAGCCGGTTTGGGATTCTTTGTGGCCATGGATAAGGGCGAATTCATCGGGCGCGCCGTTCTGGCCGGGCAAAAGGCCCAGGGCACAAAGCGCAAACTGGCGGCATTCCGGATGACCGGCAGGAGCGCCCCGCCGCGTCCCGGTTATCCCATTTTTTTGCCGGGCGCCACCGAGCCGGTCGGCCAGGTGGCCAGCGGGACGCAAAGCCCCTCGCTGGGGGTGGGCATCGGGATGGGGTTCGTGCTGCCCGAAGCAGCGCGGCCCGGGACGGACCTCGAGATCGAGGCCCGTGGAAACCGCTGGCCGGCCGCGGTTGTGCCCCGTCCGATTTACCGGAAACCAGTTGACCAGACCAAAACAGCCTGACTGAATACGATTGAGATTATGTCAAACATACCCGCGGATTTGAAGTATGCGAAGTCACACGAATGGGTGCGCGTGGCCGGCGAAACCGCCACGGTCGGCGTCACCGATCACGCCCAGCACGAGTTGACGGACGTTGTGTTTGTCGAACTGCCCGCGGCCGGCCGCCAGCTCAAGGCGGGCGATTCTTGCGCGGTGGTCGAGTCGGTCAAAACGGCCAGCGACATTTACTCGCCGGTGAGCGGGGAGGTGACCGAGGTCAATCAGGCCGTGGCCCAGAACCCCGGCCTGGTGAACACGGATCCGTATGGCGACGGCTGGTTTTTCAAGGTCAGGCTGGCCAACCCCGGAGAAGTGGGAAATTTGCTCAACCCCGAGCAATACCGGGCGCAGATCGGCGAGTGATCCCTCGATTTGAAATTCCCGCCGATCTCCCGCATGGTATGAGCGTGAAACCAAAACACGTCCGGTTGTTCATCAAGCCTTACTGCGGCTGGTGCCGCAAGGCGATGCAGTGGCTGGACCAGCATGACATCGAATACGAGAAAATCGATGTGATCGCCGATGAGTTCGCTTTCGATGAAATGATCCGCCTCTCGGGGCAGGATCTGGCGCCGGTAATCCAGGTGGACGGGCAGGTGCTGGCGGATTTCGGGCCCGAGCAATTGGCTGACTTTTGGACCAGGCTGACCCATGCCGGCTCTTAATCCCGCCTCGCCGCATCCCCGGCCCAGGCTGCCCGACTGGCTGCGCATCAAGCTGCCCACGAACGATCAGTTCGGGCATACCCGGGCGTTGCTGGAGGAACTGAAGCTCCACACCGTTTGTCAAAGCGCGAAGTGCCCCAATCAATCCGAGTGCTGGAGCCGGGGCACGGCCACCTTCATGATCGCGGGGGACCGCTGCACCCGCGCCTGCCGCTTTTGCGCGGTGGATACGGCCAAACCGCTCGCTCTGGAAGCCGACGAGCCGCTGCGGGTCGCCGAGGCGGCCCGCCGCATGAGGCTGCGCCATGTGGTGATCACCGCCGTGGCCCGGGACGATCTCGCCGACGGTGGCGCCGGCCACTTTGCGCGGACCATCCGCGAGGTCCGCCGGCTCAGCCCGGGGATCATCATCGAGGTGCTTACGCCTGACTTCAACGACCGCGACCCGGCGCTCGATTCCGTGATCGCGGCGCAACCCCACATCTTCAACCATAATCTCGAAACTGTGCGGCGACTGACCCCGCGGGTGCGCTCGCGCGCCACCTACGACCGCTCGCTCTCGGTGTTGCGCAAAGCCAGACAGCGGGGCCAGGCGGGACTGCTCACGAAATCGGGCTTGATGCTCGGGTTGGGCGAATCTGAGGCGGAGGTGTTCGAGGCGCTGGCCGACCTGCGCGCCGTCGGCTGCGACATCCTGACTCTGGGCCAGTACTTGCAGCCCACCCTCCAGCATCTGCCCGTGGCGGACTTCATCTCGCCGGAGCGGTTTGCCGCCTTTGGCGCGCGCGCCCGGGCCATGGGCTTTGTGCATGTGGCCAGCGGACCGCTGGTGCGCAGCTCGTACCACGCGGATGAATTCAGGCCGGAATCAGCGCGGGAGGAAAAACCGATGGCGCAGAATCATCACGGCGCCCACGGCCACCAACGCTAACACCGCCAAAGCGATCAAAACCGCTGCGACCCTGAGCGCCCGGGCGTGTCCCCGGACCCGCTGTGCGCGCTGTCGTTCCGCCTCGATGAGCAGCGCGAAATCATGATCCGCCGCGATGATCTCGTGAACGTCTTCCCGGAGCTTCAAAGTCAGCCAGCCGCTCCGGCCCGCCCTCCACGAGGGTGGTAATTTGCCCAGCGCCTCCTCCTCCGCGGGCAACAGCCCGCACTGCTTCCAAAACGGCGCCTCCTCCAAGGTCCAAAACCGGAGCAACCCGTGATTGTGCGCCAGCGCGTTGAGCCGTTCCCAAAACAGCGGGCGCACCTGATCGGCGTGGGAAAAATCGTGAAACGCTTCGCTGTGAATTCTGCCTTGTTTCTGCTCGATCCGCAGTCCAATGGCTCCGGCCAACTGACCATCCGCAGCCACCGCCACCTGAAATTCGGTGGCGCGCCGCGCCAGTTCCCCGGTGTCGAAGCGCATGGTGCGCCAAAGCGCGGTGAGTTGGGCGAGATCGTCCAACGTGGCGCGCCGCACTTGAAAGGCTGAGGAGCTCATGCCGTCCCTCTCACTCGTTGTGCGGAATCCGGACGGTGCTGCCGCCGATGAATTCGCGAATGACCGCATCTCCGGGAATAATATCAAAACTTTGGATTTGCGCCCGGGTCAGGCCCTCGAGGGAATCGAGCAGGGCTTGCAGACGGCGATGCCGGATCTGGGCGTCGAGGAAGCCGCCATAGGCGTCGAAGTTTTCGGCGGCGGGCCAGAAACCCTCCTGGCCGCACAGCAGGGCTTTGAGCGCCGGCAGATCAAAAGGAAATCCTCCATTGATGACGTGATCGGCCAGGCCGCTCAAAGGGATGATGCTGAAGAGCTCACCCGAGCGGACGTAATGCCAGTGCAAAATGGTGAGGAAAGGGCTGTGGTTGCGATGTTGGACATCGCGGAGCATGCGGCGCAGCAGCCGGACGTCGGTAAATCTGGTGAGCCGCCGCTCCGCGCCGTCGCCTTCGAGCAGCACGTTTTGCGCCTCGATATACAGCCGGAATTGCGCGGAGGAGGGGATGCCCTCCGTAATGGGCGGATAAAATCCATGCAGACAGTCCAGCAGTAAAATCTGGTCCGGCTCGAGCTTCACCCGCTTGGTCGCGACGCGCCGGCCCTCCTTGAAACTGTAAACCGGCTTTTCGATGGCGTCGCCGTCGAGCAATTGCCGGAGATGTTGATTCAGTAACTGAATATCCAGCGCCTCCGGGGTTTCGTAATTGCGATCGTTGATCCAATCCGTCGGGTGCTCCACTAGCGACCAGAAGTAGTCGTCCAGGTTGAGCATGAGAAAACGCAAGCCTTGGCGTTGCAAGCGCTCGGTGAGTTTGACGGTGGTCGTCGTCTTCCCTGACGAGCTTGGGCCGCTCACCCACATCATGCGAAGCTGATCTCCCGCGTGGAGCCGGGCGGTCACCTTGACCGCCGCCTCATCCAGGGCCTGCTCGTAACGCGCCAGCGAAGCGTCCACCAGCGGCTTGATGCGTCCCCGCCGAACCAGTTCGTTCAACCCCGCCACCGTGTCGCAGCCCTGAGCGCGGTTCCACGCCAGGGTGGCTTCCATTTGCGCCCGCGGAAATCCGTTGCCGACAAATTTTTCCGGCGGCAGATAGCCTTCCCGGAGCCAATGCCGGCCCCAGCGATAGCAGGCGTAGGCGTCGGCGGTATTTTGAAACCCGTAGCTCCGCATCGCATGGATAACCTCCGCCTGGATGATTTCGATAGTCGGCGGAAAGTTAGCGATCAAATGATGCGGATCCGAGTTGAGGCACACGACCACCGCCTCGGCCAGGAAACTGGCGATTTGCCCGTCTGAATTCCAGGCCTGAAAAATGCGGTCGTTGACTTCCGGAAGATAATCCTCGCGGAAACCGCCGATGGATTCAGCCGCCCGAAGAATGGCCCGCCGGATGCGATCGGCATCAAACCGCACCAGCGCTCGGTTGCGCTTCTGGACTTTAACAATCCGGTTTTCCACAGACATGCCGGGAGGATACCTTCGCGGCGCAGAGTGACAAGAGTTCGCGAGCGGCGGTCGGGAATCACAGCCATCCCACAGAATTTGGAAAAAAGGTTGGAAACTTTCGTGAAACCTGCCACACGGCAGGCGCATGAAAAACAAAAAATTTCCGGCTCTTCTGCAAAAGTAGAGGGTGATTTTTAGGAGGAAGAATGACGACCGAAGCGCCTCGTCTGAGGCAACTTCGGAATTGGTACCCCCACCCCGAATGGAACGGGGATCAACGGTTTAGGAAACTCGATCTCGCCGCCGACAACCAGACCGCCGCCAAGCAGATCAGGAATATCCTCTGCAAGGGTGGGGTCAAAATCCGTCGGAACGAACTGAGCATCGTCAGCCGCAACAGAGATTGGATCAGGTGTGCCTTTGTTTTGGAACTGGACGCACCCGGCGTCTTGAACTGACGGCTCAAACTTGGCACACATTGCGTCATGAGCCGCGCCGCTTCCAATTTCACCGCCACGTCGGAGCGGCCCTGCGTCAGCAAGAGCAAGTTCCTCTGGGGCCAGCAGTGCCGGAAGCTTTTATGGGTCGCCTACAACGCCAAGGACCGCATCCCTGAGCCAGACGCCGCTACTCAGGCCATCTTCGATCAGGGGCACGAAGTTGGCGCTCTGGCCAAACAGCTTTTCCCCGGCGGCATCGAGGTCAGCGCCGACGTGACGGACTTCGAGCAGGTGCTCCAGAAATCGCTGGAGGCCGTCAAGCTGAGGAAGCCGCTGTTCGAGCCGGGTTTTGTTTACAACGGCGGGTTCGCCCGCGCCGACATCCTGAACCCGGTTGGCCAGAACGAATGGGACATCATCGAGGTCAAGAGCAGCACCGAGGTCAAAGACGTGAACCTGATTGACCTCGCCTTCCAAGCCTTTGTCTACAACGGCGCGGGCCTGAACATCCGCCGGTGCTACTTGATGCACGTCGACCGGAATTACGTCCGGCGCGGCGCGGTCGATCCCAAGAAGTTCTTCAAACTGGCAGATGTCACCAAGGACGTGTCGGGCCTGAGCCGGGAGATCGAGCCGCAACTGGAAGACATGTTCAGCGTGATCCGCCTCAAACAGGAACCGGAGATCAAGATCGGCCCGCATTGCAGCGACCCTTACGACTGTCCGCTGACTGACCAGTGCTGGGCGTTCCTGCCGCCGGACAGCGTGTTCAACCTCTATTACGGCGGCAGGAAGTGCTGGCGTTTACTGCAAGAGGGTGTCGTCAACCTGAAAGACATTCCTGACCACGTTGAACTGACTGACCGACAGGCGATCCAGCGCAAGGTCGCGCTCAGCGGTCAGCCCCACGTCGACCGCAAGGCGCTGGCCAGTTTTCTCAAACGCCTGCGGTACCCGGTCAACTATCTCGACTTCGAGACGTTCTCGACCGCAATCCCGATGTTCGACGGACTGTCGCCGTGGCAGCAGGTGCCCTTCCAGTTCAGCCTCCACCGACAGGCCGCGCCGGGCGCGAAGCCGGAGCATCAAGGCTTCCTCGCCGACGGGCGCGTTGATCCTCGACCGGAGTTCCTGAACCGGCTGCGCGACTGCATCGGGGACAAGGGCAGTATCGTTGTGTACAACGCCAAGTTTGAGGTTGGGGTGCTCGATGCACTGGCCGACGCCTTTCCAGAACACGCTGGCTGGATCGAGGCGGTGAAGCCCCGGATCATCGACCTCTTGGAACCGTTTCAGGCATTCGACTATTACCACCCGGAGCAGCACGGCTCGGCCTCCATCAAGGCGGTGCTTCCGGCGCTGACGGGCCGCAGCTACGCCGATCTGGAAATTCAGGAGGGCGGGCAAGCGAGCCTCGAATTTCTGCGGGTTCACTTCGGCGACGTGCCGGAAGCGGAGCGCCAGAAGGTGCGCGGGCAGCTTGAACGCTACTGCGGGCAGGACACTGAGGGCATGATTTGGATCACGGATGCCCTGCGGCAGTTGACGGGTTGGAGCGGGCGAGGTCGCTCGCTGAGCTTCAGCGGTGCGCCCGCTGACCCCTCGCTTTGATGAACCGGATCAGCGCCAGAACCGCGCCCGCCAGCGCCATTAACCAGCCGACCGGATACGGGAGGATCAGGACGCCCCACCACATGGAACGTCCGCTCTTGCCGCCAATCCCTCCAAACGCGCTCACCACAAACATGGCGGCCACGCCGACCGCGATCAGAATGAACACCGTGAGCCAGTAACGGATTACGCTGTGCTGGCTCTTGCCAATGAAGGTGCCGAGGGCGATCAGCCCGCTTCCGGGCAAGATGAGCAGCGATCCTTCCAGCGGATCGACAGTCCCCAGCAGCATCGCAATACCACCAACCACGGTGAGAATCCGTGCCCAGAGCTTCCGTGCGTTCATAAACATTGGAGCGGTCCGGCGGCACCCGTTATCCCAAGCTCATTCTTCATCCAGCGCGACACGCCCGCCTCGGCGTCGGCCAGTGCGGCATCGAGCGGCCGGTAGCTGCGGCGGCCCTTCCAGATCAGGCCGCCCTCATCCAGCACGCGAATGAATGAACGCGTCTGCTGGCAAGGGCCGATCTCGACGGCGCCGAACTCACTGATCCAGCGCCACAGGTGCGGATATGTGACTGGCTCGATAGACTTGGGAACTTTGCCCATCGCTACTTCACCTTGAACACAATGAAATACTGGTAGGGAAGGAAGGTGTGCTCTGCCGCCACCTTGAATCCGTTTTTTTCCATCTCCTTCACCAGATCGGCGCGGTCGATCCGCATCTCCGGCGGCGGTCCCACCGGCGTTTCGGCTTTCTTGAAATCCACCATCACGACCTCCCCGCCCGGCTTGAGCATCTTCTTCATCAGGCCGAGATACCGGTCGCGGTTCTCGATGTGATGCCATGTGTCGCAGATGAAGAACCGGTCGACCGAGGCATCGGCCAAGAGCGGATCATCCGGCGCGGCGAGGACCGACACCGCGTTCTTCACTTTCAGATCGCGGATGCGGCGGTTCAAATGGACGATCCTCTCCGGGCTGACATCAACGGCGTAAACACGGCCAGTTTCCCCGACATGGCGGGCTAAGCGGAACGTGAAATATCCCGATCCGGCTCCGATGTCTGCGATGACTTCGCCCTCCTTCAGCTTGAGCGCCGTGATGACCTCGTGGGGTTTCTGGTACTCATCACGTTTGGGATCGTCGAGCATGGCGAGGTACGCCTTGGAATCCTGATGGAGTTTGTGCATTTCGTGCATGTCGCGCTTGGTCGTGTCCTGCGCCAAAAGCAGACCGGGCAGCGTCAGCCAGCCGAGCAGTGCCAGCCAGCCGAGCAGTGCCAGTGAACGATTCATAACCCCGACATGCTACGCGCACCACGACGGAAGTCACGTCTCGGCGTGTCTCTCGACCTGCCTGCCGCTCTCAGTCGTCGCCGCCTTTTCACTCTGCATCAACGCCCTCTCACCCCTTTCACCAGGAGCACGACACCCAGCACGGCCCAGAGGAAGAAGTACATTGTGAAGCCATCCTGCAATCCGGGCGTGTTCCACATGACGATTCCCGTCACCGTCATGCTCACGACGAGGAACAGCCCACAGCCGAACGACGCGCCCTGGAATGCGGCGTCGGGCCGCATGGCCAGTTTCCCCATGAGCCAACTGCCGAAACAATAGCAGATGACGGCGGTGACGATGAACTCGAACATGGCCTGTGTCCCTCACAGGGCGAAGCCGATGTGCCTGTCGGCGTTCAGCACGGGGTCACTGGCTGCGCCACAGTAGATTTCTCCAAGGGAATAGTCTGGCTGCTCCGGTAGCTTTAAGCCCTTGGCCTCCGCCAGCCGCCGCGCCTGCACGGGCGCAAGACGGCCAAATTCCCGAACGCCGACCAGCCGGCCCGGTCGGGTCAGCGCGGGGTCGAGTTCCCGAACCGGCGCGTTGGTGGTGGCGATGATTTGCAGCCGCAGGTGATCGCCCAAGAGGCCGTCCGTGGCGTTGAGCAGGCTGCTGACGCTGGACTGGCTGCTTTCGTTGCGCGGCAGCAGCAGCGACTCGGCATCCTCCACGACCGCGATCCTACGCTTGCCGCCCTCGGCTTCATTCAGCCAGAAACGGACGAACCGTGGGCTGTCGAGGGAGTCGAACGTGGACACGGGCATGAAGTAAAACTCGAACGTGTCGAGCAGCCGCGCCATCAGATGGCGCACGTAGCTGGTTTTGCCGCAGCCCGGTGGTCCGTGAAAGATGCTCAGGCCGCTGGAGCGCTGCCGGAGCCGTTCCAGCCATGCCCTTTCCCAGTGGTCAAAGCCCTCACCGTAATGCAGTGCCAGTTCCTGTTCACTCAGGAGCGCAACCTGTTCCAGCTTGACCGGCTGTGTGCTCGGAAGGTTGTCGCTCATGCTGATGAGCTTGAAGCTGGGTTTCCGGGTCTCCGGCCTTCGGTACCCCTTCAACTGCGCGACTGCCTCGGCGGCGGCCTGTGTTGTTGGCGCATACACCAAGAGTTCGGGTATGTCGTAGACGACGAACACGTCCCGCCCGAAGTCGAACATCAGACGTTCGATGCTCGTCCGTCCTCGCGGGTTCTGGCATGACTCGCTGCGCAGGAGTTGCGCCCGGTGGTCCCGCACCAGCTTGGCCAGACGGAACGATCCCCAGAGCCTGACCATGTGGTAATGGCGCCGATGCAGCCGATCCAACAGCGGAAGGTCGAAGAACTTTAGACACTCCGGCATCATTTTGCGAAACAGCGAATCGGCGTCGAACGACTCGCAGTCACCGAAAAGGACATCCGGCTTGGGTTCGACCTCCGGCAGGGGCGGGGGGTTTTGGGCAGTGCGACTTTGCATTCGATCCCTCTTTCTATAGCAGTTGTAAGTCCGTGACCGCGAACATCGGCGCGGCGGCGTCCTCCGCTTCACCCGCGAACGGGTAAGCTCGGCAGCCCAGTGTTGAGATCAGGGCTTTGCCCGCGTTGATGGCGGCCTCGACTTCCTCGATCACGACGTGTTCGTCGGAGCAATGCCAGTTGCGGTAGCCACAGGAGAGGTTGAGGCAGGAGAAGCCGAACCGCTGGCGCAAGGCCATGACATCGCTGTACGGATGATGCTGCCAGTGGGTCAGTCCGTGGGCCTGTAGTACCGGCGCGGCGGTCTGGATGAACTCGCCGCCATTGGCGAACAGGCGGGTGCCGTTCGATGTGTACGACACCAGACCGCGACCGGGGCAGTCGAACTCGACGACGCAACCCACGTCCTCGAACCACGCCGCCGGAGCGAGCTTGGCTCCCACGCAGGCGATTTCCTCCGCTGCGAACAGGGCCACGGCGATGTGATCGAAGTGTTCAAGCAACTCCAGACAGACGAACACCCCGGCTTTGTCGTCTCCGCCGATGCCTGTGCGCTGCCCGTGCTTGTCAAAGCCGACCAGCACACCGTTCCGCTCCACGATTTTGACGGAGCGCAACGGATGAACAGTGTCGATATGCGCCGCCACGCAGGGGACGACTCCGGGGCCGCCCTTGCGGATGAAGACGCTGTTGCACTCATCGGTCACGATCTCGCCGCACCTTTCCTTCCCGCGCTGGCGCACGTGCTCAACAAGGAACTCCACCATCCGACCTTCCTGCCGTGAGTAGCTCGGCACCGCCAAGAGCCGCTTGAGCAGGTCGAGGCGCATGGAATGTCCGGCAGCAGGTCCGGCAGCAGGGCCAAGCTGGCAGGCGAGAGATTGTCGGTATTCTGACGAGGTGGTTCTCATAAAGGTTGTTCCTGCATCCCGACCAAACATCGGCTCGATCCAGATGAGTTTGCGGAGCGTCCGGCCCTGTCCGTGCGGCTGGTTGCGGAGATGACCGCGACGCCGGTGTAGGCGGGGACTGGCGTGCGTCCCGGTCGACGCGGTACTTGGCCCCGATGACGTTCGGCGACCACAATTCGGTCCGCAGCTTGCCCTTCTTTTTGCAGGCCCGGCGGATGCAGGTAGCTGGTTCGATGAGGTTGGGGCGCGTGTTGAGCACGACCAGCAGCTTGAACATGAGGACGGAGAGCCGGTCGCAGCATTCCTTGTCCTCCTGAACCTTGGGAGCGTCGGCACCGGTGTAGTCGGTGTAACCGTATTTCTGGATGATCTTGCCGACGTGATCCTCCCGCCAGAAGCTGGAGACGAACGATTCCAGCCTGCCGTCCACGCAGGCGTACCACGAGAAGGCGACCTTGGCTTTGGGCATGGTGATGACCGGCGTGGAGGGGAGGAACCGGCAGCGATGGTCGCCAGCCTCAAATTCCGTGGCGAAGACATAACAAGTCTCCCGGCCAACGTATTCGCGCATGAACCTCACCGGAAACCCGATCACCATCGCGGGCCTCGGCCAGTGGAGGTCGGCCAGAGTGAAGTCGTGCGGCAGGTCAGTGGCCGCCACCGCCCGGATGAATTCTTCGGCAACGTAGTACACTGGCGCCCGATAGTTGATGATCCGGCAGACGATGGCCTGCGCCGTGATTTCGGTAGGAAGGCGCTCGCTGTCGGTCTTGTGCTCGTTGATTCGCAGGATGTAGTCGAGGCCCGCCGCCACGCACTTGGGGCTGTGGTACCCGCCGGGCGGGATCAGCTTCCGGGGTTCCAGTAGGGCCAGCCGCCGCCCTTCCAGCCGGTCGTAGACGGCTTTCAGCCAATCCGCCACCGTTTGCAGCCGACTCTCCGCGTGAACCTTCGCTGCCGCTTCGGAGTTCGCCGTCGCAGATGCCGCCAGCGGGTGCTCGCAAGCCTCGGCAGACATCGGCAACGACACGGGGATCAGCCGCCCTTCAGTCGGGGTGCTTCCCGCCTGCTGCCCCTCCAGTGCCGTTTCGGCACCTGCGCGGACCAC
>JBDHQH010000107.1:0-12678 GCA_039806935.1 Verrucomicrobiota bacterium
TTTTACCAGGACGACCTGGTTTTGGGGGGAGGGTGGATCTGGTGAGCCGGGCGTTTGGGGAGATTCCGCGCCCCGGCGAAACGGGCGGTTTGGACTTGCGCGTGGCGCGCCGATTGTTAAAGTCCGTGCGCTTTGATCCAACCCGCCTGGCGGGTTTCCTGTTCCTCGGCGCAAACAAACACAGTGAAGATTTTTAGTGGCAGTTCCAATCAGCCCCTGGCGGAGGCCATTTGCCGATACATCGGCATCGGGCTTGGCAAATCCACCGTCGAACCCTTTCCGGATGGCGAGACTTTCGTCAAAATCGAGGAAAACGTCCGGGGTGAGGATGTGTTCGTGGTCCAATCCACCAGCCCGCCGACCAACCATCACTTGATGGAGATGTTCATCATGATCGACGCGTTGCGGCGGGCCAGCGCGGCGCGGATCACCACCGTAATCCCGTTTTACGGGTACGCCCGGCAGGATCGCAAAGATCAGCCGCGGGTGCCGATCACGGCCAAGCTGGTGGCCAATCTGCTAGTGGCCGCCGGGGCCAACCGGATCCTGACCATGGATCTCCACGCGCAGCAAATTCAGGGCTTCTTCGACATTCCCGTGGACCATCTGTATGCCGCGCCGGTGGTCTATGAGTACCTCAAAAAAAAGAAGCTCCAGCAAGCGGTGGTGGTCAGCCCGGACGTGGGCGGGCTGAAGATGGCCTATGCCTATTCCCAGGTGCTGGCGTCGGGCCTGGCGATTGTGGCAAAGCGGCGGCGCAGCGCCTCGGAAGTTGAGTCCATGGCGGTAATTGGGGAGATCCGGGGCAAAGATGTCCTGCTGGTCGATGACCTGACCGAGACGGCGGGCACCCTGACACAGGCGGCGGCGCTGTTGAAAAAGAAAGGCGCCAAGCGCATTTTGGCCTGTGTTTCCCACGCCGTCTTGAACGAAATGGGGATTGAAAGATTACGAAAATCCAGTATTGACGAACTGGTCACAACTGATACCGTCCTACGCCCTGAAATTGCCGGGGTGAAAATTACCACCCTCTCGGTGGCAGGTTTGCTGGGCGAAGCCATCAAGCGAATCCATAGCAATTCGTCGGTGACTTCGCTTTTTGAGTTTAACGGCGGGCGGACGAGCTAACTCGCCGGCCAGCCAGATTTTAATTTTTTAAGAGCATGAAATCAGTACCGTTGACCGCAGTGCTCCGCGCGCAGACGCGCCGGGGCGGGGTGAAGAAGTTGCGCGCGAGCGGGCGCATCCCCTCTGTTATTTATGGCCGCCAGGCCCAGCCGCAAAACCTCGAAATCTCCAGCAAAGAGCTGCAGGGGCTGATTCAGCATGCGGCCGGTGAAATCCTGCTGGTGGATCTCTCGGTCCAGGACGACGCCCGGCCCAAACGCCTGGCGCTGGTCAAAGAGGTGCAACGCCATCCCCTGAGCGGCAAGGTTTTGCACCTGGATCTGCACGAGATTGCCGAAAATGAAAAGGTGACGATCAACGTCCCCGTGGAAACCACTGGCGAAGCTGAAGGGGTGCGGACCGAGGGCGGAGTGCTGGAACATGTGCTTTTTACGATCAAAATCCGAGGGTTGGTCAAGGACTTGCCGGAACAGATTCTGCTGGACGTCACCAACCTCAAGGTAGGGGACGCCATCCATCTGGGCGACATTCCGGTGCCGGCCGGGGTCGAGTTCCTGGGAGACAAGCATATCTCCGTGGTTTCGGTGGCAGCGCCACGCACCGAGGAGGAAGAGGCTGCCGAAGCAGCCGAGGCCGCAGCGGCTCCTGGCGAGGTGGAAATGATCAAAGAGAAAAAGGAGGAAGGCGCCGAAGGAGCCCCCGCTCCGGCGGGGAAAGCCGCTGCAGCTACTGGCAAAGCGGCGGCCACTCCCGGCAAAGCCGCCGCTGCTCCCGCCAAAGGCGCGGAAAAGGGTGCGGCAGCTCCGGCGGGAGCCGAGAAAAAGGCTGCTCCTGGGAAGAAGTAATCCTCCGGAAAGTGCGGTTGAAGCCGTTGCCCGGCTGGCCGCCCGCGTATGGAGAGTCTGTATCTCATCGTGGGATTGGGAAATCCGGGCCGGGAATACTTTGGCACCCGGCACAACGTGGGTTTCGCGTTGGTCGATGCCCTCGCGCGAAGTTGGGGCGGGACTTGGCGACTGGAGAAAAAATTTAGCGCTCGGGTTGCCCGAATTGACCGCGGAGGTCGAAGTTTATGGCTCTGCCAGCCGCAGACCTATATGAATGCGAGCGGCGAGGCGGTGGCGCGGGTGGCGGGATTTTACCGGGTGCCAGCGGGCCGGTTGTTGGTGGCGGTGGATGACGCCGATCTCCCCCTGGGGGAAATCCGGTTGCGGCCCTCAGGCAGCAGCGGCGGGCATCATGGGCTCGAGTCGGTCGAGCAACATTTGGGCACTCGCGAATATGCGAGGCTGCGGCTTGGTATCGGGCGGAGCGCCGGCGCGCGCGAGATTACAAATCACGTCCTGGGCCGATTTAATTCGACGGAGGCGGCCGTGGCCGCTAGAGTTTTAGACGTGGCCTCCCGACAGGTGGAATCCTGGCTGGATGCCGGAATACAAACAGCAATGAGTCAGTTCAACGGGGTCGTGGATCCCGGCGACGAAAGAAAAGCGCAGTGAAACGATACGAAGGTTTGTTCATACTGGACACCGCGGGCAAAGAAGAGAGCATCAAGGACACGATCGATAAGATCGCGGCCGAGATTGGCGACGCGGGCGGCAAGGTGGAGACCATCCAAAAGATGGACAAGAAAAATTTTTCCCGGGTCGCCGATAAGAAACAAAACGCCGGTTTCTACGTTAATATCATTTTCGAGAGTCAGCCAGCCGTGCTGGACCAGTTGCGCCGCCGCTTTGCGATGAATGGCGAAGTCTTTCGCGTGATGTTCAGTAACGCGCCCGCGCCGAAGGCTGCCGCGGCGTAACCAGCGACCGAAGCCACCTCCTTACTCCCCAGCCTTATGGCAAATTTCAACAAAGTCTTTCTGATGGGGAATCTCACCCGGGATCCCGAGTTGCGCTACACCCCCAAAGGCATGGCGATTGCCAAGCTCGGGCTGGCCGTGAACCGTCATTGGACGACCGAGGGGGGGGAGAAGAAAGAAGAGGTCACCTTCGTTGACGTGGACGCCTTCGGACGCCAGGCCGAGGTCATTAGCCAATACCTGAAAAAAGGTCGGCCGATTTTTGTCGAAGGACGCCTCCGTTTGGACCAGTGGGATGACAAACAAACCGGCCAGAAGCGAACCAAGCTCGGTGTGGTGCTGGATGGCTTTCAATTTCTCGATAGCGGCAACCGCGGCGAAGGCACCGGCGCCCCGATGTCCCGACCCGCCGCTCCGGCGGCGCCCGCCGCGTCCGCGCCTGTGGAGACCGATGGGCCGCCTCCGGAAGAGGACGATGTGCCGTTTTGATTTTCGATCTTTGACTCTTTATATAATTTGGATTTTGTATGGCTAAAACTGAAGTAATTTTGACGCATAACATTGTCGGCCTCGGCGGCGAGTCTGACCAAGTCAAGGTCGCCGCCGGATTCGCGCGGAATTACCTGCTCCCGCAGGGCCTGGCCATCCCGGTTACGGCTGCCAACAAACGCCGCCTCGAGGCGCTCAAGCAGCGCCGGGCCGAGCGGGAAGCCCATGAGCTCAATACCATGACCGAGCTGGGCCGGAGTATTTCCAAACTGATCTGCCTCATTCAAGTGAAGACCGGCGAGGACGGCAAGATGTTCGGCACTGTGACCTCCGGAATGATTGCCGATCAGCTCAAGATCCAGTTCGACATTTCACTCGAGAAAAAGAAGATCCAATTGGATTCCCCCATCCGCACCCTGGGCGATCACGAGATTCCGCTGCGTTTGCACCCCGACGTCGCCTCGACCCTGAACGTGCGCGTCGAGAGCACGACTCCCCTTCCTCCGCCAGAAGTCGCTCCCGCGGCACAGGAGGAAGCCTCAGCCGACCGGCGCAGTGGCCGCCGCCATGATTCGACTGGCCGTCCCGAGCGAGCCGCCCGTGGTGAGCGCGGCCCCCGGAGCGACCGGACCAGGGGCTAGGAACTGATCTCCACAGCCATTCAAAAGCGAGCCAGGCTGCGACGCCTGGCTTTTTTGTCACCACGCCTCATCGCCGGACCGGGGGGCGTGGACTGCGCTGGGGGCAAACTCGACATTCCTCCCGGGTCATGGCAGTGTCACCCCGGTGGCAACAGACAAATTAGAACGGCTGCGCAGACTGCTGCGTTCATTTGAATCCTGCCTGGTGGCGTATTCGGGGGGAGTGGACTCGGCCTTTCTGGCGCGTGTGGCGCATGATGTGTTGGGCGACCGGGCGCTGGCGGCTATCGCGGATTCACCGAGCCTGCCGCGGCGCGAATTTGAGGCTGCGTTGGAATTGGGTCGGCAGTTCAAATTTCCGGTGCGTGTGGTCCACACCCGCGAGTTTGAAAACGCCAACTACACCGCCAATTCTCAAAATCGCTGCTATTTCTGCAAACACGAGCTGTTCACCGAATTGGCCCCGCTGGCGCGGACGGAGGGTTTCGCGGTGATCGCTTACGGAGAAAACGCCAGTGATATTGGTGACTTTCGCCCGGGCGCCAAGGCCGCCGCCGAGTTTCAGGTGCGCGCGCCACTGAAAGAGGCCGGGCTGTTGAAAAGGGAAATCCGGGAACTATCCGCCGCGCTGGGTTTGCCCACGGCCGAGAAGCCCCAAATGGCCTGCCTCAGCTCGCGAATTCCCTACGGCGAAGGCGTGACCTTGCAAAAGCTGTCGATGATCGAACGCGCGGAGAACCTCCTGCGCGATTTGGGCTTCCACGATCTTCGGGTGCGCCATCATGAGTTGCCCTCGCGTGGTTCGGAACTTTTGGGCTTGTCGTCCCGGGTTTTGCATCTCGCGCGGATCGAAGTCGGCCCCGGGGAGATGGGCAGCTTTCTGGCCAATGGCGCTTCAGCCCGAATCGCTCACGAGTTAAAACAAATCGGCTACACTCACGTGACCCTGGATCTGCAGGGATACCGGCGTGGCAGCACGAACGAAGCGCTGCGGCTCCAGGCCAACGGCGGGTAAAGGCGCGTGGCGATCATGGCCCGGTGCGGACGGGCAGGGCGGTTGTCCGCCAACGCTTCGCGGCTTGCGTCCCGCCAGCGTGTTCTTTTCGAGCGTTTTGCGTCTTGGAAAGCCGCAACTTTTCGGTAAACTTCGTGTTCGAGTACAGGAAGAATTAGTCTATGCCCCAATTCTCGTATAAAGCGCGCCGTCGCACTGGAGAGGTGGTCGAGGGTGTGCTGGAAGTGGCGGATCGCTCAGCGGCGCTGGTGCAAATCGAGCGGCTCGGGCTGTTTCCTGTGGCTGTGGACTCGGCCAAGGGCGGAGGCGTGGTCGCCGATCGCGGGGCGGTCCGGGCGGGGGCGGATTGGAAAAACCTGCTGCCGCCGAGTTTGCGGGCCGCCCTGAGCGCCAAACGGCGGCCGAAATTGCAGGAGTTGAGCACTTTCACCCAGCAATTGGCCAATCTGCTTTCCTCGGGCATGCCGCTGACGGTCGCTCTCAACAGCATGACGCACCTGGAGACCCGCGGCATTCCGGCCGACGTCAGTCGTGAACTGCGCCAGGATGTCATGGAAGGGCGCAGTCTCTCGGACGCGATGACGAAGCAGCCCCGGATTTTCTCGGATCTCTACGTCAACATGGTGCGGGCCGGCGAGTCCAGCGGCGCCCTGGTCGATGTGCTGCGCCGGATGGCGGATCACTTTGAAAAATTCGCGCAGGTGCAGTCGAAGTTTGCTTCGGCCCTCATTTATCCAGCCTTCGTGGGCGTGGTGGGAGTGGGGATCATGTTCTTTTTCATGACCTATATGCTCCCGAAATTTCTGAGCATCTTCGAGGGCATGAACGTGCCGTTGCCGATGATGACTCAGATCCTGATCGGGATCAGCCGCGCGTTTTCGGGCTATTGGTGGCTCATGATCCTGAGCGTTTTTGCCGTGCTGATTCTGTTCAAGCGTTTCCAGGGCACGGCCGAGGGCCGACGCAAGATTGACGAGTGGAAAATGCGGGCGCCGGTCTTTGGCAAAGTGGTGAAACTGAACCTTTTTGGCCAGTTCGCCCGGACGCTCTGCACGTTGCTGGAGAACGGCGTGCCGGTGCTGACCGCCCTGAAAATCACCGAGCAAATTCTACCCAATACAGTGGTGAAGGAGGCCATCGCCAAGACGCGGGAGGAGGTCACGGACGGCAAAACGCTCGCGCAACCGCTGGCCCGCGGCAAGGTCTTCCCGCAACTCATGGTGGATCTGGTGAAAATCGGCGAGGAGACCGGGGATGTGCCCGGCGCGCTGAAAAACGTGGCGGATACTTACGAAAGCGAGTTGAACAACGCCTTGAAGGTGATGATGAACATGATCGAGCCGGTGATGATCGTGGTTATGGCGGCGGGGGTGGGCTTTCTGCTGTTGAGCGTCCTCTCGGCGATGTTTGCCATGACGGCCAACATTGCCCGGTGATATCCATGAGCGAGGCCGCTGCCAAGCTTCCGAATCACGGAGTGTCCGCTGCCTGGCGGGGAGCGTTCACGCTTATCGAAATCATGATCGTCGTGGGGATCATGGGGATAGCTCTGACCATGGGGGTGCCCATGGTGTACAAGGTGTGGCACAAGGAACCGATGCGGCAGGCGATCAGTGATGTGGTCGAGGTTTGCAGCAATGCGCGCGCTCGGGCGATTCTCCAGGGCAGGGCGATGGATTTGATTATCTACCCGCGGCAAAACCGGTTCAGTGTCGAGGAATCCTCCAGCGCGACGAATGAAACCACCGCTCCGGAAGGCGCGCCCGCTGGGCCGCGCATTTTGCCGGTGTCCCATCAGGGCCCGGAGACCGCGCCGACCGGTTCGGGATTGGCAGCGCAACTCTCAGACAAGGTGATCATCGAGTTGCTGGACATCAACATGTCGGGAATCGAGTACCGGGATGCGGACCAGGCGAAGGTCCGATTTTATCCCAACGGCACCTGCGACGAGATGAAGCTGGTGCTTTTCGATGGCCGGGATCATTATGGGATCGACCTGGAGGTAACCACCGCGCTGGCGGACGTGGTGAAAGATCCGCTGCGGGCGTGGGCCGGGAAATGAGGAACGTGCCATGATGCCGCCCTTTTGCTTGGAATCTGTCCGCCGAACTGGACGGAGCCGCGCTTTCACCTTGCTGGAGGTGATGATTGCGTGCGGCATCTTTTTCATGGCCGCGTTTACGATTCTGGCGCTGGTCTCGGGAACGTTGCGCAACGCGAGGGCGTTGCAGCGTGGCGAGGTGGACGTCGGGATGGCCGCGGCGTTGGTAAGCCAGACGCTGAAGACGAACCGGAATGCGGAAGCCGCGTTCTCGGGCGATTTTGGCGACGCCTATCCTGACTTCTCGTGGGAGGCCCAGGCCCAGCCCTACGACACGAACGGGTTGCTGGAGGTGAACATTCTGCTGCGCAAACGGGGCAGTCAATTGCCGGCGGACAGTCTAAGCATCTTGGTGTACGCGCCGGATGCCCGGGTAGGAGCATTTCCCCGGTGAGGCTGCTTCACCAGACCAACCCGAGAGCGGGGCGCAGCGGCCGGGCGTGCGCCTTCACGCTGGTGGAAATCCTGATCGCGCTGGGCATTCTCAGTCTGGTGCTGGCGGCGATTTTCTCGAGCTGGACCTCCATCTTGCGGGCTTCAAAAGTGGGCCAAGACGCGGCCGCCGCAGTTCAGCGGGCGCGCATGGCGGCGCGCACTATTGAAGAGTCGCTCGGGGCGGTCGAGTCCTTCGCGAATAATCAGCAACTCTACGGTTTTGAGGCCGTGAACGGAAGCGACGCCTACCTGTCGTTTGTCGCCCGATTGTCCAAGTTCTTCCCGCGCAGCGGCAAGTTCGGGGATTTCGATGTGCGCCGGGTGACGTTTTCGTTGGAATCCGGGAATGATAATTCACGGCAATTGGTGCTGCGGCAGCAACCGATCCTGATGGAGATGGATAAGGACGAACTCGAGCATCCGCTGGTGCTGGCCCGGAATGTGAAGGAATTTGTGTCCGAGTTTTGGGATGCGCGAATGAACGACTGGGTGGATCAGTGGCTCAACACCAACCAGCTCCCGAGCTTGGTCCGCGTCACGGTTCAGTTGCAACAAAATGCGGCGCACTCGACTGTCGCTGGCGAAACCGTCACGCGCATTGTCAGCCTGCCCGCCATCGCGGTGCAGGCAGGGTGGCAAACACCGATGATTCAAGGGAATCCGGGCGCACAGCCGGGCGCCGGCGGCCAGCCGGGCAGCCAGGCAGGCGGCACGGGGGCTAGGGGGCAGCCATGAGACTCCGGAGACGCCTGAGATTGGCAAGCCATGCGCGCGAGCGAACGGTCCCGCAAAGCGGCATTGCGCTGGTGATTGTGATGATCTCGATTTTTGCCTTGTCTATCCTCGCGGGCGGTTTCGCCTACTCGATGAAGGTGGAGACCAAGCTGGCGCGCAACGCCAGCAGCGAATCGGAAATCGAGTGGATGGGGCGGTCGGCCGTCGAGTACTGCCGCTGGGTGCTGGCCCAGCAACTGAACATCCCGCAGGAACCGTACGACGCGCTCAATCAAGTCTGGGCGGGGGGCCTGGGCGGCCTGGGCACCTCGAACAGCCCGCTCGCCAATGTCCAGACCACGCTCCAATTCCGGAATGGCACAGCCACCTGGAAAATCATCGATCTCGAGCGCAAGCTGAACATCAACATCGTGCCCGAAGGGGTGCTGCAACAAGCGCTGATGGTGTTGGGCGTGGACGCCGGCGAGCTGACGCCGATCGCGAATTCGATTCTGGACTGGATCGATCGGGACGAAAACACGCGCGTCGAGGGCGCGGAAAGCGACTTCTATCAGAGCGATCCCGAGCACGCGTACTTCGCCAAGAACGGTCCGATCGACGATCTCGCCGAGTTGCTGTTGGTCCGGGGGGTCACGCCAGAGCTTTACTGGGGAAGCTCTTCGCCGGATCATCCCCCGAGCTCGTTTCTGCCGCGGGTGAACCGCCTCGGGCTACCCATCCAGGGGCCGGTTTATCCGGCGGGCCTGGTGGATATTTTTACGCCGCTTTCCATTGGAAAAATCAACATTAACACCGCTCCGGAGACGGTGCTGCAAGTCTTGCTGGGGGGCGACACCATGGCGGCGCAGCGGCTGATCGAACTGCGCTCGGGGGCCGGCCAGGACGGGCTGGAAACCCCGATCGGCAGCATGGGCTTCGGCATTCTGGACGCGCTGGTGAGCGCCGGGATGAACCGCCAGGCCGCGCAGGCGTTTGCCCCGATGTTCACGGTGCGCAGCGCCACCTTCGAGGTGACCGTGGACGCCCAGGTCGCCAATTATCATCGGAAGTTCGTGGCCATCCTGGGCCGGAACAACGCCCGGGACATCCAGGTCTTGAGCTTCCACTGGAAGTGACGGCGCGGCTCAGCGGAGGAAAAAAAACACCGCGGCCACGATGATGGTGGGGAGGAGCGCCCCCGCGAAGAGCCGCGGTGCGGAAACGCCCTCCGGGAAAAACCGGGCGAGCAGCGATTGTCCCGCCGGGTTGGGGGCATTGGCGATGATCGTCAGGCCGCCGCCCGCCACCGCTCCCGCCACGACGGCGTGTTTCATGGCCTCCGTCAAATCGGGAACGAATGAGGCTAGATAAGTGATCATGGCGTTGTCGTTGAACGAGGTTAAAACGATGGCGCTCAAAAACAACGGCCCCTCGGAAAGCCGGCTCAGCACCGGCGCAATCCACCAGCCCTGCAGCCCGCCATGCACCACCAAACCCGCCAGGAACAGCCCCACCAGCAAAGCCGGCCGCAGCGACAACTCGCCTTGGTGATGTTCCGTGGCCTGGACGAAAGCCAGATAAAAAAGGAACCCGCCGATGAAGAGGGCGGGGTAGTGATTGTTCACGACGGTCCAGGCCAGAAATAAAACATGAGCGGCGGAGATCCAGAAAGGCGTGGGCGCCGGCTTGGGCGCCCGGTTCTGGGTGGCGGGCGCCAGGCTTTGGAAATCCTTCCGAAACCAGAAAAAATAAAGCAAATTGCTGACGATAATCCCCAGCGCTGCCTCGATTCCGAAATGCCGGAACATGTGAGCCAGCCCCCAATTCCATTTGGCCGCCACCATTAGAACCGGGGGCGCGGCGAAGTGGGTGAGCGTGCCTCCCACCGAGACGTTCACAAACAGCAGCCCCAGAGTGGCGTAGGCGAAGGCCGGGCGCGGCCGGCGGCGGTAGAGTTTGTCCGCCAGCAGCATCGCGCAAATGGTCATGGCGGCCGGTTCGGTGATAAACGAGCCCAGCAACGGACCCACGGTCAAAATCGCGAGCCACCAAGCGGGCGCGGAGCCGCCACCCAGGCCCGCCAGCAGCGCCATTAATCTTTCCGCCAGATGCAGCACCGGACGACTGGCGGCAATCGTCATGATCACGACCACGAACGCCGGTTCGGTAAAATTCAGCCCGTGACTCAGATAGTTCCGAGCCGCATCCCCGCCTTTGGCGACGGCCAGGGCGATCAGCAGCGGAACCACCCAGAGGCCAAAAACCAACTCTATCTCTCCGAGCAAATGCAGCATTTTCGCCACGAAACTCACCTCCTCGCGGGCGGGTTGCCCGGCGGCGGCGCGCGCTGCGAGGGCGGCCTGATGCCGCTCCTCGAAACGGCGTGACAGATGGGTGAGCTTTGGCGCCAGGAAAGTATGCACGATGGCCAGGAAAAACATCGCGGTGGCGACCGCGTTGAACGGTTCCTGCCGCAGGCGGCCGGCCAGCACGCGCCCGATCGAATCGGCCGCGGCGTCCTGATAGCTCGCGAGCGGCGGGGGATAATGCGCCGCGGGCGCCTCGCCCGCCGCGGCTCCGGCCGGGCAGAACCCGAGCACCAGCGCCAAAAAGCCCCAGTATAGAATCGCGGCCGCCAACTTGTTCATCGCGCGCATACTCGCAGACGAACGGCGGGAATTCCACAAATTTGCGCCGCCCGTTGACGCGGGAAGGCCGGCGCGAAATACTCCCGTCATGCGGCAAGATTCCCCTTCCGCCGGCGCGCGGGGGCGCCTGGTGTTTGTTACCGGCACGGACACCGGCGTCGGCAAGACTTTGCTGACCGGCCTGCTGCTGGCGCATCTGCGCCGCCGCGGCGAACGCGCGCTGGCAGTGAAACCGTTTTGCTCGGGCGGGCGGGAGGATGCCGAATTTCTGCTCGCGTTGCAGGATGGGGAACTCGCACTGGAAGAAATCAACCCCTTCTTTTTTCCGGAACCGGTGGCGCCCCTGGCTTCCGCGGCGCACGGGCCGGGAATCGAGGCGCCGCTGCGGCACATTCGGGCGATTGCCCGTCGCTGCGAGTGGCTGCTCATCGAGGGGGCGGGCGGGTTGCTGGCGCCATTGGGGAAAAATTATTTTGTCCTCGATCTGATCCGGCGCCTGCGCTGCCGGACGCTGCTGGTCGCCCCCAACCGGCTGGGCACGATCAACCACACCCTCCTCAGTTTGCGGGCGTTGGAAACCCCGGGCGCCCGGAACCGGGCCCTCGGGTCCGCCGGACCGCGCGTGGTGATGATGGATTGTAAAACACCGGATGTGTCAGCGCGGACAAACACCAGCTTGCTCCGGCGGCTCGCGCCCGACACGCCGCTCATCTCGCTCCCATTTTTTGCCGGCGATTGCGCGAATCCGAAGCGAATCCGGCGTCTCGAAAAAAAAGTTGAAAAAAGTATTGCGCGGATTTTGGAATGAGGTAAAGTCTCCGGCCTGTGGATGGAGTGAGACTCCCCGGGCGCAAAAAAAAGTTTTAAAAAACTGTTGCGCAACAAGTTAAGTGTGGCATTCTTCACTCCACGTTCTTTGCGAGCTGGTGACGGGCGGTCGGAAAAAATTTTGAAAAAAATGAAATAGGGTATTGACCCTCCGTCTGCAGATGGTATTTTGCAATGGTTGTTGAGAGCAACCGACCGAAAAAACAGCAAAGAAAGTTGTTGACGGTAAAGCGGGTTTCAGCGAGGCTGGAGCTCGAAACTAACGAAGGTCTGGGTGGCCGAGTTAAGAAAAAAGTCGGCCCCGGAGAGTTTTTGTCCTTCGGAACCGCGGATGAAAGTCGCGGAACGAGATTTTTCGGGTGGCAACATCCGGTGCTCATTGAAAATTGAATTGTGCGATAAGTTTTAGAGCCCCTTCAGATCCGCTCTGTTAGTGGAGCGGGTTTGGAGAGTTTTAATGAAATAGACACCAGTCTGGTTCTCACGAACCGGACAGGAATCAACTAACGTTTTTTAACGGAGAGTTTGATTCTGGCTCAGAACGAACGCTGGCGGCGTGGATAAGACATGCAAGTCGAGCGATTGCTCCAGGGTAGCAATATTTTGGAGCGAGAGCGGCGCAAGGGTGAGTAATACGTGGGTAATCTGCCATGAAGTTTGGGATAACTCGTTGAAAGGCGAGCTAATACCGGATGTGACAGCCGAGGGGCATCTCAAGGTTGTTAAAGCTGGGGACCGAAAGGCCTGACGCTTCATGATGAGCCCGCGGCCTATCAGCTAGTTGGTGAGGTAACGGCCCACCAAGGCTAAGACGGGTAGCTGGTCTGAGAGGACGACCAGCCACACTGGAACTGAGACACGGTCCAGACACCTAC
>JBDHQH010000108.1:0-12591 GCA_039806935.1 Verrucomicrobiota bacterium
CGGGCGCCGCCGCGCCGGAGCCCGCGGCCTCCGCTCCGGCGATCACCGACCCAACCCTTGTCCGCGCCCTTGATTTGCTGAAGGGCCTGGCCGTCGTCCGCCAGGGGCGCGCTTGATTTACCCGTTGACGATTGGCCCCGGCAAACCCAACTTCAAGGGCGCTAAAGCGAGATGAAGACCGTTTTATTTGTCTGCACGGGCAACGTTTGCCGCAGTCCCATGGCCGAGGGCATTTTTCGCCAGGCCGCCCGCGGGCGGGGCGAATTTTGCGTCCGGTCGGCCGGCCTGGGCGCCGCCGATGGCCAGCCGCCCACGCCCCATGCCGTGCAGGCAGTCAAAGAGATCGGCATCGACATTTCCTCGCACCGCAGCCAGATGGTCTCCGCCGAGCTGGTGGAACAAGCCGATTACATCCTCGGCATGACTCACAGCCACGTGGACACGATCATGCTGCTGTATCCGATGGCGGCGGAAAAAGTCTTTTTGCTTCGGGAATTCGACGAGACGCTGGAGGAATTCGAGAAAAGCATCAGCGACCCCATCGGCGGCTCCTATAACATCTATCTCACCTGCCGGGATCAAATCGAGCAGGGGATCGCCTCGCTGCTCCGTCACCTCCAGCAACGGAGCTGTCCGGCGGAGGGGGCGCGGGCCGAGGTGGCCCTGGGCGCCGATCACCGGGGTTTTGACCTGAAAGAAAGCCTTAAGGCGCACCTGCAAGCACAAGGATTGAGCGTGACCGACTTCGGCCCCGGGTCCGCGGAGTCCGTGGATTACACCGACTACGCCCGGCTGGTAGGGCAGAGCGTAAGCCAGGGCCTCAGCCGCCGCGGTCTGCTGGTTTGCGCCACGGGGATCGGCATGAGCATGGCGGCAAATAAAGTCCCCGGCGTCCGCGCGGCCCTGGTCGCCGACGAACAATCCGCGGCCTGGTCCCGGCGCCACAACAATGCCAACGTGCTCTGCCTGGCGGGCGGGCTGGACCGCGCCCAGGCCGCGCGCATCATCGATGTCTTTTTGAAAACGGAATTTGAAGGTGGCCGCCACGAGCGGCGCTTGAACCAAATGGAAATGAAAATCGTCCCCCTGGACCTGCGTCTGCAAGCGGTGGATCCCGAAATCGCCGCCGCCATCGAGCGCGAGCGCGAGCGGCAACAGGAAAATATCGAACTCATCGCCAGCGAAAATTTCACCAGCCCGGCAGTCATGGAAGCCCAAGGCTCGGTCCTGACCAATAAATACGCCGAAGGCTACCCCCGCAAACGCTGGTACGGCGGCTGTGAAAATGTCGATGCCGTCGAGCAACTGGCCATCGACCGCGCCAAGGCCTTGTTCGGCGCCGAACACGCCAATGTCCAGCCGCACTCCGGCAGCGGCGCCAACATGGCCGTCTATTTCGCCATGCTCAAACCCGGGGACAAAATGCTCACCATGGACCTGTCCCACGGCGGGCATCTCACCCACGGCAATCGGGCCAATTTTTCCGGCAAGTTTTTCGAAATCGTCCATTACGGCGTCCGCCAGGAGGACGAGCGGATTGATTACGATCAACTGGCCCGGATGGCCCGCGAACATCGGCCCAAAATGATCACCGTCGGGGCCAGCGCCTACCCTCGCATCATTCATTTCGAGCGCCTGGGGGCCATCGCGAAAGAGGTCGGCGCCTATCTGCTGGCGGATATCGCGCACATCGCCGGCCTGGTGGCCGCCGGCTTGCATCCCAGCCCGGTGCCCCACGCGGATTTCGTCACCACCACCACCCACAAGACCCTGCGTGGACCCCGGGGCGGTCTCGTGCTCTGCCCGGAGAAATACGCCCGCGAAATCGATTCGCAGACCTTCCCCGGCATCCAGGGCGGCCCCTTGATGCACGTCATCGCCGCCAAAGCCGTTTGTTTCCATGAAGCCGCGCAGCCCGGATTTAAGGATTACCAACGGCAAATCATCGCCAACGCCCGAACCCTGGCCGAAGGCATGAAACGAAATGATTTCCGCCTTGTCAGCGGCGGAACGGAGAACCATTTGATGCTGGTGGACGTGGGCGCGCGGGGATTCACCGGCAAAGACTGCCAGGCGGCGCTGGATCAGGCCGGAATCACAGTAAACAAGAACACGATTCCCTTCGAGACCCGCTCCCCCTTCCAGGCCAGCGGCATCCGCCTCGGCACCCCGGCCGTGACCACCCGCGGCATGAAGGAACCCGAGATGGCTGCCATCGCCGACATGATTAGCGAAGCCTTGTTGGACATCAAAAATGTTGACACGCTCGCAAAAGTACGGCAGCGTGTGCGAGAATTGACTGCAAGGTTCCCACTGCCGTATTAAGAATTTTTCCCCTTGCGATAGCGGGAACTTGGTTACATCTTGCAGCCGCTCCCGGTCGAAGGTCCCAATTCGAGCGTCCGGTTCGCTTGAGAGCTTCCGCCAGAGCAGGGCTGACCAGCCAGTGACGATCTCACCCGATCGCACATAAGTTCTAAATCATATTTTAAGCAACACACTCGTATGCCAAGAGCCCCAAGAAAGGCCAAAACCAAAGCCCCCAAGGCCCCCGCCGCCGAGGCGGAGCCGATGGCCGCGGAGAATTCCGTCGCCACCGCCGTAGCCGAACCCTCCCCCTCCCTCGAGCCGCCGCCCTCAGCGGCCGGCGCGCCCGCCGCGGACCCGGTCATGGAGCCGCGCCGCCGGCGCGAACCCGAGGGCGCGCCCAATTCCCGTCCGGCGGAGACCCGCGAGCCGGCGTCCGCCGAGCGCGGGCGCCGACGCCCCGAAGGCCAGGAGGAATCCGCTCCCGGCCCGGAATCCGGCAACCGGGATCGCATCGCCAAGACCCAGGTCAACATCGCCAAGCTGCAGGCCATGTCCATGGCCGACCTCAACCAGATGGCTCGCGATCTGGGCGTCGAAAACTTCGGCACCATGCGCAAGCACGAAGTCATCTTCCACATCCTCCAGAAGAATGCCGAACGGGCCGGCGTGCTCTTCTCCGAGGGCGTGCTCGAGGTGCTGCCGGAGGGCTTCGGCTTCCTGCGTTCGCAGAGCTTTAATTACCTCCCCTGCCCCGAGGATATTTATGTGTCGCCCTCGCAGATCCGGCGCTTCGATTTGCAGACCGGCAACCTGATCGCCGGCCAGATCCGTCCCCCGAAGGAAAAGGAGCGGTTCTTCGCGCTGCTCAAGGTCGAGGCGGTGGACCAGGAAGATCCCGACAAAGCCAAGGACAAGACCCATTTCGACAATCTCACCCCGCTCTTTCCCAACAAGCGCTTCATCCTCGAGACCGCCTCGGACGAGCTGTCCACCCGCGTGCTGGACCTGGTCTGCCCCATCGGCAAGGGGACGCGCGGCCTCATCGTCGCCCCGCCGCGCACCGGCAAAACCGTGCTGATGCAAAAACTGGCCAATGCGATCCTCAAGAATAATCCCGAGGCTTATCTCTTCATTCTGCTGATCGACGAGCGGCCTGAGGAAGTCACCGATATGGAGCGAACCTGCCGCGGCGCCGAGGTCATCAGCTCGACCTTCGACGAACCGCCCGAGCGCCATGTGCAGGTCGCCGAGATGGTCATCGAAAAGGCCAAGCGCATGATCGAGCACAAACGCGACGTCGTGATTCTGCTCGATTCCATCACCCGCCTGGCCCGCGCCTACAACACGGTGCAGCCCCACTCGGGCAAAATTCTCTCCGGCGGCGTCGATGCCAACGCGCTGCACAAACCGAAGCGGTTCTTCGGCGCCGCGCGCAATATCGAGGAAGGCGGCTCGTTGACAATCATCGCCACCGCGCTCGTCGATACCGGGTCGCGCATGGACGAAGTCATCTTTGAGGAGTTCAAGGGCACCGGCAACATGGAGGTCCATCTGGACCGCGCTCTCGTGGACCGGCGCATTTTCCCCTCGATCAACATCGAGCGCTCCGGCACCCGCAAGGAAGAGCTGCTCTATCATCCGGAGGAATACAACAAAGTCGTCATCCTCCGCCGCGCGCTCACCGGCGTGCCGCCCGTCGAAGCCATGGAGTTGGTGCTGAACAAACTCAAGAAAACCGGCAGCAACATCGAGTTCCTGCTCGGCATGAGCGTCTCCTGAAGCGCTCCGCCCGCTCTCGCCCGCTCTCGCCCGCCGCGCCTCCCAAGGCCGGCGGGCTTTTTCACTTTCGCACCCCGGTTTTTTGGGGCCAACACCCCATGAAGAAACGCCGCCAGATGTGTTATACAAAATGCTGACGGATTGCATAAGCAATTCAAGCGATAGGATTTATATGGCTTTAAGATCATTCGGAAACTCGTTGGGCGCTGAGTCCAAGACCAGCCGGGGCCAGGCCCGGCCCACCGCCCGCTCGACCGCTGCCAGAACCCCCGCCCCAGCGCGGCGGGGCGTCGAGGCGAAACCCGAAAAGCAGGTCGTGCTCCAGCTCGAGGCGCCCCACGCCAGGAGCGCCGCGGTAGCCGGCGCGTTTAACGGCTGGGACGCCCGGCGCGCGCCGATGCGCCGGGATGGCGGCGCGTGGGAGACCACCTTGCATCTTGCGCCCGGACGGTATGAATATCGTTTTGTCGTGGACGGACGCTGGATCAGCGATCCGCGGGCGCGCGAAAGCGTGCCCAATCAGTTCGGCGAGAACAATTCCGTGCTGGTGGTCAGTTAGGGTTGACGATTCCGGGGAAGCGGTGAAGGATGGTCATCGGCAAATCCGATGACCACCGCCAATAAAATCACAATTCTCCGGATTCTGCTGATCCCCTTTTTCGTGGTTGAGGTGCTGTATTATGCCCGCACCGGCCACCCGCCGCACCGGTTTCTGGCCCTGGGGTCGTTTGCCCTCGCGGCGGTGTGTGACGGCGTGGACGGATTCATTGCCCGGCGCTTCAACCAATGCAGCGAGCTGGGGGCGATCCTTGATCCCCTGGCGGACAAACTGCTCCTGGCCTCGGGCGTGGTGGTCCTGAGCTTCGATCACGCGCCGCACCTCGAGACCATTCCGCTCTGGTTGACGGGAACGATCCTGGGCCGGGATTTTCTGCTGCTGGTGGGCGTGCTGGTCATCCAATTCACGATCGGCAAGCTCGCGGTGCGGCCGCGCATCCTGGGCAAGATCGCCACCGTGCTGCAAATGGCCATCGTGCTCTGGGTTTTGTTGAAATGGCCCGGGCGTTGGCTGGGGCCGCTCAGCCTGGCGGCCGCGATCTGCACCGGAGTATCCGGCCTGTGGTATCTCTACGATGGCATCCGCCAGCTCAGCCTTCATCCCGCCAGCTCCCCCTCGGCCACCCAGCCGCGCAGCCGCCTGAGCCGGAAACGCGACGTGATTTGACATCCGCCCGCTCCGGATATAAGTACGCGGGTCGTCAACAACGACCGAACGTAAACCGATAAGGAAAATTATGGCCATCAAAGCGGGCGCCAAAGCCCCCGATTTCACCCTCAAATCCAAACAAGCCTCCGGTCTGGCGGAGGTGAAGCTGAGCGATAATTTCGGCAAGAAAAACACCGTGCTGCTCTTTTTCCCGGCTGCTTTCACCGGGGTCTGCACCCAGGAAATGTGCGGGATCAGCTCCGAGCTGAACGCCTGGGCCGGCTTGAACGCCGACGTGATCGGCATCAGCGTGGATTCTCCGTTCGCCCAGGAAGCCTGGGCTCAAAAGGAAAAAATCTCCATCAAACTCGCCAGCGACCTGAACAAGCAGGTCATTCGCGCCTACGACGTGGTCTTCCCGATGCTGCTGGGCATCGGCGACACGGCGGCGCGCGCGGCGGTGGTGATCGACAAACAGGGAATCGTCCGCTACAGCGAGCAAACTCCCACCCCCAAGGAACTGCCGGATTTCGCCCGGGTAAAAGCGGCCCTGGCGCAACTCAACTGACGCCTCCGCCCCGGCGGCGGCCCGCAAGCCGTCTCAGTACTCCCGGTCCTTGGTGATGCCGGGCATCGGCACCGGGTATTTGCCGTCGGCGGCGGCCAGCACGGGCGCCGCCGAGGAGTAGCCGATCTGTTCCAAACCGGGTGCGAACTCGTGCTCGCAATTCAGCATCTCCTCGAACGTGACCTCCTGCCCGGTGTGCGCGGCCATCCGGCCCATGCTCGAGACGAGGCTGGCTTCCACGCCCCGGCGTACTTCATTGTACGGTTTGTCGCCACGGATGGCTTCCACCAGATCCTGCCACTCGACTTGATACGGATCGAGTTCGGGACCCTCATGGCCAAACGCCCAGAGCTGGTCTGATTTGACGCGCTTTTGCGTCTTGAACAGACTGGCCCGGGTGGGCCAATGGCCGGCGGCGGAAATGATGGCCATGCCCTTGCTGCCGTGGGCGTGGCTGGAATGGTCGGCCTTGCAGCCGTTCATGCAGCGCCCCTCGAGCAGCAGTTTGGCCCCGTCCTCAAAGGTGTACTCCACCGAGTACACATCAAAGTTTTGATCCACGTTGTCGCCCCGATAGTGGCGTCCGCCCAGCGCCTGCGCTTTCACCGGCCAGGCATCCTTCATCCAGCAGCATTCATCAATGTTGTGAATGTAAAAATCGTTGTACGCCCCGCCGCTGGCCCACAGAAAACTGTGAAAACGCTGAATCTGATACAGCAACTCGTTCTGATCCGCCGGCCTCGTTCCCGAGGCGAAGGACGCCACCGGCCCGTGCATGCGATAGGCCCGCAGCAGCAAAATATCCCCGATCGCGCCTTCCTTGATCCGGTCGTGCAACGCTTCCCGCGCGCGGCAATGCCGGCACATCAGGCCCACTCCCACCTTCAGGTTCTTTTTGCGCGACTCCTCCTCGAGCGCAAACATGCGTTTGCTCGTCGGCCCGTCCACCGTCACGGGCTTCTCCATGAACACGTTCAATCCCTTTTTGATCGCGTAGCCAAAGTGAATCCAGCGGAACGCCGGCGGCGTCGCGAAAATCGCCACGTCGCCCGGCTTCAGGCAATCCATCGCCTGCTGATAGCCGTCAAAGCTGACGAATCTGTTCTCCGGCTTCACCTGGACCTGATCGCCGCAAGCTTTTTTGAGAGCGTCGAAACTGCTGTTAAGCCGGTTCTCGAAAACATCCGCCATCGCGACCAGTTCGATCGGGCCGCCGGTCGTCTTCAGGGCGTTGTGCGCGGCGCCCGTGCCCCGGCCGCCGCAGCCGATCAAAGCAACCCGAATGGTCTCGCCGCCGGCCGCATGCACGTGCGGCAAGGCCACCCCCGCCAGGGCGGAGACGGCCGCGAGCCGGCCCGTGGTTTTAATAAATTCACGTCGCGAGCTCAAAGGCTGGAAAGTGGAGTCGTTCATGGCGTCATTTCAGTGTTTGTCGGAGGAGATGTCAATGGGGTTCTTAAAGCGGTTTAAAGCGGCCAGCCGGCGCGCCGCGGCGGGTTGATCAGCTCGTTCGCCTCCGGCGAATTCGCAAACCGCGCCTGGCTCGCCTGCCAGCGCAGCTTGCGTCCCGGCAGGCGGATGGCGATCACTCCGAGCATGGCCAATTCGCTCAACGGCCCGCCGTAGGAGAAATCGGATCCGGCCCGGCCGCCGTTCTGGATCGCCCGGATCCAGTCCGAGTGATGATCCTTCACCCGGGGCAGGGTCTTGGGCGGCCTCTCGAAGGCCAGCATCCGGCTCTCCGGGATCAGCCGGACCTGGCCCGCCCCATGCGAGCCATGGACGATCACACCCTTATCCCCGATGATCACCGCGCCGGTGTCGAGGTCCGGCTCGTCCGGATCCAATTCCCGCGGCCGGGGGATTCGCTCCGCGCCGCTATACCATTTTAACGTCACCGGGCCGCGTTTGCGGTTCCCCGGGAATTCGTAGGTGATGATTTCGCCCCGCGGAAAGGAATCCCCCTGTTTGACCGGGTCGTAATCTCGGACCTCCGCCTGGATGGTGTCCGGCGCGCCCAGCTCGAGCGCCCAAAACACCGGATCCAGGACGTGGCACGCCCAGTCCCCCACGGTTCCATTGCCGAACGGCACCCACGAGCGCCACTTTTTCGGCAAGTAGGCCGGATGATACGGGCGCTCGAGCGCCGGTCCCAGCCAGGTGTCCCAGTCCAGGGTCTCGGGAACGGGGGGATGCTCGGCCAGTCGCGGCAGCTCGGCCAGAGCAGAATTGATCGAGCGGCATCCGGCATGAATGGTATGCACCCGGCCGATGGCGCCGGCCCAAATCCATTCGCAAAAGTCGCGGATGGAATCATACGAATGCCCCTGGTTGCCAAGTTGCGTCACCACCCCGGCTTCTCGCGCGGCCGTCATCAAGCGCCGGATTTCATGCACCGAATGCGCCAATGGCTTCTCGCAATACACATGCTTGCCCCGCTCCAGGGCGGCCAGCGCGGCGGTGGCGTGAAAATGGTCGGGCGTGGCCACCAGCACCGCGTCGAGTTCGCCGCCGACCACGTCGAACATCCGCCGGTAATCGCGAAATCGTTTGGCCGTGGAGAATTTTTTGAAGCTGCCGGCGGCGCTCGCCGCATCCACGTCGCACAGGGCGATGACATTGCAGTACGGCGCCAGGGCATTCAGATCCGCCCCCCCCATGCCGCCCACTCCGATGGCGCCCAGGTTGATGCGCTGGTTCGGCGGCAGCTTTCCCGCCGCGCCCGGCGCCAGCCGCGGAGCCAGGGAGAAACCCGCCAGTCCGGCTCCGGCCAGTCTCAAAAAACGTCGGCGATTGAGCACGGCGGAGAGGGTCTTCATGGCAAGGAGCGCCTGCGGTCCGCGCGCCGCCGGAGCGGCGCGCCGGCGTCGGGCTTATTTGGCGATCATGCCGGTTTGGCGGGCATAGTTGAACAACCCGCCGGCATCCACCACCGGGCGCACGTCGCCCAGCGGTTTGAATTCATAAATCCGGCCGGTGCTCTTGACTGTGGCCTGTCCGGCATCGAGGTCCACTTGGATCACCTCGCCGGTCTTCAGGACGTCGCACAGGCGCTCTTTGACCTCGCACGGGTAGAGCTCTCCGGTCGCCACGCAGTTCCTGAAGAAGATGCGGGCAAAACTCTCGGCCAGCACCAGATGGCAACCCGCCGAGCCCAGCGCGATCGGGGCATGCTCACGGCTGCTGCCGCAGCCAAAATTCCGGCCGGCCACCACAATGGGATACCCGCTGTCCAATTGCCCTGGTTGCACGTAACGAATCGGGTACAACTTCTCGGGCAGCCCGCAGAGCGCGTACGAGCCCAGCTTCTCGTATTCATCGGGAATGGTCGGCACCAGGTTCAGATACTGGGCGGGGATGATCTGGTCCGTGTCGATGTTGTCGCGCACCACGTAAACCGGACCCTCAAAAACTGATTGCATGCCCGGAAGTCTAGCCGCAACCGGCGCGTTGCACAAGCGGCGGTCAACCGGGATTCCTCCGGTTTCTTTGTGCATGCCCGGAGGTTTCCGCTATATTCCCCGCGTGCTGGCGGCGTGCGAACCCGCCGCGCCGAAGCGATCGAATCCCGACGGCGATGAATTCAGTGCCAACCACCATCGGCGGCCCCCGCGCGGGCCGGCCTGCGCGCCCCGAGTTGCTCGCCCCGGCGGGCGACTGGGAATGCGCCCGCGCGGCCGTCGAGAACGGAGCCGACGCGATCTATTTCGGGCTCGAGCAATTCAACGCCCGGATGCGCGCCCATAATTTCACCGAGGCTGATCTGCCGAAGCTGATGGCTTTCCTCCATCACCGCGGGGTGAAAGGCTACGTCACCTTCAACACGCTGGTGTTCCAGGATGAAATGGCGCGGGCGGAGCGCTACGCGCGAACCATCATCGCCGCGGGAGTCGATGCCGCCATCGTGCAGGATGTGGGAATCTGCCGCTTGCTGCGGCGCCTTTCGCCGGACTTTCCGATCCACGCCTCGACGCAGATGACTGTGACAAGCCGGGCCGGAATCGAGTTTGCCCGCGAGCTCGGCTGCCAGCTCGTGGTGCTGGCGCGCGAATGCTCGCTCCAGGACCTCGAAGCCTTTCAAGCCGCGCCGGGAGACTCCGCCATGCCGCTCGAGGTCTTTGTTCATGGCGCGTTGTGCGTGGCTTATTCCGGCCAGTGCCTGACCAGCGAGTCGCTCGGCGGCCGCTCGGCCAACCGCGGAGAATGCGCCCAGGCCTGCCGCCTGCCCTACGAACTCATCGCCGACGAGCAACCGGTGCCGCTGGGCGATCGCCGCTACCTGCTCAGTCCCCAGGACCTCGCCGGAATCGAAATGCTGCCGGAACTCGCGCGGCTCGGGGTCGCCTCGCTCAAGATCGAAGGGCGCCTGAAGTCCCCCGAATATGTGGCGAGCATTACGCGATTGTATCGCGCGGCGCTGGATCAAGCTGTTCCCGCCGCCGGCGAGGCGCGTTACGAGATGGAGATGGCTTTTTCCCGGGGACTCCACACCGGCTGGTTCCGCGGCAACAACCACCAGGAACTGGTTCACGGCCGCTTCGGCAAAAAACGCGGCGTTTTCCTGGGCACCATCCGGGAGGTGACCCGGGAAGGCGTGGTGCTGGCGCGCGAGGGGCCGCTCAAACCCGGTGACGGCGTGGTGTTTGATTGTGGTCGCCCCGAGCAAAGGGAGGAAGGCGGCCGGGTGTATGAAATCCGCGCCTGGCGGCGCGGCGGCGCCTCCGGGAACGCGCCCCTGGTCTGGCTGGGCTTTGGCCGGGGCAACCTTGATTTTCAACGCGTGCATCCGGGCGACAAACTGTGGAAAACCAGCGATCCGGAACTGGAGCGCCGCCTGCGCCAGACTTTCACCGCCGATCGCCCGCGCTATCGACGGCCCGTGGATCTCGAAATTCACGGCGCCGCCGGCGGCCCGCTCACCGTGCTGGCGCGCGACGACACCGGATCCGTCGCCCAGGCCCAATCACGCCTCCCGCTGGCGGCGGCGGAAACGCAACCCCTCACCACCGGGCTGCTCCGCGCCCAATTCAGCCGGCTGGGCGGCACGCCCTTCCAGCTCGGCGAACTCGCCAACCACCTCCGCGGCGCAGTCCTGCTGCCGGTCAGTGAATTGAACCGGCTCCGGCGCGAAATCGTGGAGACGTTGTCCTCCTTGCGCGCCCGCCCCCGCCGCTGGACCCTCGCCGGGCCCGAGGCCGGCCCCGCCGCCCCGGCCCCGCCGCCCGCGCCGGGCGCCGCCGCCGATGTCGAACTCCTCGCGCTGGCCCGCACCTTGCCGCAACTCGAAACCATCCTGGAATCCCGCCCCGCCACCGTTTACTGCGAACTCGAGGATCCCAAAAAATTCCGGGACGCAGTCCGCCTGGCGCGCGCCGCGGGAACCGCGATTTTCGCCGCTCCGCCGCGCATCTTTAAAACGGGCGAGGACTGGATTCTCAACCAGGTGCGCTCGAGCGAACCGGACGGCATCCTCGCCCGCAATTACGATCATTTGCGCGCTTTCGCCGGCTTGCGCCTGCGCGGGGATTACTCGCTGAACATCGCCAACCGGGAATCCGCCCGCTATTTCCTCGAGCGTTTCGCGCTCGAACGCGTCACCGCGTCCTACGACCTGAACCTCGCGCAACTGGACGCCCTGCTGGCGGCCTGCCCGGCGGATTGGTTTGAAATCACGCTCCATCAGCACATGCCCATGTTTCACATGGAGCATTGCGTCTTTTGCGCGTTCCTCTCGACGGGAAAGGATTATCGTGATTGCGGCCGCCCCTGCGACCGGGTGGATCTGAAGCTGCGGGACCGGGTCGGAGCTCTGCATCCGGTAAAGGCGGACGCCGGTTGCCGCAACACCGTCTTCAACGCGGCCGCCCAGACCGGCGCGGAATACTTCCCCGCCTTGCGCCAGCGGGGCGCGCGGCGCTTTCGGCTCGAGTTTTTGAACGAGACCCCCGCGCTCGTGCGGCAAACTCTCGATCACTACAGTCGCTTGCTCGCGGGGAAGATCACCGGCGCGCAGCTCTGGCGCGAACTCAAGCTCTTCAATCAATTGGGGGTCACGCGCGGACAACTCGCCAGCCGCAACCGTTGAATCCACCGCCCGATGGCCCTGCGGACTCGTCCGCCCGATGGCCGCCGCCTGGTTCGCTTCAATGTTTATGGCTGTTCGTTAGAGCTGGTGAGCGGCCATGGGGTGGCGGTGCGGCTCGATGACCGGGCAAGCACTACCTATATTCTATTCGCGGACCGGAAGTAGATGGACTTTATCGAGCTGGCGAGGGGGCCGGGACAGGCGAAATCAAATCTCTGGGAGGACGGGCGCGGAGACGATAGGATCGCCGTGCTTCGCGATTTTCCAGAGCTTGCCTGCTATCTCAGCGACACCGGCGCCGCGGCGTGGTGCGGGGATGATTCGGGCTGACACAGACTCGCCCGGGCCTGGCAGTGGCAGTCCGAGGTCGCGGGCGATGGCAACGTGAGACTGGTACTGGCCAAGAATGATGATTCCTTCCGGCTGGAGATAACCGCGGGCGCCGCCGTTGTAGCGACTGCGGCGCATGGAATCCGCTTGCTCGCTAACGGCTGCCCGGCGGGTTGGCCATCCAGTTCAGCCACCAAGCCACGGCTTAGTGAATGGGCGCGGCGGTGCCAGCGTTTCCCCGCCCGCCGGCCCCAGACCGAAGCCGCGTGTCGAGATTCAAAATCACGCTCCGAACACCGCGGAGATTCGTGG
>JBDHQH010000109.1:0-12590 GCA_039806935.1 Verrucomicrobiota bacterium
GCGAGGCGCCGTTCCTGCAAGCGCATCGAAATGCTCCTCTGGCACGGGCAGCTTATCGTCGGTTGCCGCCGAACTTGCTTTTTTCCCTTCGCCGCGCCCAGAATCGCCCATGCGCAAGACCGTCATCCGCGCGTTGTTGTTATCGCTCCTCGCGCTGGCCCCGGGGCTGTGCCGCGCGCAAGACTTCGCCGGGCAGGCGCGGGCGTTTCGCCGGCAACTCGCGGAGCGCGCGCTGCCCTACTGGCTCGGGACCGTCGATACCAATCACGGCGGCTTCCTGCTCGCGGATGACGCCGCCCAGGCCGCCCGCCCGGCGACCGAGAAGCAGGTGGTCACCCAGGCGCGGCTGGTCTGGGCTTTTTCCCACGCCAGCCGGCTCGGGCTGGCCCGGGACCCGGGCGAATGCCTGCGCGCCGCGAAGCAGGGGTACGAGTTTCTCACCCGGCACTTTCGCGATTCCGAATGCGGCGGCTATTACTGGACCACGGAGCTCGACGGCCGCCCGCGCGACCAACGAAAAATCCTCTATGGCGAAGCCTTCGTGATCTACGGATTGGTGGAATATCACCGCGCCAGCGGCGAACCGCAGGCGCTCGAGCAGGCGCTCGCTCTTTTCCGAACGCTGCAGCGCCGCGCCCACGACGACCAATATGGCGGTTGGCTGGAGGATTTCCAGCGGGATTGGACCCCCATCCTCGGCTCGCCGCCATCGCCCGTCGAGATCTCCGGCGGCAAGAGCGCCAACACCCACCTGCATTGGATGGAGGCGTTGACCGAGTTGTGCCTGGAATCGCGCGATCCGGCCGTGGAACGGGCCTTGCGCGAGGCGTTGAAAATCAACCAGACGCGATTTTATCCGAAAACACCCGCCCGCTGCGCTTTCCACAAACACCGGGATTGGAGCCCGGTGACTGAAGCCCGCAGCCAGGGGCTTTCCTACGGTCACAACGTCGAGTTCGCCTGGCTGATGATTCGCGCCGAGCGCGCCCTGGGCCGGAAGCCTTCGTGGGATCATTTTCAGGCCTATCTCGAGCACGCGCTCCGTTTCGGGTACGACCACGAGCGCGGCGGCCTTTACAGCCGCGGCCAGGACGATCAACCCGCGCTGGACACCGACAAGATCTGGTGGGTGCAGGCGGAAATGCTGGCGGCGCTGACCGACGCGCTGAAACATCGCTTCGATCCGGCGCGCGCCCGCGCCCTCGACCAGTTGCTGGCGTTTCTCAGCCGCTGCCAGACCGACGCGCGCACCGGAGTTTGGCTCGAATCGGTGACAGCGGAGGGCGCGCCCAGGAGCACCGCGCTGGCGCACAACTGGAAGGCCAATTACCACGATCTGCGCGCCCTGGGGAAATTCATCCAGGCCTTCGCTCCCGAGTGAGCGCGAGGGGGTTTCTCCCGGAAAGTTGGCTCCCGCTGGACAATTCGGCCCAAGCACAGCAGATTCATCGCATGGTCGCCGTAAATTCCACCATGTTGCCATTGGGCACCGCCGCGCCGGATTTCCGGCTGCCGGACACCCGGGGAGAGATGGTTTCGCGGGCGGATTTCCAAAGCGCCGCGGCGCTGCTGGTGATGTTCATCTGCAATCACTGCCCCTACGTGAAACATCTGCGCGCGGGCCTGGTGGCGCTCGCCAAAGATTATCAACCGCGCGGCGCCGCCATCGTCGCGATCAACGCGAACGACGCGGATGCCTATCCCGCGGATAGCCCGCGGCGCATGGCCGAAGAGGCGCGGGCCGCGGGATTCACCTTTCCCTACTTATATGACGCCACCCAGGAGGTGGCGCTGGCCTATCGGGCGGCCTGCACGCCAGACTTTTTCCTGTTCGATGCCGATGGAAAACTCGCCTATCGGGGGCAATTCGATGGCAGCCGCCCGGGCAGCCAGACGCCGGTGACGGGGAAGGACCTGCGCGCCGCTCTGGATGCGGTGCTGGCCGGCCGTCCCGCCCCGGCTCAGCAAACGCCCAGCCTCGGCTGCAACATCAAATGGCGTCCGGGCAGGGCGCCGGATTATTTCCCCCGCTGAGCCGCCCGCTCACTTCGGCAGTTCGAGATCCACCAGTTCGCAGAGGACATGGTAGAGGAGCTTGTGCGCCTCCTGGATGCGGGCGGTCGAGTTGCCCGGGGCCAGGATGTCCAGCGTGGCGATGCCTTTGGTGAAGCCGCCGTCGCGCCCGAGGAAGCAGATGCTGCGCAACCCATGCTTTCGCGCTGCCTCGAGGGCGCGCAGCACATTGCGGGATTTCCCGCTGCTGGTGAAAGCGATGAGCACGTCCCCTTCCCGCCCGAGACCCCAAACCTGGCGGGCAAAAATTTCGTCGGCGCTGTAATCGTTGCAAACCGCCGTCAGGTATTCGCCGTTGGCGGTGAGCGACAGGGCCGGATACGGACGCCGGTCCTCGCAAAAACGGCAGAGGAATTCCGTGGCCAGATGGGTGGCGTCCGAGGCGCTCCCGCCATTTCCGCAGATGAGCAGTTTGCGCCCGGCCAGCAGGCATTCGAGAACCATGCGCGCGGCTTCGGCCAGCGGCGCTTCCAGCGCCGCCAGGGCGCGGGTGGTGGCCACGGATTCATCAATCCTACTTTGCAGCAGACTCATGCCCCGCAGCTTACGAGCCTGGAAACAACTGGCGAGAAAAAATGGCCGCCGGACTTTCCCGCCCGCCACCCTTGCTCAAGGGCCCGCCGCATTTCTCAACCGAAAAAACCTCGGCCCCGGCGTCGGATCACAAGCCGCTGTTCTCAACCAGCCCACCGAAGTCACCAGGCCGGTATAAGACTGCCAGTTCCCGTCGGCGACAGAATCCGTCCATTGCAGCTCCCAATCCGGGTCGCCGGTTTCCCACGACAACGCCGCGCCCGCCACCGCCACAGCGATGCGCAACCGCGGCGGCGCCGCTTTTTTCCGCACCAGCCAGCGGCGGCAACCCGAGTCCGCGGTTCCGCTGCCCGCGACGTACACGTCGCCGGACAGCGTGGTCACCGCTCCGCGGGACTCGCTCCATCCATTGGTCGAGTAGGCGAACAAATCTGTCGTGCTCCACTCGCCAGCGGCCGTTGAATACTGTCTGGTGAACCAATTCAACCCCGCGCTCCCCACGACCAATGCGTTCCCCGCCGCATCCACCGCCAGCGCCTCGGGGGTCAAAAGAAGCGGTGCGTTCCCGCCCGAATCCAGAATGGTCCAATTGGTCGTCCACCGGCGGACCACCCACTGCGCCGAGTTGGCGAGCCAGCGCCGGCCCGCGGCGTACACATTCCCCGCGGCATTGGCGGCGAGGGCGCGGGGAAGATCATCAGCGACGGTGAAGTTGGTGGTCCAGGAGGCCCCTCGATCGGGACTTTCGAGGATGAGGCCCCGGCTGGGATCCATGTCGTAGCTGCCGGAGGCGAAGAGGTTATCACCGGCACAGGCAAGTTGGGCGGGGCTGCCATAGCCGGAGAAGAGGAGGAGGCGGGTAGTCCAGTTGGCGCCGCCGATCCCGCCGCCGCGGATCCACCAGTAATTATACGAAGGTCCGGTCGGACGCATCAACCCCAGGGCGTACACCCGCCCTTGCGGATCGCTGGCCAGAGAATAGACGACGCCATTGGTTCCCGGTTGCCAGGGCGGGATCATGGGGCGGTAATAATCATCGACCGTGCGCCAGGTCACGCCCTGGTCGGCGCTGCGGCGGATGATCCAGTGATCTCCGGAGCAGCCGCCCGCGTAAACCGCTCCCTGCGCGTCCACGGTCACGGCGTTATAGGCGCTCGGGCCGGCCCCTGGCGTCTGCGGCGGCAGGGTGAAATTATCGCGAGTGATCCAATTCGAGCCGGCGTCGAAGCTGTAACGCACCACGGCGTGATCGTTCGCCACGCCCACGACGTACAGGCCGCCGGACGCATCCGTGGCAATGCCGCAGGCCTCGGCGTCCGCGTCGGCCGGACCGAAATCATCCACCGTGCGCCACCCCTTTGCGGAGGCGCCCAGGCTGGTAAACGCGAGAAGGACAGGAACAAAAAAGAACGCTCGATGACGTGCGCGCATGGCTTTTGTCTCATAGCTTGAGCCACCGGCGCGAGCCATGGGGTTAAACCATGAAACGGCGGGGGGCGAAAAAGGAGGCGGAGGGTTCCCGTTTATTTTCGCTTTTTAACCGGGGGAAAGTGATGTTGAATCACGGGCGCAATGAGCCAGACACATCCCTTGACGACGACGACCTTCGAGTTGCCCGGGTACCGTGTGACCCGGTCTTTCGGCGTGGTGCGTGGAATTGTGGTGCGATCGCGATCGATCATCGGCAATTTCGGCGCTTCGTTGCAGACGATTTTTGGCGGGAACATCACGCTCTACACCTCCCTGTGCGAGCGGGCGCGGGAGGACGCCTTCAACCAGATGCTTCAGCACGCCGGCCAGCTCGGGGCCAACGCCGTCATCGGCGTCCGCTACGATGCCACCGAGCTTTCCCACGGCATCACCGAGGTCTTATGCTACGGTACGGCGGTTTATGTGGAGCGCGCCGAGCCGATGAGCGCGCCGATGGCGTTGTAATTATTGGATCATCTATATGGCAGGACACAGTAAATGGGCCAAAGTCAAACATTTCAAAGGGGCGATTGACGCCAAGCGGGGAAAACTTTTCTCCAAGCTGGCCAAGGAAATCAGCATCGCCGCCAAGCTCGGCGGCGGCGATCCGGGCCTGAACCCGCGCCTGCGCATGGTGTTGCTGAAATGCCGCGCGGCGAACATGCCCAATGACAACATCGAGCGGGCGATCAAGAAGGGAACCGGCGAGGGCGCGACCGTGTCCTACGAGGATTTGACCTACGAGATCTACGCCCCGCACGGGGTGGCGATCCTCGTCGAAATCAGCACGGACAATCGGAATCGCACGGCGTCGGAAATCCGCAGCCTGGTCACCAAGGCGGGCGGCTCGATTGCCAGCCAGGGGGCGGTCACGCGCTTGTTCCATCGGAAGGGGCAGATCATTGTCTCCCGCGACAACGCGGAGGAGGATCCATTAATGGAGGCCGCGCTCGAGGCGGGCGCCGAGGATTTCAAAAGCGAGCCCGAAGGCTATGAAATCCTGACTGAGCCAGCGCAGTTCGAGGCGGTGCATAAACAAATCGAAGCCAAAGGCATCAAACCGGCCGCCGCCGAGATCACCTCGCTCCCGACACTCACCGTCCCCGTCCCGGACGCCGCCGCCGCCGCGGCGGTGAACCGGTTGATCGAGGCCCTCGAGGACCATGATGACGTGAAGGAAGTTTATACTAACGCCGAGTTCTCCGTTTGAAGGCCGCTCCATGAACCTCGCCCGGCGAATCATTCTCCGCCCGGCCGGGCAACACGACTCGCAGCGCAAACCGCCATCCCAGCCTCTGCGGCGACCCCGGCAAGGGGCTTGCTCGGCTTCCGCCTTCGCGATTCATCGGCGTAGTTTGAATCCTTTTCCGGGAATTTCGTCTGGCTCTGGTCAGGACGCGCACCCAGCATGAACATCAAGAGACTGTCCGCCGACACGTTGATGGCCAGGATTTTGGCCTGGCTGGCGGGCGCGCTGTACCGTTATCGCTGGTGGTGGGTGCTCCCGCAATTGGCCCTCTTTGCCCTGTGCGTCCTCTACACGTTCAAATACCTGGAATTTGACGTCAACCGCAGCAACCTGGTGGGGCCGAACAAGAAGTACCACCAAAACTTTCTCAAATTCAAAAAGGAATTCCCCACCCAAGATGACCTCGTGGTGGTGGTGGAAAGCGAAGATCCGGAGAAGAACCGCCAATTTGTCGAACGCCTCGGGGTGCGGCTGGAGGCCGAGACGAACCTGTTCAAAGACGTTTTTTACAAAGGCGATTTGAAGCTGCTGGGAGCCAAGGCGCTCTTGTTTGTGCCCGATGCGGATCTGGTGGAACTGAAGAATCAGCTCGAGGAGTACAAACCCTTCATCGAGCGCTTCAGCCAGACCACCAATCTGCTGTCGTTATTCAGCATGGTGAACACGCAGTTCCGCACTGCCGAACGCGAACGAAACGCGCAAAACGAGGCCATGATCAACGCGTTGCCGGCCCTGCGCCGCATCGTCGTCCAGGGCGCGGCGAGCCTGCGCCGGCTTGGCACGCCGCCCTCCCCGGGCATCAATGCGTTGTTCGACCCGACCGGGGAGGCCGAGCAACAGGTGTACATCACCTTTGGCGGGGGGCGTCTGTATCTGGTCTCGGCCCAGGCGCCCACCGACGAACTCAACGGCGCGGCCGTCGAGCGCTTGCGCCAGCTCGTCGCGGAGACGCAGACCGAAGTGCCGGGGGTGAACGTCGGGCTGACGGGCGAGCCGGTGCTCGAGCACGATGAAATGGCGCAATCGCAAAAGGACACGACTGTGGCGAGCATCGCTTCGCTGGTGCTGTGCGCGTTGATTTTCATTTACGGGTACCAGCAGGTCGGCCGGCCCATCAAAGCCACCTTCTGTCTGATCATTGGCCTGGGCTACACCATGGGATTCACCACGCTCGTGATCGGGCATTTGAACATCCTGACGATCACCTTCGTGCCGATTCTCATTGGCCTGGCAATTGATTATGGCGTGCATCTGATTTCCCGTTACGAAGAGGAACTTCGCCACGGCAGAACCGAACGCGAAGCGATGGCCAAAGCCATCATTTACACCGGCCAGGGCATCTTCACCGGAGCCTTCACCACCGCCGGGGCGTTCCTGGCCATGTCGTTCACCGATTTCAAGGGAATCCAGGAGATGGGCATCATCTGCGGCGGCGGCCTGCTGATCTGCCTCATCCCCATGCTCACGATGCTCCCGGTGATGCTCTACGGCGACCGGCGCAACCGCCTCGATCACGATCAGGGCGACGCCGATCTGCGGCGGGCCAGGATCGAGAATCTCTGGCTCCAAAGACCCTGGGCAGTTGCGGGAGTCACCGTGACGCTTTGCGCGCTGGCGGGCACCCAAATCCACAAGGTCCATTTCGATTACGACCTGCTGCACATGCAAAGCGCGGGTTTGCCGGCGGTCGAATACGAAAAGAAACTCATTCGTTTCGCTGATAAATCAGTCCTGTTCGCCGCGGTGGTGGCGGACACCCGCAAAGAAGCCGACGAACTTGAGGCGCGCATCACCCAGTTGCCCTCCGTGGCCAGCGTCGATTCCATCAGCAAATTCCTCGGCGGTGATCAAACGCGCAAGCTGGCGTTGGTGGGCGAAATCAAATCGACGCTGGCGAATATATCGTTTGGTCCGCCGGATCGGGCGCCGGTGGATATTCCCGAGTTGAGCCGGACGCTCTGGTCACTCGCCGGTTACCTCGGACTGGCTGCCGAAGCCAGCCAGAATGAGGAACCGAAAATTGCCGCCGAATTGGGGTCCTTGCGCGCGTCCGTCGTGGATTTTCGCCGGGAAATGTTGCGCGAGCCCCGTCCTGGCGCCGAGCCGCGGGCGGTGAAACTCGCGGCCTATCAGCAGGCCCTGTTTGAGGATGTCCGCGACACGTTCAACGCCCTCAAACATCAGGACGACCGGGCGCCCCTGCGCATCAGCGATCTGCCGGCGGCCTTGCGCCACCGGTTTGTGGGCGTTTCCGGGAAATATCTGTTGATGGTCTATCCGCGCAAAGACGTCTGGCAACGCGAAAACCAGAGGGAATTTATCCAGGAACTGCAATCCGTGTACCCCAATGTCACCGGCACGCCAGTCCAGCTCTATTACTATACGGAATTGCTCAAGCGCAGTTATGAGGAGGCGGCGCGCTATTCGCTCGTGGCGATTGTGATTCTGGTGCTGTTTCACTTCCGCAGCGCGGTATCCGTGGCGCTGGCCCTGGTGCCGGTGGGCGTCGGCTTCCTCTGGCTGGGCGGCATCATGGGCGCGCTGCATATTCCGCTCAACCCGGCGAATATCATGACCCTGCCGCTGGTGATCGGCATCGGCGTGACCAATGGCATCCATATCCTCAACCGCTACGCCGAGGAGCAGACCCCGAGCATTCTGGCCCGCAGCACTGGAAAAGCGGTGCTGATTTCCGGGCTGACCACCATCGCCGGGTTTGGCAGCCTGACCCTCGCCAAGCATCAAGGCATTCAAAGTCTGGGCTACGTCATGTCCATCGGCCTGGCGACCTGCATGCTGGCGGGATTGACATTCCTGCCGGCTTTGCTTGTGCTATTAATGCAGCGCGCCGGACCGGGCCGGGGCAGAAAACAACCCAGTGCCGACAATGCACGATCGACACCGGGTCGGGAGGAACCGAGGTAAAAACCTCTAGTCTGGGGCCATATTAAACCGATGCGGAACGAAGTCAATGGCAGAGTGAAAATGAGCCAAAAAAGAGCTTGTCGGATGCCTGTAACGTTATTGTTGATGCTCCGCCGCAGTTTTCTTCTGGCGGCGTTTTCGGTTTGGCTGCCATTCGCGACCACCTCCGGACGAGCGGGGGATTGGCTCCATCTCGGCCCGTTATTTGACCGATTTGACCTTACTTTACGAGAGGGAGAGCGACTCGAAGCCGGCCCGTTCTACTACCATCAGCAAAGCGAAGCCGAGCAAGTCTGGGCGGTCCCGCCCCTCTTCTCGCTCACTAAAGATCCGGACACAGAGCGCACGGAATTCGATTTTGTTTACCCGGTGATGACTTACGCCCGCTTCGGCGAGCAATACCGCTGGCAGTTCTTTCAACTGCTCAGTCTCGGGGGCGGCGAGACGCAAACGGAAACGGAACGGAATCGTTTTACCATTTTCCCGATCTTCTTCATGCAACGCTCGTCGGATACCAACGAGAACTATACCGCCTACGGCCCGTTCTACGGGCATCTGAAGAATCGATTGATGCGGGACCAGATCGACTACGTCATGTTTCCGTTCTACAGCAAAACGCGCAAAAAAGACGTGGTCACCCGGAATTATGTCTATCCTTTTGTGCATGTTCGCGAGGGTGACGGCTTGCAGGGCTGGCAGGTCTGGCCGCTGGCCGGCCGCGAGCACAAGGAAATCACCTGGAGGACGAACCGGTTTGACGAGGTCGAGACCATTCCCGGTCACGATAAACTTTTTGTCCTTTGGCCGCTGTTCCACAACCAGCATCGTGACCTGGGCGGCGACAACCCAACCCGGGAACAGGCCTTGCTGCCGCTTTACGACGTCACCCGCTCGCCGCGGCGCGACTCGACGACCGCGCTCTGGCCGTTCTTTTCCTGGATTGAGGAGCGCGAGAAGAAATACCATGAATGGCAGGGGCCCTGGCCGTTCGTGGTCCTGGCGCGCGGCGAGGGCAAGCACACCACCCGCGTCTGGCCATTATTCGGACGGGCCCGAAGCGAGACCCTCGGGAGCGACTTTTACATCTGGCCACTGTACACCGTCAAGCGCGCCCACGCCCCGCCGCTGGAACGACGCCGCTCGCGCGTGATGTTTTTCCTGTACTCGAATTTGCTGGAGCGAAACACCGAAACCGGCACCGCCCGGCATCGGATCGATCTCTGGCCGTTGTATTTGAAGCGAACGGAACATGACGGCAACGTGCGGGTGCAGATCCCCGCTTTGCTGGAGTCGTTCCTGCCCGGCAACCATAAGATCGAGCGGGATTACTCGCCTGTGTGGTCGTTTTGGCGCTCCGAGCACAACCCTAAAACCGGCGCGCACAGCCAGTCTCTGCTCTGGAATTTGTACCGGCGCGACGCCCGGCCGGGAGAGAAAAACATTTCGGCTTTCTTTGGTCTTTACCAATATCATGCCGGCGCCCGCGGCAAAGAACGGCGTCTGTTTTTCATCCCGTTTTCCCGGAATTCCAAGGCCGCCGATGAATGACCGCTTTACGCTTGATTTCAACCGGGAGCGGCGGGAAGGTCACCGGCGCGTACCCGCCCGGGGCCCCATGGGCCGCTCGGGTCCGGATTAAATTATGTTTCAGAACATCGGCGAGATGGTGATTTTGCTCTGGCGCTCGTTGCTCAGCCTGCCCCTGGCCTGGCGGCAACGGCGCAAGGTGGCGGATCAATTCTTTGAAATCGGCAACGCCAGTCTGCTGATGGTGTGCATTCTTTCGTTTTTTATCGGCGGAGTGATCGCGTTGCAGACCGGCCCGGTGCTGGTCGAGCGTGGCCTGGCCAGCGCGGTCGGCGGCGTGGTCGGCATTTCCATCTGCAAGGAGCTGGCGCCCGTCATGATGTCGATCCTGATCGCCGGCCGCATCGGCTCGGCCATGGCCGCCGAGATCGGCTCGATGCGAGTGTACCAAGAAATCGACGCTCTGCGGACGATGAACATCAACCCGGTGCATTATCTGGTGCTGCCGCGCCTGACGGCTATCGCCGTGGCGCTGCCGCTGCTGGTGGTCTTCTCCATCCTCGTCGGCTGGCTGGGGGGCGCGGTCGTCTCGATGGCCAATGACCGCATCGACGTCGCTTTCCCCACCTTTTTCACCAATCTCCGCGACATCGTCCAAATCAAGGACGTGGCCAACGGCGTGTTCAAAAGCTTCATTTTCGCATGGATAATCGGAGTGGTTTCCTGTCACCAGGGCCTGGTGACCATCGGCGGGCCGCGCGGCATCGGCCGCTCGGTCACCAAGGCCGTCGTAAACTCCATCGTCCTGATCGTGACCGCGGATTACATTCTCACCCGGGTGCTTTTGCAATAGTGAATACGCCATCCCACAACCAGTCTGGAGTCAGTGTCCAGGTGCGCGGCTTGCGCAAGAGCTTCGGCCGTCTTGAAGTGCTCAAAGGCCTGGATTTCGACGTCCAGCCCGGCGAGGTCTTTGTCCTCATGGGTCCGAGCGGCAGCGGCAAATCGGTGCTGCTGAAACACATCATCGGCCTCGAAATCCCGGACGAAGGCGAAATCCTGATCAACGGCGAATCCATCCAGTCCCCCGACGTTATGGACAAATACCGGATGGCCATGGTCTTTCAATCGGGCGCGCTGCTAAGCTCCCTGACGGTGGGGGAAAACGTGGGGCTGTACCTCTCCGAGCACCGGCTGGCGCCGCCCGCCGACATCGAGCGCACGGTGGCCGAGAAACTCGAGGTCGTGGGCCTCAAGGGCACGGCCGGCAAAATGCCCAGCGAGTTGTCCGGCGGCATGAAAAAACGGGTCGCCATCGCCCGCGCCTTGATCACCGAACCGCAGCTCATCCTCTACGACGAGCCGACCAGCGAACTCGATCCCGTCTCCGCCGTCACCATCGCCGAGGAAATCCTCAAGCTCCACCAGCGCACGGGCGTCACCTCGCTGGTGGTGTCGCATGACCGGGAACTGGCCTTCGGCGTGGCCGATCGCCTCGCGGTGATGTACGACGGACGGCTTCTCGCGGTCGGCGCGCCCGAGGCGATCCGGGCCAGCGAAGATCCGATCGTGCGCGATTTTTTAAATGCGGGCCTGAACCGGAAACGGCCCGCCGCATGACTTTTTTTAACCCGATCCCGAGTTAGACCATGAAAAACACTCTTGAAACGAGATTAGGCATCTTTGTCGCGCTCGCCGTCCTCGCCACCGTGCTGATCGTTGAAACCCTCGGCGGGCTTCAATTATTTCAGCGCGGCTACCAGCTCAAGGCGCTCTTCAACAACGTCCAGGATTTAAAGGCCGGCGACCGCGTCAAAATGGCCGGCGTCGAGATCGGCCGCGTCGAGGGCCTGGCCCTGGATGAAACCAACAACAAAGTCCTGGTGACGATGAAAGTCCGCAAGGAGGTCGAGGTGCGCACCGACAGCGTGGCCACCATCAAATTCGTCGGCCTCATGGGCCAGAACTTCGTCGCGCTCGAATTCGGCTCGCCCACCGCGCCGGTCGCGACCGACGGCGCCGTGCTGGCGACCGCCGAGCAGCCCGACCTGAGCATGGTGATGCAAAAAATCGACAATGTCGCCACCGGGGTCGAAAACCTCACCAAGAGCTTCACCGGAGACAAGATCGACAATCTGCTCGGGCCGATCACCGACTTCATCAAGGCCAACCAGGAACCGCTCACCGCCACCATCGCCAATCTGAAATCCGTTTCCAGTCAGATCGCCTCGGGCAAGGGCACCGTGGGCAAATTACTTTATGAAGATGCGCTGTATAACTCGGCGCTCGACACCGTCACCAACCTGCAACACACCTCCGACGAAATCCGCGGCACCGTCGCCGACGCGCGCCGCATTGTGGACCAGGTGAACGCCGGCGAAGGCACCGTCGGCAAGCTCATCAAGGACGAGGGACTGTATCGCGAAACCATGGCCTCGATGACGAACCTGCGGGAAATCCTCCAAAAAATCAACCAGGGCCAGGGTTCGGTGGGCAAATTGGTCAACGACCAGGATCTGTATAAGAACGCCAAGCTGACCCTGCAAAAGCTCGATAAAGCCACCGAAGGCCTCGAAGACCAGGGCCCGCTCAGCGTCATGGGCCTGATCGTAAATCAGTTGTTTTAAATCGAGAACGGGGCCGAGCCGCGGGGTTGAATCGACACCTTCGCGGAAACTCCGCGCCGGCATAGAAGCCCGGCTGCCGGAGATGTGGTTGGCCCCCCTCGTAAAGAGTGACCCGGCCACGGACTGGCTCTACATGGGGATTCCCGAATGGACACTCCGGATGTAGCCGCAGCCTTTAGGCTGCG
>JBDHQH010000110.1:0-12562 GCA_039806935.1 Verrucomicrobiota bacterium
GCGGGGGTGTGCGGATCGGCGAGCAAGTCCCGGGTTGGCTGTTCCAGACGGAGGACTTCATACTGGCCTTTGATGGCTTGGGAGTAAAAGGTGGCGGTTCGGCAACCACACAAGGCGGCGATAGCCAGGACGAGCGCGCCCGCGGTCCAGCGGCGCGCCCGCACAATCTTGGGGGATCTTGTCTCAGGCATGAATGCACAAACCAGGGGCGGTTCGCGCATACGCAGGGAATTCGCTCTCTCCGGTTGCGGAGAGCTTACCACAGGACCGCGGCATTAGGAAAGAATTCTCGATCTCGGGGTGCGACCGGCGCGCCACCAACCGAAAATCACCAGCGCCAACGCAGCGGCGGCGGCAGCTTTCGAAACCGCTCTCGGCGTGCCGGCCGGGCGTTGTGCAGGCGGGGGTTGTTCTTCGAGCACCCGGCCGCGGACCGATCTCGAGGGCGGGTGGTCCGGGGATGACGACGCCACCGCGGACGCGGAGATGCCGGCGGCGGGCGCAGGGTCGGCGCGTTGCGCAAGCAGGGCGCTTTCCGCAGCCGCCGCCGGCGCTAGATCCGCGTGAACCTTGCGCAGCTCCGCCAGATCCTCCGGGGCGGGGTTCCAGTAACCTTTTTCGATTACCGTGAGCATACGTTCCACAACCTTTTGGTAGGCGGCGAGGTTTTCAGCCGCCTTGAATTTTTCGAGAATGTTGAGCTGATGGCGATCCCGCACATAGACCTCGAACATTTCCCTCCAGCGCGCTTCCCCGACCGCCTCGGGCACCGTGACCTGCCAACCCCATAAATTATCGGTGACTTGGCGAATCATGCGCGCCCCGGCGTAGCCCTCCCTGAGCATGGCCTTTATCCATTTGGGATTCAGATACCGCGCGCCCAACTCGCGGCCCAGATAGCGGTCCAGCATCATGGTCTCGCTGGCTTCGGGATGGCTCAAATCCGCCACGAGCGTCTCGGCGGATTCGCCATTCACCGAGCGGACCGCCATCGCGGTGCCGCCGAGATATTGGTAAAAATCGTCGCTGTCGATGGCGCCATAGATGTTTGACGAGCGGCTATGAACCACTCCTTTGGCGCCTCTGAACGCGAGCTTTAGCAGGGCGGGCGAAAGGTCGGCGTCACCACCGCTTCCGCGGGCGCCCCAGTAACCTTGCCCAAAGAGATGGCTCATGCGATTGAAATACACTGCGGGCACGTCGCGCTGGCCCTCGCCGTCGCCCATGCGCGGGTGATTGATTGCCTGCTCCAAACCCGTGCCATAGACCCCGGAGGGCGCGCTGAACAAGCGCACGGAGGCCAGCCGTTCAGCTTCGGCGGAGGGGACCCCGCGAGCCTCCAATTCCGCGCGCGCCACAGCTATGTTCCGGAGCAGCGGATTATCGTCATCGCGATCGGTTTTGACCAGGTCTACGGCGCGATCCAGTAGTTGCATCAGCACTGGAAAGAGATCCCGATAGAGTCCGGAGGGGACGACCGTCACGTCAACTCTCGGGCGGCCCAGTTCGGCGCGCGAAATCAGCTCGGCGTCTTGCACCCGGCCTCGCGCGTCCCATTTGGGGCGCACGCCCATCAAGGCGAGGATTTGCGCCTCCATCACGCCCTCATGCCGGCTTGTCTCGGTGCCCCATAAATTGAAGACCAACCGGTCGGGAAATTGTCCGGCGTGGCGGCGCCGGTAAGCTTCAACCAGATCTGCGGCGAGGCGCGACCCCGCCGCGAAGGTTTCCACGGAAGGCAATCGCGCCGGGTCGAAGCCGTGGAAGTTCTTTCCGGTGGGCAACACTCCCGGGTTGCGGATCGGGTCGTTGCCCGGTCCGGCGGGGATATATCTGCCGGCAAGGCCGGCGGAGAGCGCATCCAATTCCGCCCGGCCGGAAGCCTCGAGTTGGGTCAGGATCGCCGCTTTCCGCTGGGCGCGCTGCTCCGTGGACAGCTTGCTTTCCCGCGAGAGGATGGCTTCCGCCGTCGCGTCGCGGCTGGCCTCATCGGGCGGCGCGCCAAAGGTATGCATTCCGAACGGGGTCATGCGCTCGCCGGTTTCCTTGAGATGATGATCGATTTGCTCGATTTGCTCCTCAGTCAACAATGCCCCTGGAGCGAGCTTGATCGCGAGGTCTTGCAGCACTCCGCGCTTTTCGCACCGCCGCGCCAGCTCGCGGCGCAGATCATCTCCGGCCTGGGAACCCTGTGCCTTTCCGATGCGGTAGTCGTTGATTATTCCGGCGAGCTCGTGAAACTCCGGGCTGAGACCGGCGCGATCGAGCGGGGGCGGGAGATGGGTGATGATGGCGGCCATGGCCCGGCGCTTGGCTTGCAAGCCCTCGCCCACATCATCGACGATGAAGGGATAGAACTGCGGCACGGCGCCCACGATTGTTTCGCCGGTGTCCGCGGCGGTGAACCCAACCTCTTTGCCGGGCAGCCATTCGTGCGTTGCGTGCGTGCCGACGTGAACCATCGCGCCGGCTTGGAAACGCTTTTGCAGCCAGAGATAAAACGCCATGTATTGGTGATGCGGCGGGAGCTTCACGTCATGATAAACGGCCTCGAGGTCCTGGTCCCAGCCGCGGGTTGGCTGGGCGCCAAAGACCACGTTGCCCCAGCACAGGAGGGGCAACACGAAAAACGACTGACCGGCGTCGTCGCGCCACACCATGACGCGGCTGAATTCGGGTTCTCCCCATTTGCCGACGATTTGGCTCCTCAAGAGAGCGGGCAACTGATCAAACCAACGCCGGTATTCGGAGACGGCCAGCAGGGGCACCCGCCCCGAGCGAGCCAGCCGGTCAAGCTCGGCGAGGAGATTCGTTCCCGGCGCGGGATTGTTTCCGAAAGCGCGGAGAGTGGCGAACAGTTCCTCCTCTGTCGCTGGCGCGCCGGTGAGGTCGTAACCGTCGGCGCGCAGTCGCTTGAGGATTTGCAACAACGATTTTGGCAGCACGTTCAGGTAAGAGGCGCCGATGCTCTCCTTGCCCGGCGGATAATTGTAATAAATGACCGCCACACGCTTGCTTCCGGCCGGAGATTCACGCAGCCGCGCAAAGGCGCGGACTCGATCCGCCAAACGTTCGACGCGCTCAAAAATCGGCAGGGTCATGACGTAGGTCTGGCCGGTGGCCAGATCCACCAGTTTCTCCTTGGAGGCTACGACGGTGGGCGCGACCGCTCCAGCGAGCTCTGCCGCGCCGATTTGCCAGGAGCGTTCGAGGAATTCAAGGCCGCTGGCCGACCGCTCCCATTCTTCGCGGCTTTGCGAGTTCAACGCCACGGCGTTGAGCACCGGCACATCCAGTTGCGCAAGGAGCGGAGCGAGTTTCTCAGGCACATTGCCAATTTTAAGGGTCAGGCCGACCAGCGCCTCGATCCGGCGACGCCCCGCCGCGTCGAGGAAAAGTTTTGGCAGCGCGGCATCCGCCGGGTAGCCGAACCCAAACAGGACGTTGAATCCCCGCGCTTGCAGGGTTGTATCCAGGGCCGATAGCAGTTCCGTCTGCCCGGACGTGGCGTTCTCGCGCGAGAAATAGACGCCGACCCACGGCCGCGATGCGGGAACCCGGCGCTCCGCGCGATAGGCCTGGGCATAGCGGTCGAATTCGGCAAAAGCCCGGTGAGTGGCGGGATCGAAAAAGCCAAATTCGGGAAAAAGAGTGGGCGGCAGGACTTTCAGATCGAACCGATAACGGCGGACCAGGGCGGCCCGGACGAGTTGAGCAAGATTAGCCTGTCCGCCCGCGTTTAGGTAAGCGGCCAGCTCCGGATCATGTTTGAATCCCAAATCCCTAAATTCGGGATCGAATGCTCCGCCCACACCCGCCAGCAGAGCGTGGTTTTGACCTGCCTCGCGAATCTCCGGAGCCAGCGCGCGCAGCAAGGCGCCGTAGCGCGTGAACCCGACGATGATGTCACTCTCGCGAACAAACTGACGATCGCCTTCGGACAGATCGAGGGTGGGGAAAACGCGCGCCGTGACGCGTGTCAGGCCGGGATCGCGGCGGAGTTCCGCGGCAGCGCCGATGGCGGCGGGTGACTGGGCATCGCCAATGAGCAAGGCGACTTTAATGCCGGCGGACGGGGCGGCGGACGCGAAGGCGCAAGCCACCGACAGGATCCATGCGGCGAACCACCTCACGTCCGGTTACTTGGCTTCCGCGCCGTCATCCGGCACATAAACGACCTGGCCGTTGGCGAGCCGGTACGCGGTGCCCAGACGCGTGCCCTGGCCGGAAAGCGTCTGGTCCGTGATTTTCTGGACTTTAATCTGAGTTCCGCGCTTGGTGATGATTTCCATGTCGTCCTTTCCTGTCTGTTTGACGAGGGTGACGTTGGAGTTTTTGTCGAGCAGCGCGCCTGAGGAGAACAGGGCAAACAGGGCGATGAGCAGGGCGACGATAAAAGCAACGCTCACGTCGAACAGGTTGGCCAGTCCCGCGAGCGGATCCTCATCCTGGCCTGGCGCGGGACCATGGAGAGAGCGACGGTGGCGATGAACGAAGCGCATAATCAGACCCTGGCGCTGGCGTGGCGCAATAGGCGTTCCGCCTGGAAGGAGAGGGCCTGGGAATCCGCCCGCACCCAGCTCTCCCGCGCCCCGGCGATCAAGTAAGCGGTGACTCCGATGGCCAGTCCGATAACGGTCGCGGCAAAGGCCGTGACCATGTTGCTCGCCAAAGCCGGCAGGTTGCCGTCGGCCAACCCTTGCAGGGCTGCGGCCATGGGAATGAGCGTGCCCATCAATCCCAGCGATGGCCCCACCCGGACCGCGAGGCGCAAGCGGCCGAGCGCTCGCCAGGCTTCCCGCTCGGCGTTCTGCAGGACTTCCTCGAGTCGGAGATCCAAACCCTCGCCGGAGTGATCGGCGGCGACCGCCTCGAGTTGCGCTTGCGCCCGCTCCAGGGCCGCGCGCCTGCCGGCCCGGCGTTCCCAAGCTTCCCGCAGGAATCCCCCGAGGGCGACGAACATCGCCGCCAGCAGAACGAGCAATCCCAGCAACACCGGCCAGACCAGGAACGCGGCCAGGTGATGGAACAGTTCCCGGAGTTGGTCAACCGCGGTCATGCCGGACCTTGCGCGCCATCAGGCGGGGATCACCAGCCAAGAACATAGCCAAAAATCAATGGCGCCACGATGGTCGCATCCGATTCAATGATGAATTTGGGCGTGTTCCGGCCAAGTTTGCCCCAGGTGATTTTTTCGTTGGGCACCGCGCCGGAGTAGCTGCCGTAGCTCGTGGTGGAGTCGCTGATCTGGCAGAAATAGGACCACAGGCGGACTTTCCGGCCCAGATCCTGTTGCAGCATCGGCACCACGCAGATCGGAAAATCGCCAGCGATCCCGCCGCCGATCTGAAACATTCCCAAACCGTGCCGCCGGGTCGTTTGCTCGTAAAGCGCCGCCAGGGAGCGCATGTATTCGATTCCGGTTCGGACGGTGTGGACGTTCTTCACCTCACCACGGATCACCGCGGCGGCGTACATGTTTCCCAGGGTGGAGTCTTCCCAGCCGGGGACAATCAGGGGCAAATTCTTTTTGGCGGCCGCCAGCATCCAACTGTTGCGGGGATCGATTTGATAATACTTTTCATACTTGCCCCCGAGCAGCACCTGATAAAAAAACTCGTGCGGGAAAAAACGCTCGCCGCGCCGATCCGCTTGGGTCCAGACCTCGAGCATCGCCTTTTCCATGCGGCGCATGGCCTCGTGTTCGGGGATGCAGGTATCCGTGACGCGATTGAGATGCCGTTTGAGCAGGGCCTCCTCGTCCTTGGGGGAGAGTTCCCGGTAATGCGGCACCCGCTCATAATAATCGTGCGCGACGAGATTGAAGACGTCCTCCTCAAGGTTCGCTCCGGTGCAGCAGATCAGGTGAACTTTATCTTGTCGAATCATCTCGGCCAGCGAGAGACCCAGCTCGGCGGTGCTCATTGCGCCCGCCAGGGTAATCATCATCTGGTTGCCAGCCTCTAGCTGCTGGCGGTAAGCCCGGGCGGCATCGACCAGCGTGGCGGAGTTAAAATGCCGGTAATGGTGTTCGATGAATCGGCTGATCGGGCCATCGGTCGGCGTTTGAGGTGCTTTGCCTTTTCGCTTTTGCTTCATAATTATATATTCTCTGATGTTCAAACTCAGTAGGACTTCCTGAGGCGGAAAAACTGCCGCGCCGCGCCCGAGCTCATCGGCACGCTGAACTGATCCCCCCGGAGAGCGGGTTCGTTGGTGACGGCCCTCCAGCCATCCTCGCCCAGATCGAGGCTCGACTCGAGTAAAAACCCGGCGCTGTTGGTGGTCCAACTAATCTGCCCCGCGCCGGTGATGGCCAACAACGGTGGCGGGATGATCGCCGGGCGGCTCACCGTCAAAACCGCCAGTTGCGGGCGAAGACTGGTCTCCTGAGGCGCCGGCACGTCCGTGCCCAGCGAGAAAAGCACGCGGTTATTCGCCTCCAGGCGGGACAGAACGTCGAACTGAACCACGGACGGGCCGTTGTTCAGAGTGGCCGTATTCCAATCCGCGACATTATCGTCACCGTATTGCGTGTCGTTAAAGTACAGCCGGTCGTTATTCCCATCTCCATAAGTGTACAGCACGTGGAGGGTGGCCGCGGTGGCTTTCCAGGGATCCACGGGGGCGAAGCAAGCGGTTCGCCGGGAGACCTGCGCTCCGGCCGGGTTCCGATAGAGATCGCCTCCTCCTTCCGCGATTGAATAATCGAACTGGTTGGCCAGTTCACGGCGCTGATACAACGCCAACAAAGTCACATGCTGCACGCGGCCATCAAAACCATTGTCGCTATTCTGGGTAAGAACGATCGTGTTAAGGCCGCCATCGGTGCGCAACAATTCCGGCGGGATGGGCAGGGTTACGAGCCAGACGCCCGAACCTGAACCGTAGGCATTGGCCTCGCCCGGACTAAATACCGGATTGGCGTCAGCGGTCGAGCCGAAGGTCAACGGACTTGCGCCGGGCAACGGCGCGCCGTTGATCGTGATGGTGAGTTTGCTGATATAATTAGCCGTGCCGCCCCAGATCGTGGCCGCCAGGCGGGCGACCGAAATGGAATCACAGGCGGGAAGGGCGTAATCATTGGTGAGCGAGTAGGGTTTCGCGGGCGCCCCGGCGTTGAGCCAATTGGAGGTGCTTTGCCAGAAAAGCGCGCCATTGTCGATGCTGCCCGCGAGGACGTTGCTGAGGCCGTGCCCGGGAGAGGTGGAGCCTGAAGGGAGGGAAAATTCCGCTTTGGCCGTCAGGCCCGCCAGGAGCGCGGCCGCAAAGGCCGTGAGTTTTGGGGTAATCATGGGTGATTAGAATTCATTGGCCGGCATTCCACTCCTGTTCAAGGCATCTGGCTTTGATCTCGATGTGACCATCGCAGAAGCCTGCGACAAAGCTCTTGCGGCTGTGCCGATAGTCCACGTCCACAATCGGATTGGTAAAAAAACTTCCGCCGCCGCAATAATATTTGCCAGGCGTGCAGTCGGCGAAAATAATGGTTTGAGCCGGGCGCTGAACCGCTGCGGCCCGCAGGCCGTACCAGAAGCAATAGTCCTTTCCGGAAAGGTTAAAAGTGTTGATGCCGTAGCTCAGAAAGATTTCCGGATCCCAATCCACCGCGAGGCGCTTGAGATCGGACGGGCAGAGATAGACCCCGGAATTCTTTCCCAAATGCGGTTTAATCAGATCCATCCACCGGGTGCTCGAGTCGATCCAGGCTGGGGGATAGTAGCTCGTTTCGTCCGCATAGAGATGGGTGGCCAGGCCGATCTGGCGCAAGTTGCTGGCGCACGCCGCCCGCTTGCCGCGTTCCTTGGCCTGACTGAGCGCGGGCAACAGCATCGCCGCCAGCAGGGCGATGATCGCGATCACCACCAGCAGTTCAATCAGGGTAAAGGCGACCGAACCGGCGGCGGGGGGATGCGCGTCGGCCAATGGGGCCGGGTTGGAACGGTCTGATGCCATCATCTCATCCAAGCTCCGGAACGGACGCGCCTGGGCAGGCGGCAGCTCCGGCACGAGAGAGATTATCGATTGCCCTACAGCAAACAAGCGCAAGATCGCATGCCCTGGTGAAGCAAGAGTTGAAGTTGCGCAATTGGCCATCAGCTTTTCGCAAGCCAGCAACGATAAAATTTCATGAATCGCAAGTCGTCGCAAATTTTTGGCAAATCATCGAAGGCGGGCGGGATGGCCAGTGGATATCATTTTGATCGTAGTGTTTGCCGCGCTCAAGCGGGGCGGACGAATTCAGAGGACGATGAAACATTGGAAAACAATTGTGATGGCGGGCAGTCTGATCCTGGTCTGGGTGGCGCCATGGTCCGGCATCGCTGCCGAGACGCCAGGCTTTGTGTTGCACTCGACGCCGGCGGATTTGGCGCGGTGGATGTATCCCTTCAATGGCAACCCCGCCGGGAGCCCTACCGCCAAAGTGTTTGCCTCTCTTGGGTCGATTCCCATTTTTGACTCGCGCGACGCACAGTTCCTGCTGGGGTGGAACACGTCCGGCCGCCTTCCGGCCGGGCGCGGAGCAGCCAATTACCTGATCCGGCGCGCCCGGGTCACCCTGACGATCGCCGTCGGCGGCCAATATCGCTACACGAGCCGGATGCGCGATTACCGCACCTATTTTCCGACGAATGATCCGCGCCGCCTCGAGCCGGCGAAGACGGACTCGCCCGTGGAGCTTTTTGGCGCGGGGTATCGCGGCGGTTACACGGCGGCCACTTTTTCGCAGGACGGGCCCTGGTCGGTCAGCCCGGATGGGCATTTTACCAACCGGACGGTGTACGCCGCCGGCTTCGACACGAACGGCCTGTTGGTGGACATCTCCAATAACATCGGCGACGACAAGACCAATGAGATTTCCGGACCGTTTGAAGTTTCTCCATTCGCGCTGGGCGAGAGCGCGGATGTTGCGGAGGGAGAATGGATGCCCGCGGGGAGTCGGATGACCTTTGATTTGAATCTGGAGGATCCGCTGGTCTATGGCTATTTGCGAGACGCGTTGCACGGCGGGCATTTGCATCTGGTGGCCACGTCCCTGCAACGCGCCAACCGCGCCGAACCTCCAAATTATCCGGTTTTTTATACCAGCTTCAATCCGGTCGCCGAGGAGGGCGAATACCCGTTGCTCGACCTGGAGGGCGTGGTGGTCCGCCCCGAGGTGGACACGGACGGCGATGGCTTGCCGGACGATTGGGAGCGATTCTATTTGGGCACGCTCGCGAGTGGAGCGGAGGACGATCCGGATGGTGATGGGATGAACAACCTGGCCGAATACCTTGCCGGGACCGACCCGTCATCCGCGGCGAGCCGGTTGAGGACGCTTTCCCTGGAACGGAACGGTTCGGTGACAGAGATTCACTTTACTTTCGCGCCCAATCGTCAATATCAGTTATTATCCTCTGAGGATCTGCAAACCTGGCAAGTGGCGACGAACTCGGCGCTCCGGTTCTCCTCCGCCTGGCTCGAAAAGACCTCCCGCGAGGTTTCCTATCCCGCCGCTGTATCGGGCATCTGGCGCGAGACGAACGCGTCCGGTTCGCCAGCGCGCTTTTACCGGGTAAGCGCGGAGTAATCGACATGAAAATCCAACCGCGCATCCGCGCCTTTACCCTGATTGAGCTCCTTGTGGTCATGGCCCTCATGGCAATTCTTGCCTCGATGTTGCTGCCGGTCCTGGCCCGGGCAAAGTCCAGAGCGAGGATGATCGAGGAATTGTCCGCCTCGCGGCAATTGTGGCTCGGCTTCCAGATGTACGCGGACGACCATAACGGCGCCGTTTTCCCGGGTTACGTCACTGATTTCGCCGCTGTGGATGATCGGGGCCAGCCGCTGGGTTTCCCGGAGAATACGCGCTATCCCTGGCGGATTTTGCCGTATTTGGCCCAATCCATGGAGTTGATCTATGCGGGAGAAAACCGGGCGAAGCTCGCGGAACTCCGCGCCAAGAGCCACCAAGATTATGTTTACCAGATCAGCGTGTATCCTTCGCTCGGCATCAATTCCTATTTTATCGGGGGCAATCAATCCGATTTCAGTGCGGCCACCGTCAATGCGCGGTTTGGGAGCGGCACGATCGTGACCCGAATGAACGAGATTCAAAGACCCGCGGTGTTGGCCGCCTTTCTATCCGCCCGCTCCGCGGTCGATGGCGTCAAGGCGAATGGTTATTATCAAGTCACTCCGCCGTTCTTGAGAAAGCGCGAATGGGCGGCTGCCTACGCGCCTTCTGGCGCGCCGGAACAATGGGGATTCGTGGCGCCGCGATTTCAGCAACGCGCGGTGGCGGCGTTGCTGGACGGTCACGCGCAAACCTTCAACCTGACTGAAATGCAAGACATGCGGCACTGGTGTAATCGCGCTGATCAGCCGGATTGGACACTGCGCCCGTGAGGCTGCGCCACGCCGGCGGGCCGCGCACCCCGTCGTTAATTCGTCACCACCGCCGGAAGCGCGCCCGGCCCATCCCCTGAACCAGCGGATTATGTTGAAAATAAAATCATACCAATCAAGACTCGCGCGAGTCCTGCCAATCGCAATGTTCCTGGCGGCGGGTTTGCCGGCCTTTGGCGCGGAGGCGGCGGCGAACAAAATCGGCGTGCTGTTGGTGAACCACGGTTCACGCTCGGAGACGTGGCGGAAGTCGTTGCTGGCCCTGGAAGCCCGCGTGCGTCCGGCGCTGATGACGAACATGGCCATTCGCGGCGTCCAGACCGCCTTCATGGAATACGCCGAGCCTTCGATTGCCACGCGCCTGAGGGAGTTCGACGCCGAAGGCTACACCGACGTGGTGATCGTGCCGATTTTCCTGACCGTGAGTCCGCACACTTTTGACGACATTCCCACCATCATCGGCAAAAAAGCGGATCCGCAAGCTTTGGAGATGCTGAAAATCGAGAAAATTGAGCGTTACCGTCCCCAGGCCCGCACGGTCCTGGCGCCGAATCTGGACTTCCCCGGGGTGCTCCGGGAGAACATTCTTCGTCGCGCCCGCCTGCTCTCCACCGATCCCGAACAGGAGGGCTTGGTGTTGATTGCCTACGGCGACGAGACCTATGAAAAGGAATGGACGGCGTTGCTGGCCGGCGTGGGCGAACACGTCAAAACCCAGGCCGGCATCTCGGTGTTTTCTCATGGCTGGTGCGGTCATGTGGTCCGCTATGATCCGGCCCGGACCACGCGCGCGATCGAGGAGGTTTTGCAGATCCGCCAGCGGGCGGTGGTGATCCCCGTCCTCGTCGCGCACGACGAGACTTTCCAGATTAAAATCATCGGCGGGGGGATCGCGCGGGTGCCGGACAACCAGACGCGGGTGGCTTACCGCCCGGACTCGATTTTGCCGGATCCAAACATTGAGGAATGGATCATTGGGATTGCCCGACAGTATGCCCGGAAAATCGAGGAGCGGCCGCCCGCTTCCGCGCACCTGCCGTGAACCTTCGACGGCTCAATACCAGTCTGCACCGGGATGTGGGGTATTTCTTGTCCGGACTGATTTTCGCCTACTGTATTTCCGGCATCGCGCTTAATCACCTTGATGACTGGAATCCCGATTTCATCATCCAGAAGCGGACGTTGCTTTTGGATCGAGCCTTCACCCGGGAGGAAATCACCCCCGACCGCATCGCGGAATTCAGCGCCCTGGCCGGCGAAGGCGCGCCCCGGATTCATGATTTTCCGGCTGAGGGCCAGGTGAAAATCTACTATGACAACGCCTCGCTGCTGGTGGACTTTGCCGGCCGGAGCGCGAAGTACGAGAGGGTCCAGCGGCGGCCGCTATTTTACCAGACGAATGTGCTCCACCGGAACAGTCTCAAGGGTTGGAAGTGGGCATCCGATATTTTTGCAGGTTTGCTCGTCCTGCTCACTGTCTCCGGCTGGTTCATTTTGAAAGGCCGTCACGGCGTCCTCGGTCGCGGCAAATGGCTTATCGCGGCCGGGGTGGTGCCGCCGATCGCGGCTATCCTGCTGTTCCAACTGGTGCAGAAATGAACCCGCTACTTTAAGAAACTCTTGAGCATCCAGACGGTTTTTTGGTGAACCGTGATGCGCCCGATCATTAAGTCCTGGGTTTCGGCATCGGCCAGTTCCCCCGCCAAATCTCGCGCTTTGCCGGCGTCGGAGAGCAGTTTCTCATTTGCCGTGACCAATTTCTTCACGTAGTCCTCCTGCGAGAGAGGCGCGGCAAATTCCTGCAAGCCTGACGTTTCAGCGAATTTGGCGAGGCCGCCGATGGCGTAGGCGTCCAGCGCGCGGATGCGCTCGGCAATTTCGTCCACTGCCGCGAAAAGTTCCTCATATTGGGTCTGAAACGCATTGTGCAAGGCGAAGAAACCGGGTCCTTCGACGTTCCAATGCGCCATGTGGGTCAGAGCCATCAAAGAATAGGAGTCCGCCAACACTTGGTTAAGGCTGTTGGCCAGCGGGTTCGTATTTTTCATTCGGGTGACTCTTAGCATGCCCGCGAAAATTCGGAAAGGGGAAACACGCGGCGGGCGATGGGATGCCGGGCCAAGGCGCCATGCCAAAAAACACGAACCTCTCATTGGCTCTGAGAAGCTGC
>JBDHQH010000111.1:0-12529 GCA_039806935.1 Verrucomicrobiota bacterium
ATTGGCGCGTCCGGCAGGACTCGAACCTGCAACCTTCTGATCCGAAGTCAGAAGCTCTATCCAATTGAGCTACGGACGCCCCGGAGAATTCAGGCGCTTCCGAGCGAAGTTGGTGGTAGGAGAAGGATTCGAACCTTCGAAGGCGTAAGCCAGCAGATTTACAGTCTGCCCTCGTTGACCGCTTGAGTATCCTACCACGAGGCCCGAACGAGCGGCCAATGTAGTGGCGGCGGTGGCTTCTTGTCAATGGCCCGACGCTGCCCTACGTTGGCGGAATGTTCGATGCATTGAGCGGCAAACTCCAGGACGCGTTTCGCAACCTGCGCGGCCTGGGAAAGATTTCCGAGGATAATATTGGCGAGGCCCTGCGCGAGGTGCGCCTGGCGCTGTTGGAGGCGGATGTCAATTTCAAGGTGGCGCGGGATTTTATCGAGCGCGTCAAAGCCAAATCGATCGGGGCCGAGGTGGTCCGGAGCATTCAGCCGGGGCAGCAAATCATCAAAATCATTCACGACGAAATGGTCGGGTTGCTGGGCGCGGAGAACGCCGGACTGCAGCTGAGCGGCAACCCGAGTTGTGTCCTCATGGTGGGGCTGCACGGGTCGGGCAAAACAACCTCGAGCGGAAAGCTGGCGCGCCTGCTGCACAAACAGGGGCGAACCCCGTTGCTGGTGGCGGCGGATGTCTACCGCCCGGCGGCGATGGACCAGTTGCAAAAACTGGGCGAGCAGATCCAAATCCCGGTTTTTGCCAGGCACGGCGAAACAAACGTGCTGCAGATCGCCCGCGAGGCGATTGACGCCGCCCGCGCGCAAAACCGCAACACGTTGATTTTTGACACCGCCGGACGGCTCCAGATTGACGAGCCGCTGGTGCGGGAATTGGTCCATTTGCGCGACGCGGTGCGGCCGCAGGAGACTTTGCTGGTGCTCGACGCCGCCACTGGCCAGGAGGCGGTGAATGTGGCCACTCACTTCGACCAGGCGCTGCGAATCACCGGGGCCATTCTCACCCGGCTGGACGGCGACGCCCGCGGCGGCGCGGCGCTCAGCTTTAAAGCGGTCACGGGCAAACCCATCAAATTCGCCGGCGTCGGCGAAAAGCTCGAGGATTTCGAGCCTTTCCAACCCCAGCGAATGGCGTCGCGCATCCTGGGCATGGGCGACGTCGTCAGCCTGGTCGAGCGCGCGGCCGAGGCGGTGGACGTGGATGAAGCCATGCGCTTGGAGGAAAAGATGCGCAAAGGCCAGTTCACCCTCGAGGATTTCGTCGATCAATTGCGCGCCATGCGCAAGCTGGGGCCGCTGGAATCGATCTTGAACATGCTCCCCGGAGGGGCGGAGATGGCCAAAGGCGCCGATTTAGCCAAACAGGAAAAGGAACTGGAGCACATGGAAGCGATGATTTGCGGCATGACGCCCGAGGAGCGGAAGAAGCCGGAGATCCTGAACGCCAAGCGGCGGCAACGCATCGCCAAGGGCAGCGGCGTGACCGTGACCGAGCTGAACACCATGCTCAACAAGTTTTCCCAGATGCAGCAGATGATGAAAAAAATGGGCAAATTTCAGAAAATGTTCGCGAAGATGGGCGGCGGCGTGCCGCGCGGTTTGCTGGGGAGATAGCCGCCGCCGCAACAGGCCTCGGGAGGGAACCCTCCCCTGTCCTTTCCGCCGTCTCCCGACAGGATTAAAGTACAAAAAAAGGCGGCTCCACTCAGAGCCGCCTGAACCTAACTAACCACCATTACAAGGAACCGATGCCACCATAACACGGAACAGGAGTGTCACCATAGGGTGATACCCTACTTCCGGCGGCAGTTGGCCAGCCGCCGCAGAGTGGCCAGGTTTCGCACGTCCTCATGCAAATCCTCGGATTTGGAAGTTTCCAGGCAGGCGGGATGGTTCTCAAAACGTTCATCTCGAACAACCTGCCGAAAGCCCCGCAATCCGATCTCCCCTTCGCCGATGTGCGCGTGACGGTCCACCCGCGAGCCAAGTCCGGTTTTCGAGTCGTTCAGGTGAAAAGCCAGGATCTGGTCAAGACCCACGGCCCGGTCGAGTTCTGCGAGCGCGCGGTCCCAACCTTGGGGCGCGCGGAGGTCGTAGCCGGCGGCGAACAGATGCGCCGTGTCGAGGCAGACGCCGAGGCGTTGGGGGTGGGCGACGCGAGCGTAGATTTCGCCCAGGTGTTTTAAATCGTTCCCGAGGCAACTGCCCTGCCCCGCAGTATTTTCCAGCGCGATCCGCACTCGCGAGCCCCGGGTGGCGCGGGTGGCCTCATCCAGTCCCCGGGCGATCCGATCCAGCCCCGCCTCGACTCCGTCCCCGAGGTGCGCGCCGGGGTGCAGCACCAGAAAGGGCACCCCCAGGAGCTGGGCGATCCGGAGCTCCTGAATGAGCGAGGCGATTGATTGGTCACGTTTGGAAGAGGGAGGCGCGCCCAGGTTGATGAGATACCCGGCATGACCAAACACTGCCTGAATGCCGGTGGCTCCCCGGGCCGCCTTAAATTGTCCCGCTTCCTCCGCCGACGGCAGCCGGCCCGCCCATTGCATGTTGTTCTTGACGAAAATTTGCACGGCGTCACAGCCGGCCGCGCGGCCGCGCTCCAGCGCGCGCCACCAGCCTCCAGCAATGGATTGGTGGGCGCCGAATAACATCAGCCAGGGGCCAGAGGAGGCTTACAGCCGCTCGGGTTCGCTGAGCAGCCGCGCCACGCGGGCAAGCAGCCGCCCCGCAGCGCCGCCATCCAGCACGCGATGATCGAAGCTCAACGTGACGTTGGCCTCCATCACGGGCACAAACTGGCCTTTGGCCTCGTCCCAGCTCGGCACCCGCCGCGCCGCACCCATGCCGAACACCAGGGTCTGCTCCGGCAGCGGAATGGGCGTCGCCCACGTCAGCCCGAAGGTGCCGAAGTTCGTGACCGTCGCGATCGAGCCGCCCGTCGCGTTCGCCGGCAATCGGCGCTGATGCGCCAGTTCAATCAACTCTTCGTAGCGAGGCAACAGGTCTTTGAGCGACCTGGCCTCCGCGTTGCGAATCACCGGCACCAGCACCCCGTCCTCCGCCTCGACCGCGAAACCGACATCGATGGAATCGGGATGCACAATGCGATTGCCAATGAGGCGTCCCGCGGGCGCGCTATGCTCGGAGAGAGCCAGGGCCAGGGCGCGGAGGGCGTAAAGCGCCGGGCCGGGCTTGGGCGAGCAGGTTTTGCGGTGGCGCAGCAGAGGGTCAAAACACACCGGCAGAGCCACGGTGGCGATCGGCCGGGTCCAACTTCGGCGCATGGCATCCGCCACCGCCACGCGCATGGTTGAGGCGTCGCTGAGTTTGTGCCGTTCGAGATTGGCGATGAATTTCTCGAAGTCCTGAATGGTGACCCGTCCGGCGGCGCCGCTCCCCGGGAGGCCGGCCAAATCCGCGGCGTGCAGACCCAACTCCAGAACCCGCGCCTTCATCCGGGGAGACATGTAGCTGGCCCCGGCGGCGTTGGCGGGAACCGGCAGCCCGCGGATGGTGGGTTTCACTTTCGCGGCCGGTTCGCCGGGATGGGCCGGATCCGCCGGCGCGAGTCCGTCCAGTTCCCCGCCTTTGTCGTTTTCCGACGGCGGGGGCGCATCCAGGCCCACCCGGGCGGCTTCCGCCGCGGTGACCTCCAGGGAGCCCAGCACCGCTCCCACCGGATAACTCTCGTTCAACGCGGCCGTCAGCCTCTCGATTCTGCCCGCGCACGGCGCGGCGACATTCATGGTCGCCTTGCTGGTCTCGACTTCAATGATGTCCTGGCCCGCGGCGATGGCATCGCCGACCTTCACGAGCAGGTTGACCACGGTGGCTTCGGCGATCGACTCGCCGAGTTGCGGCATGATGAGGGGTATCAGAGGCATGATAAGGAGCGGTCCGTCGCGTGACAGTTCATAGCCGGAGCAGCTTGCGCGTGGCGTTGCTGATGCTCCGCGCGGTGGGCCGGTGCGTGGCCCATAAAGTGGGATGGTAAGGCACTGGGGTATCTTTCGCGTTGAGCCGCTGCGGCGGAGCATCCAGGAGATTGAACGCCTCGGTGGACACGCGCGCGATGACTTCCGCCGTCACGCCGCCCCACGGCCAGGACTCCCCCACGCACAGCAGCCGCCCGGTTCGCGCCACGGACGCGACGACGGTGTCCGTGTCGAGCGGTTTCACGGTCCGCAAATCCACCACCTCGATCTCCCAGCCCTCGAGGGACAATTCCTTCGCCGCCGCGAGCGCCTCGTGCAGCATGGCGCTGTAGGCCACAATGGTCAGATCCCGCCCCGGCCGGGCGATGCGCGCTTTGCCGACCTCCTCGGCCGTGGTGGGCAGGCAATCCGCTTTCAGGTGATAGTAAAGGTATTTGTGTTCGCAGAAAATCACCGGGTCATCAATGGCCACCGCCGCCAGCAGCATGCTATAGACGTCCTCCACTGTCGCGGGGGTCATCACCACCAGCCCGGGGTAATGCGCGTACAACGCCTCGACCATCTGACTGTGAAAGGGCCCGCTCCCGGAGGTGCCGCCGCAGGGCAGACGAATCGTGATCGGACACGGCACGCGCGTGCGCCAATGCAGAGTGGCGGCTTGATTAACAATTTGATTGAAGCCCGGCATCGAGAAATCCGCGAACTGCATCTCGAGAATCGGGCGCGCGCCTTCGATGGCCGCACCGACCGCCATCCCCACCATCGCATCCTCGCTGATGGGTGAATCAATGACCCGCCCGGGAAAGCGCTCGGCTAATCCCTTGGTGGCCTTGAAGGCGCCGCCGAAAACGGCGATGTCCTGGCCGTAGAGGAAGACCCGGGAATCCTCCGCCAGAGCGCGAGCCTGCGCTTCGCGAATCGCGTCGAGGTAGGTGATGCTCACAAGTCCTCCACCGTTTGGGAGTAGCCCTCGCCCAAATGCCGTGACGCCAGCGCGCACCAATTTTCTTTGTATGGATCAGGGCCGGGCTCGCGCTGGACGCGCGCGGTGGCCTCCTCCACCTGCTCCGCCGCCTCGGCGCGCCACGCGGCCAAGTGAGCATCGTCCGTCCAGCCTTGATCCAACAAGAACGTTTCGGCCACCTTGAGGCAATCTTTGCCCAGCGGAGAGTGCTTCAAAGCGGCGGCGACATAACCGGCGTCATCGTGTTCGCCATGACCGCACAAACGGAGCAAGGAAGCTACTACCAGGCTGGGGCCGGCTCCGGATCGCGCCCGGGCCGCGGCCTCGAGCAGCCCCGGAAGGCATTGGCGCAAATCCGTGCCGTCCAACTCGAAACCCTCCACCCCATAACCCGCCGCCCGGTCCAGCAGGGATTTGCACGCAAATTGCCGCTCGTTCGGCGTCGAGTAGGCATATTGGTTGTTGGCAATGACCAGCACCAGCGGCAGTTTCTCCACGGCGGCCTGATTCAACGCCTCGTGAAAAGATCCCGTCGAGGTCGCCCCATCCCCAATACAAGCCGCGCCCACCATCCCCGTCAGACCCTTCAGCCGGCGCGCGAGCAGGACACCGTTCACCACCGAAATCATCGCGCCCAGATGGCTGATCATCGGCAATAACCCCTCGCGGGGACGCCCATGATGCACATTGCCGTCCCGCGCGCGCATTGGCCCGAGGGAGGAACCCAGGTAGGTCCGCACAAAATCCAGCAACGGCTGGCCAAAAGCGAGCCGCCCGGCGGTATCCCGAATCAGCGGCGCAAAAACATCGCCCTTCCGCAGCGCCAAGCCGACGGAAACGCTCAGCGCCTCCTGGCCGCGCCCGAGAAAGACTCCGCCATGAATCTTCCCCATCCGATACAGGCTGGCGAACTTCTCATCCAGGGTCCGCGCCAGCAGCATCCACCGGAAGGCCTTGATGTACGCATCACGCAGCGACGGCGTTTGAGCCGTCATGGCGGGACCGGACAAAGTTTGAACCATAGTGGAATTTTGCCGTGAGCCGCGGGAACCTGCAATAATTCTTTACCCCGCTCCTTAGGCCAGTGTCGTCTCATTTCAAGACAGATACCCGACGCACCGCCGCAATCTGACCCAAAACGGGTACGGGAGTTCCGCCCGTCGAATTGGTGCCAAAACTGCTCCTCGATCAACGAGTCGTTTTGTTGCCATTGGCAACAGTCCTGAAGCGGGTCTGTAATGACGAATCTAATACCAGCGCACGTTTTGCTCGTGGAAGATGATCCGGAGTTGCCGGAGGTTCTCGCGGCTTTATTGCAGGCGGACAACATCATCCTCGCCAAAGCCCGGAACGCCCGCGAAGCAATGCAAAAAGTCCAGGACGGGCGCTTCGATCTGATTTTGTTGGATCTGGGACTGCCGGACATGAACGGCTTTGATCTGCTTCGGAATTTGAAAGCCGCGCCCGAGACCGAGGGAATTCCGGTGGTGGTGCTGACCGGCTGGAATGGGGTGCAGGAGAAGGTCCGAGGGTTTGAATTGGGCGCTTCAGACTTCCTCACCAAGCCTTTCGAGGCCGGCGAACTGCGGGCGCGGTTGCAGGCCGCCCTGCGGGCGCACCGGTTGAAGGAAGATCTCGAAAACACCAACCGGGAACTCCTCGCCGCCCGGCTCGCGGCCGAGGCGGCTACCCGGATGAAAGCGGAATTCCTGGCCAACATGAGCCATGAAATCCGCACTCCCATGAACGGCATCATCGCCATGGCGGGCCTTCTGCTCGAAACCCCGCTCACCCACGAACAACACGGGTATGCCGAGACGATTCATGCTAGCGGCGACTCGTTGCTGACCATTATCAACGACATTCTGGATTTCTCGAAAATCGAAGCGGACCGAATGGAACTGGAGCACGAACCGTTCCCCCTGCGGACTTGTCTGGAGGAATCCTTGGACCTGCTGGCTGCCAAAGCGGCGGAGAAAAAGCTGGAACTAATTTGCGATCTCGACGACGCCGTCCCGGAACGGGCGCGCGGCGACATCACCCGCCTCCGGCAAGTCGTCGTGAACCTGCTGAGCAACGCCGTGAAATTCACCTCGGCGGGAGAAGTGGTGCTGGGGGCGCGCCCGCTTGCGGGTCGTTCGCCGGCCGCGCGCCCGCTCCTGCACATCACCGTGCGCGATACCGGCATCGGCATTCCGGTGGATCGACTGGCGCGGCTGTTCAAGTCCTTCAGCCAGGCGGACGCCTCCACGTCCCGGGAGTATGGCGGCACCGGCCTGGGTCTCGCGATTTGCAAGCGGTTGGTCGAGTTGATGGGCGGCAAGCTCTGGGTGGAAAGCATTCCCCAGAAGGGATCCACCTTCCACTTCACCCTGCCTTTAGATCCCTGCCCGGCAATGGATGCGCCCTCGGCGGTGCTTTTCCCGCGCGCCCTGGCCGGACGCCGTTTGCTCATTGTGGAGGATCACCCAGCCACCAGCCGGCTGCTCTGCGCCCAGACGCAAAAATGGGGGCTATCGGCCAAAGCCGCAGCCTCGAATTCACGCGCGCTCGAGCTCCTCCACCGCGGCGATCACTTCGACGCGGCCATGATCGACCTGGAAATGCCCGACGGCAATGGGTTGGAGCTGGCGCGGAAAATTCGGCAACTTCCGCGCTGCGGCGCGCTGCCGATCATCCTGACCATCCCGGTTGGTTTACGCGAGGATGGCGCCGATTTTGCCGCCGCCAGGATTACCGCCTGCCTGACCAAGCCGTTGAAACGCGCTCGTCTCGCCGATACCCTCGTGCGCGCCTTTTCCGGCGCCCGGACGCAGCCTTCCTCCACGCCGGTGGGCGGCGGGAAGTTGGACCCGAACCTGGCCAACCGCTTGCCGTTGCGACTCTTGCTCTGCGACGACAACCACATCAATCAAAAGGTGGCTTTGCGCCTGCTCCAACAAATGGGTTACCAGGCCGACGTGGCGGCCACTGGCGTGGAGGCCCTGGCGGCGCTGGATCGGAAACGCTACGATTTGGTGTTCATGGATGTCATGATGCCGGAAATGGGCGGCTTGGAAGCGACGCAAACCATCCGGCAACGCCAGACCCAGCCACCACGCTTTCCGAATTATGCTCCCCCGCTGATCGTGGTCGCGATGACCGCCAGCGCCATGCAGGGGGATCGCGAGAAATGCCTGGCCGCGGGCATGGACGATTATATTGCCAAACCCGTCCGGCCGGAGGATGTTAGAACCGTTTTGGAACGTTGGGGATCAAAAGCAAAAGCGACCCAGGCCCCGAGCGACGCAGCACCGCCGGATCCACCGGCGACGTCAAACCGAGGCGCCCGGGCGGATTCTCCGCCCCACGCCAGAAATTCCCGCGAAGAACCGGTGGATACGCGGCGGTTGGCTGAATTCACGGATGGCACCGTCGAGAATTTACGCGAGCTGGTGGAGTTGTATCTCACCCAGACCGCCAGGCAACTCCAGCAACTTGAAACGGCGGTGCGAGCCGGCGCGGCGGCCGAGATCCGGGCGCTGGCCCACAGTTCGGCGGGAGCGAGCGGCACCTGCGGCATCTCCCGCCTGGCGGCAATGCTCCGCGAATTGGAAAATCACGCCCTCCAGAACCAACTCGACGCCGCGCCCGAACTCTGCGCCGCCATCCTCCGGGAATTTGACGTAGTCCGCGCGTTCCTCACCACGCACGCCGCAACTTGCAGTCCGGCGACCCACTCTCAGCCCCTATGACCAGACTCCTGATCATTGAGGATGACCAGCTTGTCGCGAATATTTACCGGAACAAGTTTTCCCTCGAGGGATTCGAGGTGGAAACCGCCCCCGACGGCCAGGCGGGCTTGGAAATGTTGGAACAGTTCCAGCCCGCGCTCGTCATTCTCGACCTGCTTCTGCCGCGGCTGGACGGAGTCGAGGTGATCAAGCAGATCCGCTCCCGGCCGCAATTTCGCGAGCTGCCGGTGATTGTCTTCTCAAACACCTACCTGACCCACTTGGTGCAAGAGGCCTGGAAAGCCGGCGCAACCAAAATTCTCTCCAAAGCCAGTTGCCGACCCAAGGAGATGATCGAAGCGGCCCGGAGCGCCATTCGGCAGACCGGCCAACCGCCCGCGCCAAACACCGTCTCGCCGCAACTTCCCGAAGCGGGCGACGCGGAGTTTCGACAAAGTTTCCTCGCCTCGGTTCCTGCCGCGTTGGGAGAAATGCGCTCGCTGCTGCAAGCGATGATGCGCGCCCGCGCCGAACCCAACCGCGGCCCGCTGGCCCAGGATCTGGGCCGCCGCGCCCACCGGCTTGCGGGCAGCGCCGCGCTGGCCGGGCTGAGCCGGATCGCCCGCCTGGCCGACGCGCTGGAAGCGTTGCTCCGGGAATTGGCCGAGGAACCGGCGCGCATCTCCCTTTCAACAATGCGCACGGCGGCCCTGGCAATCGACTTCCTTGGAACTCTGGCCCACCGCGGCCGGGGATCGGAAGAAGCCGAACCCGCCTCCTCCCCCGTTTTGATTGTGGACGATGACGCGATTTCCCGACGGGCGGTGGCTCACGCGCTGGAGAAGGCAAAATTGAACGCCGTGAGCGTGGAAGGGCCCGAAGCCGCCTATGCGCAGCTCCAGCGCCGCCGCTTCAGCCTGGTGGTTCTCGATGTGAACATGCCGGGAATGAATGGCTATGAATTGTGCGCCCGATTGCGCGCCCTGCCTGAGCATGAGCGAACGCCGGTGGTATTTGTCACAAGTCTGGACGATTTTGAGAGCCGCGCCCACTCGACCATCAGCGGCGGAAACGATTTTATCACCAAGCCGTTCCTGTTCATCGAACTGGCGGTGAAAGCCCTGGTGCATGTGCTGCGCGGCCCGACCGAGGCGCCCCCGCCCGTGGCGGCGCGAGTTCCCGCGGCGCCGGCGGGTCATCCTTGACCGCCGGCCTGTTTTCACCGGTCTTCACTGTCTCCCCGCTTTTGACATCCATCGCTTCTCTCATTAGTGTTTTTGCATGGAATCGCTTCACGCCCCCTGGCGAATCGAGTATATTCTGGCGCCCAAGCCGGTTGCGGCGGAGAGCCTGTTTACGCGGATCGCCCAGTCAAATGACGATGAGGCAAATTATGTCATCGCTCGTGACCGGACCTGTTACGCGCTGCTGAACACGTTTCCTTACACCGGAGGGCACCTGATCGTGGTCCCCTACAAACAGGTTGAGGATCTCGCGGGATTGGCCGACGAAGAGATGACCGATCTGCTGCGCTTGACCCGCCGCTGCCAGGAAGCGCTGCGGAAAGTGATGAAGCCGGACGGTTTCAACCTCGGGATCAATCTGGGCCAGGTCGCCGGCGCCGGCATTGCCGAGCACCTGCATCTGCACATCGTGCCCCGTTGGCGCGGCGATACGAATTTTATGCCCGTGCTGGCCGGCACCACGGTGGTGCCGCAGGCACTGAAGGAACTTGCCGCCCAGTTGCGCGAGGCCTTGCAACCCTGATGCCTCCTCCCCTCCAGCGCAAAGGCGGCCCGGCTTCCGCCGGACCGGATGATTATGGCGGTTGAAACCCTGCATTTCGAAAGCGCGCGCGTAGCGCAGCAACTCTACAATAACGATCCCAAGAACCTCCAAGCCATCGAGAACCAGTTGGGCGTGCGGGCGACCTCGCGCGAGGGTTGGATCAAACTCGAAGGCCAATCGGATGCTCTGGATCGCGCCAAACACCTGTTTCTCATGCTGGAGCAGTCCGCCAAATCGGGCGTCCCGATTCGCCAGCGCGAATTCTCGCACGCCTTGAGCGTCGTTCGCCACGAGGGCGTCTCGACCCTCCGCAACCTCATGAGCGACCGCATCCAGACCTCGGACAAGAAACCCGGAGTCACGGCCAAAACCGTCGGTCAAAAGCATTATCTGGATGCGATCCGCAAACATGATGTCACCTTCGGCATCGGCCCGGCCGGCACCGGCAAAACCTATCTGGCCGTGGCCATGGCCCTGGCGGCGCTGCGCGAAGGCTCCATTTCCAGAATCATTCTCACACGCCCGGCCGTCGAAGCCGGGGAGGCGCTCGGTTTCCTGCCCGGGGATTTGTACGAAAAAATCACCCCCTACCTGCGCCCGCTGCACGATGCCCTGCATGACATGCTGCCCGCCGAGGAAATCGCCCGGCACATGGAGCGGGGAATTATCGAGATCGCCCCGCTGGCCTATATGCGGGGGCGGACGTTAAACTATGCCTTCATCATCCTGGACGAGGCCCAAAACTCGACCGCCGAACAAATGTTCATGTTTCTCACCCGGATCGGCATCAACTCGAAAGCCGTCATCACCGGAGACGAAACCCAGGTCGATCTGCCCCCGTCCAAGCAATCAGGCCTCCTTGAGGCGCATCGCGCGCTTCGCGACATCGAAGGCATCGCTATCCTTGAATTCACCCGGCGCGATGTCGTGCGCCATCATCTCGTGCAACGGATCATCGCCGCTTACGAGGAGCACCGCGGAAAAACCCGGCCACCGCGAACCAAAGACCAACCGTGACCGACTCCCTCCGGGTCGCCAACCGCCAGCGCCAATGGCCCGTCGATTGCCGCCGCCTGCGCCAGCTTTGCCGCCGGGCCCTGGTCTTTTTGGGACGGAATGAATTCGACCTGGGAATTTACCTCGTGCGCGATCGGAAAATGATTTATCTGAACGAGACTTTTCTCCGCCACGCGGGAACCACCGATGTCGTCACGTTTGATTACCGGGAGGACGCGCGCGCGGAACGCCTGCACGGAGAAATCTTCATTTGCGTGGATGAGGCCCGGCGGCAGGCAGCCCTCCGCCAGCTTCCCTGGCCAAGGGAAGTGCTCCGTTACGCGGTACATGGGATCCTGCACCTCGCCGGCTACGACGACCGCGACAGGAACGCCCGGCGCCAAATGAAAGCAATGGAAAACCGGCTCCTCAAACGACTCGAAAGCCGCCCCGAAGAGCCGCAAACGCAGCCCCGGAACGCGAAAAGAGGCGCGGAGCACCGCTCCGCGCCCAGACTCGATTGACGAGGGTGGATTAACGCCGACCGTAACCGCCGCGCCCGCCCCCGCGGTACCCGCCGCCGCCGCCGCCGCCACCGCCCCGCTCTTCTTTCGGGCGCGCCTCGTTGACGGTCAACGCGCGACCGTCCAGATTTTTGCCGTTCATGCCTTCAATGGCCTTTTGGGCATCTTCGGGCGTGGCCATGGTGACGAACGCAAACCCCCGGGGGCGGCCGCTGACGCGGTCCGTCATTAAGTTGGCCTCCAGGACCGTGCCGTGCGCGGCAAAAGCGTCCTGAAGATCGTTCTCGGTAGTGTTGAACGATACGTTCCCCACAAATAACTTCGTGTTCATGCGATGTGCTAAAACTGTCCTTCGACGAATCCCTTGAATTCCAAACTGTTCCCGACTTCCGGGTTTCAAATCATCACTGAAACACGTTCACTTGAAGATTCACCATGACTGGAGAGGGTATCTCTAACAGACTGGCCCAACATGAAGCCTGCCGGATCCAAAAGCAAGGGGCTTTTTCCTTCCCCCTGTCCTTCGGGTATGATTAAAAGTGGGTGAGGCTAATTCCACAAGGAGAGCCATTGATCGTTTGCTCTGAGGACTCTCAGGTGG
>JBDHQH010000010.1:0-56191 GCA_039806935.1 Verrucomicrobiota bacterium
ACGCGCGGGCTCCGTAATTCAACGGATTGCGGCGCTCGCCGGTTTTGGAGAGGATGACCGGGCAGAACTCCTATAAAGGGAGTTTGATGGCGGCGATACGGCCGGGGGTGGGAAGGGCCAGCCGCAGCTTGTTTTTCTTATACTAACCCTGAACCAGCGACCTTCACGGCGCTGGTTTTTTGTGGTCTGGACGGGCGCACCGGCGGGTTGGTTGCGGTCCCACGCGCGCGGACAAAAATGCCGCGGGGTGGCGCGTCCGGCCGAAGATTTTGCCGGCTCCCGCCCCGGGCAGCGGCGTGGGAATGTTTGCCAAAGAAAACGCTTGACGCCAATCGTTAAAGCACCCATTCTGCGCTGGCAATGAACAGGCGAACCTTTTTCCTCGCAATCACCACCGCGCTTGGGGTCCTGTCGCCGGGCGCTTGGCTGGCGGCAGATCAACCTTCGGGCGTGCGGCCAGCCAAAACAGTTCGGCTGCTGACGGTGGGGAACAGCTTTTCCCAGAATGCCACGCATTATTTGGGTGATTTGGCCCGGGCCGCGGGAAACGTTCTGGTGCAACACTCGGCTGTGGTGGGCGGCGCCTCGCTGGCATTGCACTGGGAAAAGGCGGAGCGTTTTGAAAAAGATCCGCAAGATCCAGGCGGTCTTTACTCGACCAAGCTAAGTTTGAAACAGGAACTGCAAGCGGAGCCGTGGGATTTCGTCACCATTCAACAATCGAGCATTCGCAGTCATGAGGTGGCGACCTACCGTCCCTACGCCGGGCAGCTTCACGCTTACATCAAGCGGCACGCTCCCACCGCGCAAGTATTGGTGCATCAGACCTGGGCTTACCGCTGCGATGACCGCCGCTTTTCCCCCACCAATACCCTCGCGGGCGAGCCGCTCACCCAGGAGGCCATGTACCGGGGGCTTGCCGGGGCGTATCGCACCATCGCCGCCGAGCTGGGCGCGCGCCTGATCCCGGTTGGCGATGCCTTCCATTTGGCGGATACCGATCCTCGATGGGGATTCCGGCCCGACCTTACCTTTGACCGGGAGCGGGCGGAACCTCCCGCCTTGCCTGATCAAACTCATTCCATCCACCGAGGAATGCGGTGGACAGAGCCGAAGCAGGGCAAACCCACGCTCGGCATGGATGCGCGGCACGCCAATACCGCCGGCGAGTATTTGGGGGCCTGCGTCTGGTATGAGGTGCTGTTTGGCGGCAGCGTGGTTGGCAATGCTTTTATCCCCCCGGGCCTGGACCCAGCCTATGCCCGGTTCCTCCAGGAAACCGCCCACCGGGCGGTGATGAATTCGCAGCCCTGAAAGCCCGGCGCTTTCGACAACGAGACGCTGAAGTTACCGGGCTGGGCCACGCGGTTTCTTGATCCGCGTTCCCGACGATCCACGCTTTTTTCGCCGCCGGTCCGGTGTGCCGGACCCGTCTTGGAAAAACGCCGGATTGGATTATTGGTTTTTCATGAGCGATTCCAAGACTGCAATGATCGCCGGCGTCGGACCCGGATTGGGCGCGTCGCTGGCCAGAAGGTTTGCGAAAGAAGGCTGTCGGGTGGCGTTGCTGGCCCGTTCGGGGGAAGTCATTGAGGCTCTGAGCGCCGAACTGAGGCGGAACGGAGCGCAAGCCGCGGCGGTGCGGACGGACCTGACCGAGGAGAGCCAGGTGCGGCGGGCGTTCGAGGCCGTGCGGAGCCAATTGGGGCCGGTGGACATTTTGGTGAATCACGCCAGCGGCGCCGGTCCGTCAAACCGGGGCGCGCTCGATACTTCGCCGGCGGATTTCGAACGCGCCTGGCGGGGATCGGCTTGGGGGGCTTTGCTTTGCTGCCAACAAGCGTTTCCCGACATGCTGAAGCGGGGCGGCGGAACGATTTTGTTCACTGGAGCGACATCCTCAGTGCGCGGATCGGCGCTGGCCTTCAGCAGCGCGAAATTCGCGGTACGCGGCCTGGCGCAAGCCCTGGCGCGCGAGTGGTGGCCGCGGGGCATTCATGTGGCGCATGTGGTTATTGATGGCATTATTGGCTCCGCCGGGCTGCCGGGCGCCGGCGACGAGCCGTTGCTCGACCCGGACGCCATCGCAGCCACCTACTGGAGCCTGGTGACCCAGGATAAGAGCGCCTGGAGTCTTGAGGTGGATGTCCGCCCGAGTCGCGAGGCATTCTTCGAGTAGGCCGACGGAAGAAACTGCCCGGGGCGCGGCAAGTTGTTCCAAAAACGCGCTGGGGCCGCGGGAAAAGCGGGCGAAAGCGGCCAATTTAACCCGTGGCATAACGGCTGCTCAGCAACGCAGCCATGAACGTGAGCCTATACCAAGCCGCCAGCGCGATGAGCGCCCACGCGCGCTGGCAGGAGCTGGTGACCGAGAACCTTGCCAGCGCCTCGGTGCCCGGGTTCAAGAAGCAGGCGCTCTCGTTTTCCGCCGTCGAGGCGGCGTTGGGTTCGCGCGGTGTGACTGCGCCGCTGCTCACCCGGACGCAGTCGGCGACCAGCTTTGCGCAGGGCGAGATTCGGCGCACCGGCGTCAACACGGATGTGGCGGTGGATGGGCCCGGATTTTTCGTGGCGCAGCTCCCCAATGGCGCGACCGCCTACACCCGCGACGGCGAATTTCAGATCAGCGCGCAAGGCGAACTGATCACCAAACAAGGCTGGCCGGTGCTAGGCGCCAGCGGGCCGATCCAGATCGACCGGAACAATCCGGCGCCCATTTCCATCTCGACCAGCGGTGAGGTCAGCCAGGGGCCGGAAACCCGGGGCCGGCTCCGGCTGGCTGAGTTCGAGGATCCGCAGCGGCTGCAACCGATTGGTGGCGGGGCCTTTCTGGCTGATCCGTCCGGCGCGCCGCCCGCCGAAGTGGCTCAGCCCTCCCTGCGACAGGGTTTTCTGGAAAACGCCAACACTTCGTCGGTGTTGGAGATGGCGAACTTGATCCGCGTGATGCGCGGGTTCGAGGCTAACCAACGGCTCTTGCAGGCGCAGGACGACCGGATGGGCAAGGCGATCAGCGAACTGGGCAGCCCAAATTAATCGTTTATGTTGCGCGCGCTCTACTCGGCGGCCGCGGGGATGCAATCCCAGCAGGTCAATCTCGATGTGATTTCCAACAACCTGGCGAACGTCAACACCACCGGGTTCAAGAAGAGCAAGGCGGAGTTTCAAGATCTGCTCTACGAGACCTCGCGCCTGGCGGGGGCGGACCAGGGCGCCGGCAACCAGGTCCCCACCGGCGTGCAAATCGGCCACGGCTCGCGGCTGGTGGCCACCTCGAAAGTTTTCACCAACGGCGATCTCACCCAGACCGGCGAACGGCTGGATGTGGCCGTCCAGGGAGACGGGTTTTTCGAGGTGCAAATGCCTGACGGCACCCGGGCTTACACGCGCGATGGCGCGTTCAAGACTGCCTCGGACGGGCGCGTCACCACCAGCGAGGGTTACGTGTTGCAGGGCGGCTGGCAACCGATCCCGGCCGGCACGACCTCGATCAATATCTCCCCCACCGGCGAGGTGACCACGAGCGGCGCCAACGGCAACCAGACTTTCCGCGTGCAACTGGTCCGCTTCGCCAACCCCGCCGGCCTGCAAAACGTCGGGCGCAATCTTTATCTTGAGACCGCCGCGGCGGGCAATCCCGAGCTGGGCAACCCGGGCGAAAACGGCTTCGGCGAGCTGCAGCAAGGCTACCTCGAAATGTCGAACGTCAAAGTAGTCGAGGAGATGGTGAACATGATTCTGGCGCAGCGCGCCTACGAGGTGAACTCGAAAGCCGTGCAAGCCGCCGACGAAATGATGCAACTCAGCAACAACCTGCGCCGCGGATGAAATTTTTGAGTTCAGCGAGCCTGGTGATCGCCGCCTTGGGGCTGGCGGCCGCCGCGGGCTGGGGCGGCGAGACCAACCCGCCCGTCGCTCTCCAGCCGCGGCTGTTGGAGGAAACGGAGCTCAAATCCATGCTCACCGCCGCGTTGCAGCGGGAATCCGCGCGCGACCGGGGCGAGTTGGAACTGCGGTTGACGCGTCCCTGGGCGGCGGTGGCGGTGCCGGATGCGCCGTTGACCCTGCGCATTCTCGACCTGCCCTCGTCGGGCATCAGTCCGAATTTCATCGCGCGCTTCGAGTTGCGGGCCGGGGCGGAAGCCCTGGGCTCGTGGCAGATGCCGCTCCAGGCGCGGCTTTGGCGCGAGATCTGGGTGGCCGGCTCGGCCCAGCCGCGCGGGCGTTTGCTGCGCGAGGCCGATCTCCAAACCGAGCGCCGCGACCTGCTCACCCTGCGGGACGCGTTGACCTCGCTGGATCCGTCGGATCCCGGCCTGGAGCTGGCCGAGAATCTCGCCGCCGGGGCGCCGCTGACGGCCCGCTCGTTGCGCGTCCGGCCCATCGTGGCGCGCGGCAAGCTGCTCGAAGCCATTGTCGAGCATGGCCCGTTGCTGATCATGGTAAAGGTCGAGGCGCTCGAGGACGGCCTGCCCGGCCAGTCCATCCGGGTGCGCAACACCCAATCGCGAAAGGAATTCCATGCCCAAGTCAAAAACTCGAACACCGTCAAGGTCAGCCTGTAAACGGGGGCGCGCGGGCCGGAGCGGCTGGCTGGCTGCCGGCGCGGTGGCGCTTGCCTTGCACGCCGCGCCCGGCGCGGCCCAGTCGTTGTGGAAGGACGAAAGCGCGCGCAACCTCGTGGCCGACAAGCGCGCCCACCAGATCGGCGACATCGTCACCATTCTGATTCAGGAGAGCAATTCGACGATCAAGAACAACTCGACCAGCACCGACAAGAAGAGCGGGCTGGACGCCAGCATCGCCGCCTTCCTTTACTCGCCCAATGCCAGTCCTTTGCTCACCAAGAAGGGCCAGTTGCCCGCGCTCAAGTACAGCGCGGCGCAGAATTTTTCCGGCGGCGGAAAAATCGACAACCTCGAGAAAATCTCCGCGCGCATCGCGGTGCGGGTGGTGGATGTCCTGCCGAACGGAAATCTGGTGATCGAGGGCACCAAGTCGATCAGTTTTTCGGGCGAATCCCAGGACGCGGTGTTGCGCGGGGTGGTGCGGGTCGAGGACATCACGGCCAGCAACACGGTTTTCAGCTATAACGTGGCCGACGCGTCGATCCGCTACGTCTCGAAGGGGACGGTGTCCGACGCCCAGCGCAAGGGCTGGCTGATCAAAATCTGGGACAAACTCACCCCCTTCTGATCTTATGCGCGCGCGCATTTTTTCCGCTCTCGTGGCGGCGCTGCTGGCCTGGCCGGCCGCTGCGGGCGTGCGCATCAAGGACATCGTCACCATCGCCGGCGCTCGCGAGAACCAGCTCGTCGGCTACGGCCTCGTGGCCGGCCTCGCCGGGGATGGGGACAAGGATCCGGTGTACACCGTGCAAAGCGTGGCCAACATGCTGCAGCGATTTGGCATCTCGGTGCCTCCCGCCACGCTCTCGGCTAAAAATGTCGCCGCCGTGATGGTGACCGCCGATATCGCCGCCTTCATGAAGCCTGGCAGCCGGCTGGACATCACCGTGGCGGCGCTGGGCGACGCCAAGAGCCTTCAGGGCGGCGTGCTATTGCAATGTCCGCTGCTCGGGGCGGACGGCAAGGTTTATGCCGTGGGGCAGGGGCCGGTCGCGGTGGGCGGGTTCCTCGGGGGACAGGGCGGCCCCGGCGGCGCCACGGTCCAGAAAAACCACCCCACGGTGGGTCAGATCGCCGGCGGGGCGCTGGTCGAGCGGGAAATTCTGACCGAAATTGTGCGCGATAACCATTTGGATTTGTTGCTGCGCCAGCCGGACTTCACCTCGGCGGCGCGGATCGCCGCCTCGATCAACGAGAGCTTCACCAACAGCGCTCTGGCGATGGATTCCACCCTCGTGCGGGTCGCCATTCCCGAGGGGTTGGACGGGTTTCCGGTCGATTTCATTGCCCGCCTCGAAAACCTCGAAGTCAACCCCGACGTCCCCGCCCGGGTGATCATCAACGAGCGCACCGGGACGATTGTGGCCACCTCGCGAATCCGAATTTCGGCCTGCGCGGTGTCGCATGGCGACCTCACGATCAGCATTGCCTCGTCGCTGGACGTCTCGCAACCGGCGCCGTTCGGCAAAGGCCAGACGGTGGTCACGCCGCGCACGGACACCAAGGTGAATGAACCCAAAGGCTCGCTCATCAGCCTCGAGGAGATGCCCACCATCGAGAAGGTGGCCGCGGGATTGAACTCCATCGGCGTGAGCCCGCGCGACATGATGGCCATCTTCCAGGCCATGAAACAGGCCGGCGCCTTGCAGGCCGAGCTGCTCATCCGTTGATTATGGAGATCTCCCCCCTGCCCACCCGTTGGCCGGCCGCGGATTTGCCGCTCGAACGGCTGACCTCCAGCCGGCGATTGTCCGAGCCCGAGAAGCTCGCCGCCGTCAGCCGCGAGTTTGAGGCCATCCTGGTCCGCCAGATTTTGGCCGCCGCGGGCACGCCGGCTTCCGCTTCGGCCAGCGCGGGAATTTACCAGGACATGATCAACGACCATCTGGCCGAAAGCATCAGCCGCTCCGGCGCGCTGGGGCTGGCCGGCAGCCTGGCCGGACAACTCGGCCGGGAAATCCATCCGCCACCGGCGGAGCAACCACCTTCGTCCGCGTTATGACCGAACCACTTCGAGCCTTGATTGAATCGCTGCGGGAGGAACTGGGGCAATACGGCGAAATGCTGGCCCGGCTGGACACGCAGCAACAGTCCATCGTCCGCCGCGCCGCCGACGAGGTGTTGTGCGGCGCCGCCGCCGTGCAGGAACAGGCCGCCATCCTTCACGCCGCCCAGGCCCGGCGCGAGCAGGACTGCCGGTCGCTGGCCGCGTCCCTCCGCGCGCCCGAGGACAGCTCGCTCGCGCGGCTCATCCAACTGGTCCCGCCGGACTACGGCCCGCTGCTCCAGGCGTTGCTCGAGGAGAACAATCAATTGCTGGCGCGGGTGCGGCAACGCGCGCGGCAGAATCATTTGCTGCTGCGCCGGTCGCTCGATCTGATGCAGGAATTGCTCGCGTCGTTCTGCCCCGCGGGCGCCGGCTCGGTGTATGGCCCGTCCGGCCGGTCGCGCCGGCCGACCCTTCAACCCGCGCCGCTCTGCGACGCCGCCGGATAACGCGCCGCGCTTATGCTGGGACTTTTCGGAACCCTGGACCTGGCTTCCCGCTCGCTGCAAACGCAGCGGCTGGGCATTGAGATCGCAGGCCAGAACATCGCGAATGTCAACAACCCCGCCTACGCCCGGCAGCGGCTCGAGCTGGCCACGGCGGTGTGCATCCCCACCACGCTGGGTCCGCAGGGCACCGGCGTGGACGCGGTGGCCATCACGCAGCTCCGCAGCGGCCTGCTGGATCGCCAGATTCAAAATGAAACCAGCGTCAGCGGCTACCTCGAAACCTGGCAATCCGCGCTGCAATTGGCCGAGGCCGGCCTGGGCCAGACGATTAATCGCCAGGGCGCCGCGTCCGGCGTCGCCGGGGCGAGCGGCCAGAACGGCATTGGCGACGCGCTGAACGATTTCTTCAACGGTCTCCAAAGTCTTTCCGCCGATCCGGCGTCGCCGGCCGAGCGGCAGGTGTTGCTCGCGCGCGCGGCGGATCTGGCCTCGCGCTTCAATGTCACCGACCAGCGCCTGGCGGGCCTGCAAACCCAGCTCAATCAATCCCTCGAGGAGGGCGTCCGGCAGGCCAATGATCTGCTTGCCCAGGTGGCCGCGCTCAACGAACAGATTTCCCGGGCCGAACTCGGCGCGCCCGGCGCGGCGAATGATTTGCGGGATTTGCGCCAGTCCAAAATCGAGTCCCTCGCGAAGCTCGCCAACCTCGAGGTCGCCGCCAACCCCAACGGCTCGGTCGATATCGCCATCGGCGGCGCGACCCTGGTCTCGGGCTTCCGCGTGGCGGAGCAACTGGAAATCTACGACGCCGGAAGCGGGCAATGGCTGGTTCGCGCCCGGAACTCCGGCGCGGCGCCGACCCTGACCGGCGGCAGCCTGGCCGGAGCGATCGAGGCGCGGGACGGTGAAGTCGCCTCGCTGCGGCAGGGCCTGGACCAACTGGCCGCGCATTTAATCACCGAGGTCAACGCCATCCACCGTGCCGGCTATGATCTGGCCGGCAACACCGGCGCCGATTTTTTCACCGGCGCGGGCGCGGCGGATATCCGGGTGAACCCGGCGCTGGCGAACAATCCCTCGCGGGTGCAGGCAGCGGGGGTCAGCGGCGCGGCGGGAGACAATCAAATTGCGCTGCAACTGGCGCAACTGGCGACGCGGCCGGCGCCGGGCATGGACGGGCAGACCTTTTCGCAAAATTACGGGCGGCTGGTGGCCGCGCTGGGCCAGGGCCTCGCTTCGGCCAACGCCCGGATCGCGGATCAAAACAGCGTGCGCTCCCTGCTGGCCGGGCAGCGCGACAGCCTCAGCGGCGTCTCGCTCGACGAGGAGATGACCAGCATGATGAAATATCAATCCGCGTACCAGGCTTCGGCGCGGTTGATCACCGTGGTCAATGACCTGTTCGAGGCCCTGATCAACGCCCAACGCTAACCCCGCTGCGCCATGCGTGTCACCGCCAATGCCTATTCCAACTCGCTGATCGAGCAACTCAACGCGCTCTCGCTGCGCCAGACCCGGCTCCAGTCCCAGGCCGCCAGCGGCCAGCGGCTGCGCCTGCCGCAGGATGATCCGGGCGGCATGCGCCGCGCCCTGGCTATCCAGGCCGAAGCCGGCGCCGCGGCTCAGTACCAGGACAACATCGCCCGCCAAAAAGATCTGGCCGCCTCCGCTTATGGCGCGCTCAAATCCCTCACCGCCATTTCCAATCGCGCCGGGGAAATCGCCACCCTGGCGGACGGCCTCCGCGCGCCGGAGGAACTCGCCAGTTACGCCGCCGAGGTGACCCAGTTGATCCGGCAGGCCGTCGAGATCGCCAACACCCGGCACAACGGCTCGTACCTGTTCGCCGGCACGCGCAACGATCAGCCGCCCTTTACGCTGACCGCCGGCGCCTCCGGCAACGCCATCGGAGTCGCCTACCAGGGCAATGTGGACGGGGCCGAGTTTGAGATTGCGGAGGGCCTGGCCCTCACCGCGCGCGTGCCGGGCGCAAACCTCACCGGCACGGGGCCGCGCGGATTGTTCGCGGACCGCGGCGCTGGCGCGGATTTCTTCGGTCATTTGATTTCCCTCCAGCAACACCTCGCCGCCGCCGATGTCGCGGCCATCGCCGCGACCGATCGTCCGGCATTGCTGCGCGACGAGGACAATCTGGTGTTCCATGTCAGCCAGAATGGAGCGATCCAGGCCCGCCTCGAAGCCTCCAAGGCGTTGCTCTCGGACCGTCTCGCCTCGCTCGACAGCCAACTCTCGTCCGTGGCCGACGCGGATCTGGCCCAAACGCTGGTGCAGTTCAACGCCACCCAAAATGCCTACCAGGCGGCGCTGCAAAGCGGCGCGAGGGTGTTCGACCTGAGTCTGTTGAATTATTTGCGGTAGGGAATGGTGGGCGGATTTCCACGTTGACACCTTCGGCGAACGGGCCGAGGGTGGCGTTGCCGCCCAATGCCATCAACGGAACAAAAATGCCGGCTCCCGCTGGTGGTGGGAGCGCTGGGGGTGGTGTATGGAGATCTCGGCACCAGCCCGCTCTACGCCCTGCGCGAGTGTTTTGGCGGATCGCATGCGGTGCCGCCCACGCGAGCGGATGTGCTCGGGGTGCTGTCGTTGATCCTCTGGAGTCTGACCGCCATTGTCTCGATCAAGTATCTCGCCCTCCTGTTGCGGGCGAACAACAAGGGCGAAGGCGGCATTCTGGCGTTGCTGTCGCTGGCGGCGCCGGACCGGGACGCCGCTGATCGGCGGAGCCGGGTTTGGATCATTCTGGGCGTGTTTGGAGCGGCGCTGCTCTACGGCGATGGCGTCATCACCCCCGCGCTGACGGTGTTGAGCGCGGCGGAGGGACTGGAGGTCGCCACCACCGGGCTGCGGGCCTATGTGGCGCCGCTGTCGGTGCTGGTTCTGGCGGTCTTGTTCAGCGCGCAACGTCACGGCACCGGCCGGGTGGGCGGCGTCTTCGGGCCGGTGATGGGTCTCTGGTTTGTGGTGCTCGGCGCGCTGGGGCTGCGGGGCATCTGGCTCGAGCCGGGCGTGCTGCTGGCGTTGAATCCCTGGGAGGGGGCCGGCTTCCTGTTGCGGCACGGCGGGACGGCGTTCTTTGTCCTCGGCGCGGTGTTTTTGGCTTTGACGGGCGCGGAGGCGCTCTACGCCGACCTGGGCCACTTCGGCGCCGCGCCGATCCGGCGGGCCTGGTTTTGGGTCGTGTTTCCGGGGTTGCTGCTGAACTATCTGGGGCAGGGCGCCCTGCTGCTGCGCGAGCCGGCCGCCGCGCGGAATCCCTTTTATCTGCTCGCCCCCCCCTGGGCGCTGGCGCCGCTGGTGGCGCTGGCCACGGTGGCGGCGATCATCGCCTCGCAGGCGATCATCTCCGGCGTTTATTCGCTGACCATGCAAGCCATCCAGATGGGCTATCTGCCGCGGCTCACCATCCTGCACACCTCGCAGACCGAGCGAGGTCAGATTTATCTCCCGCGGGTGAACTGGCTGCTGATGCTGGCCTGCATTGGCCTGGTGCTGGGCTTCGGCACCTCGAGCGCCCTGGCCGGCGCCTACGGCATTGCCGTCTCGCTGACAATGCTGACGACTACCAGCCTGTTTTATTCGGCGGCGCGTCGGCGCTGGGGCTGGAGCGCCCGGCTGGCGTTGGCGGTTTGCGGGGTCTTCTTTTTGATCGAACTCGCCTTCGCCCTGGCGAACGGCGTCAAGATTCCGCAAGGCGGTTGGTTTCCGCTGGCGCTGGCCGCGCTGATCTTCACCCTGATGACCACCTGGCGGCGGGGCCGCCAGTTGCTGCAGGTGCAGCTCTCGGCCGGGTATCTGCCGTTTGACCTGTTTCTCGAAGATCTCGAGCGCCAATCCCTCCCCCGCGTGCCGGGCACCGCGGTGTTTCTCTCGGGCAACCCCGAGGGCACGCCCATCGCGCTGCTCCACAATATCCGCCACAACAAATCACTGCATCAGCGGCTCATCCTCCTGACTGTGCGCACCGCCGATACCCCCTACGTCCACGCCGCCGACCGCCTGGAGGTCAAGCCGCTGCGCCCGGATATTTACCGCGTGCTGGGCCGCTACGGCTTCATGGAGCAGCCAAACGTCCTCGAATTGCTGCGGGCCTGCGCCGGGCGGGGCCTGGCGTTCAAGGAATCCGAAACCAGCTTCTTTCTCAGCCGCGAGACCATCATTCCGAGCCGCGGCCCGGGCCTGGCCACCTGGCGGCGGCGGCTCTTCGCCGCCATCTCCCGCAACGCGCAGCCCGCCTCGGCCTTCTTCCGCATCCCCCCAAGCCGGGTCGTCGAGCTGGGCATGCAGGTGCAGTTGTAGATTGCCGTTGTCCCCGAAGCGGGCCGTCGCCAGACTGAGCGGCGTGATCAAGACTTTGCAGGTTTCTTGTGTGCAACTGCACTGGGCCCGAACGCTGGAGCGCAACCTCGAGCGAACGCGGCATTTTATCCGCGCCGCCCGGGACGAGGGCAGTCGCGTGGTGGTGTTTCCCGAAACGAGCCTCACCGGCTATTATTTCCCCGAAGTGGAGAAACTGCCGCCGGAAACCCTCCGCCAGGCGCTGGACGAAACCCGCGAGGAGGCGCGCAAGGCGGGCCTCTGGGTCATCGCCGGAAGTTTGCGCCGGTCGGGGGATCGTTTCCTCAACCTGGCCCACGTGATTTCACCCGAGGGCCGCGTCACGCATGAATACGCCAAGACCCACCTGGCCGGGCAGGAGGAGCAACGCCATTGCCGGGCCGGCAACAAGCTTTCTCTCTTCGCAATGGACGGGGTGTTGTGTACGCTGGCGATTTGCCGGGACGGCCGGCACCCCGAGGTGTACCGCCTGCCGGCCATGGCCGGGGCCCGGATTCTCTTTCAGCCCTCGTGCAGCTCGGACGAACTCGAAGCCGTGGCCTGGAAACGCGTCGCGGGGCGGGCGCAGCAGCCGGTCGGGCCGAACAGCCGCATTTTTCATTGTGTCGCCAATACGGTTGGCCAGCCGCCGGACGGCAAACAAACCTCGAGCGGCGGCTCCTTCATTCGCGACCCCGGCGGGCTGCCGCTGGCGGAGGCCGGATGGTATCAGGAGGAAATGATCACCGCCGTGCTCGATCTCGAGCGGGCTGACCGCGCCTACGCGCTCGATAGCCTGCGCGATCCCCCCTTCCTGCGCCGCTATTGGGAGGCGATGGTCGCCGAGGTCCGGCGCCGCGCGGATCTGCCGGTGGACGAGGCCTGAGGCGATGTTGGCAGGCTCTCCGCCGCCGGCCGCGAAACGGCCGGGCGGGCGGCGTCGAGAGCGCCTCCCGGGGGCCGCGCTCAGAGCGCCAGCAGCAGCTTGCGAATCTCGCTCAGCCGCCCGGCGGCGCGCTTCCTGGCGAGCCGGGGAAATTTGCCGCCCACCATCACGAAATCGCCGTTCCGGGTCAGGATCAGCTTGTCCTCTTTCACCTCGAGGGCGCTGACGCCGCGGGCGCCGGCGAGGGTTTTGAGCTCGCCCACCTGCAGCAAAAGCTGGAGCGCCGGAGGCGGCGGGCCAAACCGGTCTTTCAGCTCAGTCTCGAGCGCCCGCACCGCCGCCTTATCCTCCAGCGCCGCCAGCTTGCGGTAGATGTCGATGCGCAGCCGCGCGTCGGGCACGTACTGGAACGGAATATAGGCCGCTTCCACCGGGGCGCCGTTGGCGGAGGCGGCGTCCGGGGCTTCCTCGGCGGGGCTGAGCGCGAGGAAATCGAGCCGCACCTGGACTTCGACGCGCCGCCGGACCGGCTCGCCTTTGAGCGCGGCCACGCTTTGTTTGAGCAACTGGCAGTAGAGCTCGAAGCCGACGGCGGTGATATGGCCGCTTTGCTCGGCGCCCAGGAGGTTGCCGGCGCCGCGGATTTCCAGGTCGCGCATGGCGATTTTGAAGCCGCTGCCCAGGGTGGAATACTGCTTGATGGCGCTGAGGCGCTTGCGCGCCTCGGCCAGCAGGCCCGCGTGCCGCGGCAGGAGCAGGTAGGCGTAGGCCTGGTGCTTGTAGCGCCCTACCCGCCCGCGCAACTGGTAGAGATCGCTCAGCCCGAACCGGTCGGCGCGGTCGATGATGATGGTGTTCGCGTTCGGGATGTCCAGCCCGCTCTCGATGATGGTGGTCGAGAGGAGGACGTCGGCCTCGCCGTTGACGAAGCGGGTCATCACCGCCTCGAGCTCGTCGCTGGGCATCTGCCCGTGGCCAACGGCCAGCCGGGCCTGGGGTGCGAGGAGGGCGAGCTTCTGCGCCATCGTCTGGATGGTGCTCACGCGGTTGTGTAGAAAAAACACCTGGCCGCCGCGGTTCAGCTCGCGCAGGATGGCGTCCCGGATCACCCGCTCGTCATAAGGGACGACGAGCGTCTCGACCGGCAGCCGGTCGTGCGGCGGGGTCTGGATGGAGCTGAGATCCCGCGCGCCGGTGAGCGCCAGATACAGGGTGCGCGGAATGGGCGTGGCGCTCAGGGTCAGGACGTCCACCAGCCGGCGGAGCATCTTGAATTTCTCCTTGTGCAGCACGCCGAACCGCTGCTCCTCATCGATCACCACCAGGCCGAGATCCTTGAAAACGACGTCCTCCTGCAGCAGCCGGTGCGTGCCGATGACGACGTCCACGCCGCCCCCCGCAAGATCGCGGAGGACCGCCCGCTGCGCCTGGCGCGAGCGGAAGCGCGAGAGCAGCTCGATGCGCGCCGGGTAATCGGCCATCCGCTCGCGGAAGGTGTTGTAATGCTGCTGCGCCAGCACGGTGGTCGGCACCAGCACGGCCACCTGCTTGCCCGCCAGCACCGCCTTGAACGCCGCCCGGATGGCCACCTCGGTCTTCCCGAAGCCGACATCGCCGCAGATCAACCGGTCCATTGGCCGGACGGCCTCCATGTCGCGCTTGGTCTCGGCGATGGCGCGGAGCTGGTCGGGCGTCTCCTCGAAGAGGAAGGCGCTCTCGAACTCGCGCTGCCACGGAGCGTCCGGCGGGAAGGGATGCCCGGTTTGGGACTCGCGCGCGGCCTGGATGGCCAGCAGTTCGCTGGCGACATCCCGCACCGCGCGCTCGGCGTGTTCCTTGGCCCGAGCCCAGCGGACGCCCCCGAGGGTGTTCAGCGGCGGCTGGGCCTTGCCGGCGCCCACATACTTGCTGACCAGATGGGCCTCGGTCACCGGCACATACAATAGCGGCGGGGGCTGGCCCGGCTCGCGCGCCGCGTACTCAATCACCAGGCATTCCTGGCCCGGCTCCTCCTCGCCCGCACCTTCGCCGCGGATCGTGCCATCCGCCGCTTTGCGGCCCCTGCCCGCCGGCAACACCTTCAGCCCTTGATAACGGCCGATCCCGTGCTGGAGATGCACCACGTAATCCCCCTCCTCGAGATCGGCAAAGTCAATGTCCAGCGCCGAACGCGCGGTCTGCGCGCGCGGCGACCTCAACCGTCGCGGCCGCTGCAGCTTGTAACGCCCGAAAATCTCCGCGTCGGTGACCACGGCCAGCCGGGCCGCGGGGAACAAAAAACCCCGCGCCAGATTGCCGCGCAAGGTGAGCGGCTGCCGCGCCGCTCCCGCGCCGGCAGGATCGAGGCCGTATTCCTTCCAGATCTCCTCGAAACGCTGCCGCTCGCCGTCGTTGTTGCAGAACACGAAAAGGCCAAAATCCTGCCGCAGCCAACGGTGCAACTGGGAGAAGAACTCGCGCCGCTGCGCCTCGGCCACCGGCGGCTCGGGCGGGCGGTCGGCCAGCGGGCGAAAGGTCTCCAGGCTCTGGAACAACGGATCCAGAGAGGCCCCAACAGACCCTTCGGACGCGGGGAGCGAACCTCCCTCCGCCGGCAGCCCCTCGCGGAGTTCCAGGATCAGGGCGCGCCGTTTCCGGGCGGTTTCGAGCAAATGATCCCATGGGGTGAAAAGCGGATCGCCGGGCGCGATTTCCCGCTCGTATTCGCGGGCCCGCTCGCGCAGCAAGTCCGGATCGGCCAGCACCACGAGCGCGCCCTCGGGCAAATATTCCAGCAGCGCGGCCAGCCGGCCAGGCGAAGGCGTTTCCCCGGGGTCCGCCTCGCCGCTCATCGCCTGTTGCGCGCGCCGCCGCAGCAGGCCCAGCTCGCCCGCCGGCGGGATCACCAGCTCCTGGATTTCCTCGCGGGAAGTCTGGGCGATGGGATCAAACCAGCGCAAGGACTCGAGCTCGTCCCCGAAAAACTCGAGCCGCGCCGGCCAGGGGCTGGTCAGCGGGAAAATATCCAGGATACCGCCGGTGCGCAGCGCCAGCTCGCCCCGTTCGGAAACCTGCGCCTCGGGTTCGTAGCCCTGCGCCTCGAGCCATTCGACCAAATCCAGGGGCTCGAGCCGATCTCCGCGCCGCAGCGTCCGCGTCCGAGCGCGCAATTCATCGGGCGGGAAGGTATTTTGCAACAGCGCCGTGACACTGGTCACGACGGCGCGGGGCGGCGCGGGGGTCTGATTAAGCGCGAGCAGCGTCTCGAGCCGCTCGCTGATCACCTCCACATGCGGCAGCCGCGAGTCCCGCGGCAGAATTTCCCAGGCGGGAAAAAACAACGGCTCAGCCGGCGTCCCCGCGCCCTCCGCCAGCACGGTCGTCCAGGTGATTAAATCCTGATGAAATCGTTCCTGGGTCTTGAGCCCTTCGGTCACCGCCAACACTGGGCGCCCGGGCAAAAGCCGGGCCAGAACCGCCACAAGAAAGGGTTGCGCGGCCGCCGCCTCGACGAGAGACAACACACCCCCCTCCTCCAATCGCCGCGCCAACTCATGCACAGCGGGAGCCTGGATCGTCCGAGCAAACAATTCGCTTGCCGCCTGCGTCTCAGGAATGCGCGTCAAGCGGGTAAAATTTCGCAGCCGTTTCGCCAGGCGTCAAGGCGGCCCGAGGGTCTGATCGAAAATCCCCTTGTAGTCGCAGCCTTCAGGCTGGGTTCGGCGTCCTGCCCGCCCCTTAACCATGCCCGGGGCGCGTTGGTCCGGGGCGCGGCTGGGGGGCGCGCAGCTTTTTGTACACCCAGCCTTCGAGCGGGCGCAACGGGCGCAGCCATTTGTAAAACGGCGAATACACGAGCCGCACGCGCACGACCGACAAAAACATCGTCAGCGAGGTGCGAAAGAGGGTGACTTTCGACCCGATCTTGTCGGTCCATTCGGTGGGCGCTTCGAGGATGCGGAACCCGCCGCGCTTCAGCGAGTACAGCAGATTGATGTCGAAGGCCATGTCGGCGATGCGCAAACTGTCGTGGATTTGCTCGACCGCCGGCCGGCGCATCACCTTGGCGCCGCATTGCGTGTCGCGAATATGCATGCGGAAGAGGAGCTCGACGATGCAATGGAAGACGCGGCTGGCGAAGCGGCGGTTGCCGCTCTGCTCGACGTGGAGCACGGCTCCGGGCAGCCAGCGCGAGGCGATGACGCAATCCGCCTCGGGCAGCCGCCGGACCAGATCGTGAAAAGCGCGGGGCGGCGTGGCGCCGTCCGCGTCCACGTAGCCGATGGCATCTGCCAGCGGCGCGAGCTTGAGGCCCTCGATGAGCGCCCCGCCTTTGCCAATGGGGTCGGCGAACTCGAGCTGGCGGATGGCTGGGAATTCGGCGGCCACTTTGCGCACCACGCCGCGGGTGTCGTCCCGGCAGCCATTTAACACCACTACCAGGCTGAAGGGCCCGCGGTATTGATCGCGAAAGTAGGCGGCGTAGTCGCGCAGCACCGGCTCGATGCGCCTTTCCTCGTTGTAGGCGGGGATGAGCAGCAGCAGGCTGGGATCGGCGGCCGAGGTCATTGGATGCTCAACTCCCGCTGTACGTTGAATTTTTCCATTCGTGTCCGCAAGGTCGCGCGGGTGATGCCCAGCAGGGCGGCGGCGCGCGACTGGTTGCCGCCGGTCTCCCGGAGCGCCTCGAGCACTAACTCGCGCTCGACGGCGGGCAGCAGCTTGCGCCGCGGCTGCCGGCGGGCCCACTGGAATAATTGGCGGGCCAGAGCGGCGACTTCCGCGTCGGGCGCGGACGCGTCGGGCGCGGCCGCGGCCGCGGAGGCGTTGCCGCCGATTTCCGGCGGGAGATCGCCGGGCAGGATCGCCCCGCCCTGGGCGACCACGAGGGCGCGGCGCAGCACGTTCTCGAGTTCGCGCGCGTTGCCTGGCCAGTGGTGGGCCTGGAGCGCGCGCAGCGTGGCCGGCGCGAGGGCGCGCGGAGCGTCCGCGCCCTCGGCGCGGGCCAGCCGTTGGAGGAAATAATCGGCCAGTGGCCGGATATCCTCGGGCCGCTCGCGCAGCGGCGGCAAATGAATCCGCACGACATTGAGCCGGTAGAAGAGGTCCTCGCGGAATTGCCGCGCGGCCACGGCGGCCTCGAGCGGCTTGTTCGTGGCCGCGATGACCCGCGCATCCACCTGGATCGTCTGGCCGCCGCCCACCCGCTCGAAGGCGCCGGATTGGAGCGCGCGCAGAATTTTGGTCTGCGTCGCCGGCGTCATATCTCCGATTTCGTCGAGGAACAGGGTGCCGCCGTGGCATTGCTCGAACTTGCCGATGCGCTGCGCGGCGGCGCCGGTGAAGGCGCCGCGCTCATGGCCGAACAATTCGCTCTCGAGGAGCGGCTCGGGGATGGCCGCGCAGTTCACCGCCAGAAACGGTTTCGCGCTCCGGCGGCTGTGTTGATAGATCGCCCGCGCCACCAATTCCTTGCCGGTGCCGCTTTCGCCGGTGATCAGCACCGTCGCGTCCGAGGCGGCCAATTGGCCGATGAGCTTGAATACCCGTTGCATCGCCTCGCCGCGGCCGACGATTTCCTCCTCGCCCTCCTCCCGCTCGAGCCGCGGCGGGAACGAAACCACCTCGCGCATGTCGCGCGCGGCTTTCAAGGCTCGGGCCACCGTCTCCTTGAGCCGGGGGACGTCGAACGGCTTGAGCAGGTAATCGTAGGCGCCCAGTTTCATGGCTTCGATCGCGGTTTGCGTCGTGCCGTGGGCGGTCATGAGAATGATGAGCTGCCGGCCGTCAAGCTGCCGCATGCGCCGCAGCGCCTCGAGGCCGCCGATGCCCTCCATGCGAATGTCCATGATCACCAGGTCGGGTTTGAGCCGGGGCAGCAGCCGCAGCCCCTCCTCGCCGCTGGAGGCGGTGGTGACCTCGAGCTCCGGGGAAGCGAAGATGCGCCGGAACGAGTATTGCACGTCCGCTTCGTCATCGATTAGCAGCAGCTTGTTCATCAGTCCGGCCCCGGAAGGCGGCTCCAGCATAACCAACCGGCCCCCGGCGGACAACCTCGCAACGGGCGCCGGCTTGCGCCAGCCACGGGCAAATCCCCGTCCGGAGCGGAGCGTCCGTGTCACGCAGCCTTTCGGCGGATGACTTCCACTTGCGCGCGGTTTTTTGCGATGCTGCCGGCGGGCAGGACGCCCCGCCAGGTCACGTTGGGATACACGATGGAATCGCGCCCGAGAATGCTGCCGGGATTGAGCACCGCGTTGCAGCCCACCTCGGCCCGGTCGCCCACCAGGGCGCCGAATTTGCGCAAACCTGTGTCCACTATCGCGCCCTCGATTTCCACCCGGATGTTGCCGGGCGTGACCTTGAAGTTGGAAATCTTCACGCCCGCCCCGAGGTGCGCATGAAAGCCGAGCACGGAATCGCCGATGTAGTTGAAATGCGGCGCCACCACCCGGTTAAAGAGAATGGCGTTCTTCACTTCGCAGGCGTTGCCCACGACGCAATCATCGCCAATGATTACGTTCTCGCGGAGGTAGGCGTTGTGCCGAATCTCGCAGTTGCGGCCAATCATGGCCGGGCCTTTGATCATGACGCCGTCTTCGAGCACGGTGCCCTCGCCGATCCAGACCCGTTCGCCAATGTAGGCCACGCCGTCGCAGCGGTTTTTAAGCGCTGGCCGCGCCCGGCGCCGCAGGTAGTCCGCGATGCGCCCCAGCGCCATCCAGGCTTGCGGACAATCCGAAAACAACTCGGCGTGAGCCGTCTGAGACAAATCGAATAAATCCCGGGGATCAAGCATAACGTCAAGGTAAGATAATCCTTGGCGGCGACAAGCGGGTTTTGCGCGGCTGGAAACCCGGCGCTCCCGCTCCGCAAAGACTTTCGCCGCGTTGTCGATGAGGCTTGTCCGGACGGGTCTCATTCGCTAGATTCAGGGTGGATCGGAGAAATCTCATGAATGTAATTGGCAAAGGACTGACGGCAGTGTTCCTCGGAGGTATTTTGTCGTTCGCCGCGCGGGCGGCGGACGCGGACGGCAAGGTGCCCTTGATTCTTCAACTTCCCGCGCCCGCCTTCAAAGGCACCCCGAAAGACATCCAGCTCAGCTCGTATGTGGAACCGCTCTCGGACAAGCCGCGTCCGCCTATGCTGGTGCCGCCGGGGCTGAAGAATCTCGCGCCCGAGGCAAAACTCTCGTCGAGCGACAAGAACGCCCAGAGCGACACGCTGGCCAAGATCGTGGATGGCGACAAGGAAGCTTCCGATCAAAGCATCATTTTCCTGCGCAAAGGCACGCAATATGTGCAATTGGATTTCGGCGCGCCGCGGGAGATTTTCGCCGCCGTCCTCTGGCACGCGCACAATTCGTCCAAAGTATATCACGACGTGATCGTGCAGACAGCCAACGACGCGGATTTCACCGAGGGAGTGAAGACCGTGTTCAACAACGATCAGGACAACACCTCGGGCCTGGGCGTCGGGACGGACCGTGAATTCTTCGAGACGCACGAGGGCAAGCTGATTGATCTGCACGGGGTGAAGACGCAATATCTGCGTTTTTACTCGAAGGGCAGCACCGAAAGCGCGCTCAACGAGTACACCGAAATCGAGGTGTACGGCCGGCCCGCCAGCTAGGGGGGACAGCGCAGGGGGGTGACCGCGGCATCATGCACCTGGCGGCAGCGAAGCGCTCGATGACGGGCGCTTTTTTGTTGATCGCGCTGGCGGCGCTCGCGCTGCGAACTCCTTTCCTCGACCTTCGGCCCCTCCACAATGATGAAGCGGTCAACGCGGTCAAATTCGGGGAACTGCGCGAGACCGGAGTTTATCGTTACGATCCAAACGAACATCATGGTCCGAGCCTTTGGTACACGACGCTGGCCTGGAACCGGATTTCCGGCAGGGCAGCTTATGAGGATTTCAGCGCCGCGGGCTACCGATGGGTGACGGTGGTGTTCGGCCTGGGTGTGGTGCTGCTGGTTCCCTGGCTGCGGGACGGGTTGGGCCGGCGCGGGGCGGCGTGGGCGGCGCTCTTCCTGGCGGTCTCGCCGGCCATGGTTTTTTACAGCCGCTATTACATTCACGAAATGCCGCTGCTGTTTGCGGCGACGCTGGCACTGGCGGCCGGCTGGCGTTACTGGCGGACGCGGCGGGTCGGTTGGGCGGTGCTGGCGGGCGCGGGTCTCGGGTTGATGCACGCCACCAAGGAGACCTTCGTCCTGAGTCTGGGCGCCGCTGCCCTGGCCCTCCTGATCAATCAGGCCTGGAATCGGCAGTTTGACGCCAGCGGTCCGCCGGTGCGGGCACGGTGTCTGAACCCGTGGCATCTGGCGGCGGCGCTGGGGGCCTGGGTGGTCGTGGCGGGGTTGCTTTTCAGCTCGTTTTTCACCCATTTCCAGGGGCTGGCCGATTCGGTGCTCACTTACCGCGCCTGGCTGGGCCGGGCAGGCGGGGAGACAGACCACGTGCATCCCTGGCATTTTTATCTGCGCCGGTTGGTTTTTTTCCACCGGGCGGGCGGACCGATCTGGAGCGAGGGGTTGCTGCTGGCACTGGCTCTGGCGGGCGCCTGGGCGGGCTTCAGCCGGCGGGGTCTCGGGCGCGCCAATGCCAGTCTGGTGCGTTTTCTCGCGCTCTATGCCTTTCTTCTGGCAGGTTTTTACAGCTTTTTACCTTACAAGACTACTTGGTGCCTGCTGAATTTCTGGCAACCCGCAATTCTTCTGGCGGGCGTCGGCGCGGCGGTGCTGTTGCGGTTGGCGCGCCGCCGGCTCGCGCGGCTCGGCGCGACAGCTCTGGTGCTGGCCGGCGCCGGCTGGCTGGCCTGGCAAGCCTGGCAACTCGACACGAGATATGCCGCCGATCCCCGCAACCCTTACGTGTACGCCCAAACCTCCCCGGATTTGCGACGCCTGGTGGACCGGATCGAGTCGTTGGCCGAAGCGTCGCCCGAGGGTCACGAAACGTTGATCCAAGTGATGTGCGCCGAGGGCGATTACTGGCCTTTGCCTTGGTATTTGCGTTCCTTCCATCGTATCGGCTGGTGGGATCACCTCGTCCCCGAGCCTCCCGCCCCGATCATGATTGTCTCGGCGGGATTTGATGCGCAATTGGATGCCGGCCACCAGCGGCTCATGACCGGTTTTTACGAGCTTCGACCGGGAGTTTTCCTTGAGTTGTACGTGGATCTCGAGCTGTGGAAGGCCTGGCTGGCCCAACAACCGCTGCCCCTGTAATTCAAGGACGGACGCCTGGCCCAGGCGTCCGGGTTGCGCGCGGGTATTTCAGAGGAGGGCGTTTCGGCGAAACGACCGTGCCTGGCGACCGTCCAACCACAAAAAAGCGAGCTCCAGGTCGGGAGCTCGCTTGATGTGTAAAAGGCGAAGATCAGCTTTGGGCGGCGATCGCTTTTTTCCAGGTGCGTTTGGGCGCTTTGACCACCAGGCCCTTTTTGATGGCGGAGGTGGAAACGCGGATGTAGCGGACCTCGCCGTCCACCACCGCTTTGACGCGCTGCAAATTCGGCAGGAACCGCCGCTTGGTGATGGCGGTCACATGCGTGCCGATGCCGCCGCTCTTCTTCGATTTACCGCTGCGCCAGATGATGCTGCCCTTCATCGGGCGCTTGCCTGTCAATTCGCAAATTCGTGCCATACAAAAACCTGTTTTTGAAATAGGAACGGGAACCATATCACGGGTTCAAACGCTGGCAAGTCTTTTCGCCGCGTTTTTCCGCGCCCTTTGGGCAACAGTCCGTTTTGGCGCGCGCCTCGCCGCCACGCGATCGCGGTTTCAGCCGGGCTGAAGCTGTCTTCGGTCTCTCCCATTTCAGATTCTGTGCAACCGCCAGCGAATCAAGGGGTTTCGCCCCCATCCAACAGGTGCAACCGCGCCCGGGTTATCCAACGTGAAACCATGCTTCAATTTTCTTTATTTTTTTAAGAAGAAAATCTTTGACAAGACGACGGTTCTGGATTAAAAACGAGCATCAGATAAAAAAACAACCAGGATACACATATGCGTAAGACCCTCGTGTCTGCGGTGTCGGTAATCCGTTCGGTTCACCCGCCATCAACCTTTCGGTTGACGTTGTTGCTTCTCCTTTTCGCGGTCTTTCTCGGGCGCCCGTCCGCGAGCTACGCGGACGATCTCACTCCCGGGGAGATGGCTTTGCTGGATGAGGCGCTGAAAAACCTGAGTCCGACCCAACTCCGTCTTTCGGCGGGCGACAACCCCGGAGAAATCAAAGCGGAATGGGAGGGCGTCGGCTGGTTGCAGACGGCGAACGATCCCACCGGTCCGTGGAGCGACGTCGTGGGCGGCAACAACAGTCCGGCCATTCTCCGTCCGGACGAGCAGGGCCGGTATGTTCGGTTGGAGCGCGCCGGCATTCAGCAGGCGCTCGAGGCGGCGTTGCTCGAAGCCAGGAATTCGGGGGAGAAGGCGGTGCCGATCCTAACGATTGTGGCGGTGGCCGCCACGACTTGTCCCGCGACGGTCACGCTCTGTCCGGCGACCGCCACAGCGTGCCCGCCGGCCGCGACGAAGTGCCCCGGCACCCAGACGAAATGTCCAGGGCTGCAGACCGGGTGCCCCTCGACCCAGACGGTGTGCCCAGCCAACACCACGATTTGTCCGGCGGTGGAAACCCAGTGTCCGGCGGTGGCCACCGCCTGTCCGCCGGAGGCGACGTTCTGCCCTGTGGTCAGCACCCGCTGCCCGGCGGTGCAAACCGAGTGTCCGCCGCTGCCGACGGTTTGTCATGTGGCCGACACGGTTTGCCCGTCCGCCTTGACGAAGTGTCCGCCGACCTCGACGGAATGTCCGGCGACCATCACGCTTTGTCCGCCGATCCCCACCGCCTGCCCGGCGGAATTGACCAAGTGCCCGGCGCAAGACACCCGTTGTCCGGTTTATTCGACCAAATGTCCGCCGATGGACACCCGCTGCCCGCCACAAGAGACCCTCTGTCCGCCGATGCAGACGCGCTGTCCGCCCGTGGAGACCAAATGCGCGCAGGCGGTGACGGTGACGCAATGCCCGGCGATGCCCACGCAATGCCAGCTTGCGGACACGGTATGTCCGGCGGTGGAGACCTTGTGCCCGCCCCTGGACACGCGCTGTCCGGTGGTGCAGACCCGGTGTCCTCCGCTGGACACGGAGTGTCCACCCACACCGACGCAGTGCCGGCTGGTGCCAACGGTTTGCCCGTCGGCGAACGGGAGCGCGACGACCTGCCCGGCGGTGGCAACCCAATGTCCGGCCACGCAAACGCAATGTCCGCCCACGGATACCATGTGTCGTTTGCTGGCGACCCGGTGTCCGCCGACGGACACGAAGTGTCCGCCCGCGCAGACCCAGTGTCCGCCCGCGGCCACCCGGTGTCCCCCGGGGTTGACCACCTGCCCGCCGCGAGCCACGGCTTGTCTGGTGGGCGCTGCCACGGCCTGCCCGGCCGTGGCTACAGCCTGTCCGCCGCTGGACACGGCCTGCCCGCCGGCCAACACCAAATGCCCGGTGAAAATCACGGCCTGTCCGCCGGCCGCGACCGAGTGCCCGCCGACGCAGACGCGTTGTCCGGTGACCGAGACGAAATGCCCGCCGACGCAGACGCGTTGTCCGGTGGCCAAAACCGCCTGTCCGCCGGTGCCGACGGCCTGTGGCGGTGTGAATGCCGCCACCACCTGTCCGCCAGCGGCGACGCAATGCCCGCCCGCCGCCACTCTTTGCAAGGTGGTGGCCACCGTCTGCCCGGCTGTTGCGACGAAGTGTCCGGTCCGGGAAACCAGTTGTCCCATCCTGCCGACACGGTGTCCACCGGAGCAGACGTATTGTCCACCGGTTGAGACCCAATGCGGCGGAGCGGGGCAGGTGACCGTTTGCCCGGCAGCCGAGACGCGATGCCCGGCGTCGCCCACCAAGTGTCCACCGGCGGAGACCCAGTGTCCGATCACCGCCCTGACGGCGACGCACTGTCCTCCAGTGGCAACTCAATGCCAGGTGGCGGATACGGTTTGTCCCGAGGCGGCCACCCGCTGTCCGCCCGCCAGCACCCAATGCCCGCCCTTGCAAACGCAGTGCCCGGTCGAGCAGACGTATTGTCCGGCGTCGGAAACGAAGTGTCCGATGGTGCAAACGCATTGTCCGCCGATGCCCACCTCCTGCTCGCCCGCCGGCACGGCGACCGTCTGCCCGACGGTGGCCACCCAGTGCCCGGCGACGATGACCAAATGTCCTCCCACCACCACCGAGTGTCCGCCGGCCACCACGCAGTGCCCGCCGGTCGCCACGGCTTGCGGGGCGGGGATGGCGGACACGCAATGTCCGCCGCTGACCACGCGCTGTCCCCCGGTGGACACGCATTGCGCGGACAACCCGACGCGATGTCCGGCCCTGGTGACGGCCTGCGTGAATCAACAGACCATGTGCCCGGCCGTGGATACCCAGTGTCCCCCGATGGCGACACTCTGTCCGCCCATCACCACCGAGTGCCCTCCGGTTACAACAGCGTGTCCGCCCGCGCAGACGCAATGTCCGCCGGCGGTGACGCAATGCTCGCTGGCGGGAACGACGGCCACCCAGTGTCCGCCGGTGCCCACGCAGTGTCCGCCCGCGCAGACGGAGTGTCCGCGCACCGCGACCGCCTGCCTCCAGAGTCCCACAATTTGTCCGCCGCAGACCACCCTGTGTCCGCCGGTGCAAACCTATTGCTCGGCCGATGGCTCCCAGACGCGTTGTCCGCCGACGCCGACGGTCTGTCCGGACACACCCACGGAATGCCCGCCGGTCCCCACCCAGTGTCCGGCGACCGAAACAGCCTGCCCGGACCTGGCCACGCGTTGTCCGCCAGTGGCGACGCAATGCCCGGTGGTCATTACCGAGTGCCCTCCGGTTCAGACGCAATGCCCGACGGATCCGACGGGAGTCTGTCCGACTCCGCTGGGGGCGCGCGCACTGTTTAACGGGAACGCGCCGGGGCCGATCGCGGGCGTCCGGGCGACGCCTTCGAACTCGCGGAGTTGCCCCGTCGGCACGGCCCGTTGCCCGGAGGCGGCGGTGAAACTGACCTCCGCGCCGACGCCTACGATCTCGCGTTCACCGACCGCCGTTTCCCCGGCGGCGGTTGAACCGAACCTGCTCCCAGGGCGGCCTTTCGGTTAAGTCTTCGGTCAGACAAAGCCGAAGACAATGGGCGTTCGGACACTGGCAAAACTGCCACCACCGGTCCCGCGAATCCACGGGGCCGGTTCTGTTATGTCGTGCGCTCTCTGGCTGGCCGCGGCGTGGGTGGCGGCCGGATCGGCCGGCCTGATGGCGCATCCGTTGCGGCGCATCCTGACCGCCCTGCTCCTGCTGGCTGGGGTGTTGTCTGGGTTCCGCTGGCGGGCGCCGGCCCGGCGGGATTTGCCCGGGGTGCTGGCCGGCGCGGCGGCGGTGGCCGCCTGCCTGGCCTCGCCAATTCAAGTGCTGCAGGTGCTGGCTTGCGCGCTCACGGCCGGCTGGCTGGCCGCGCGGCGTCCGCCGGAGTCAGGAGCGCCGGCGCGGAGCGCCGCGCAAGCGCTGCTGGTGTTCGCGCTGTACCAATTTGCGACGACGCTGATTCCCTTCGGCTGGCAGGTGGCGGACGGCGTGGCGGGGGCGGTCAGCCGTCTCGTCAGCCTGGTTTCGCCCTGGCCCTTGTCCGTGGGGGCGACTTTTGCCGGTTTGGATTACCTGGCGCTCTCGCTGGTGTTTTGTCTGCTGCTGGTCCGTTCCTCCCCCTCCCCTCGAAAAACCGGGTTGGCGTTCCAGTGGGCCGGCGGCGTGCTCGCGGCGCACGCGGCCTACTTGATTTTGTTGGCCTCCTTTCCCCAATGGCGGCAATGGCTGCCGGACATGATCATTCCGTCCTCCTTCCCCGGCCTGCCCGGGAAACCCAAACCGATGGGGGACGTCATCCTGTGGCAATTACCCGCGCTGGGGTTGCTGTGCCACCTGCCGGTCGTGATCTTTGCTGCCCGGCGGTTGGGCGGCGCGGCGCCGGCAGGCTCGCCGTCCGTTTCAACCGCGGCGCGAACGCCTTCGGGCGGACGGCGCGCGGTTGCGGAAGCCGCGGCGCCGCCGCGCTGGCGCGCGCGCTTGCGGAACCTCGCGGCCCCGATGACGCTGGCCGCGGCGGGTCTGGCGGCGGCCGTGCCCGGTCTGACCATGCTGCGGGCGACGCCGCTCAGTCTGCAAGGGCGCAAGATCGTGGTTTATGAAAAGGGTTTTTTGAACTGGTTGAAGCCGCAACACGGCGAGTACGGCCGCCTGACGGTGGGCATGTACGGGATCTGGCCGGAATTCCTCGAGCGGTACGGGGCCCGCTGCCGCATTTCGCCGGACCTCTCGGCGGCGGATCTGGAGGGGGCGGATTTGTTGGTGTTGATTTTTCCCAACAAACCCTGGGAGCCGGGCCAGCTCGAGCGCATCCAGAGTTTTGTGGCGGGCGGCGGCTCGCTGCTGCTGCTGGGCGAGCACACCGTGGTGGAAAAGGACGGTGGCAACCGTTTTAACGATGTGCTCGCGCCCACGGCCGCACGGGTGGCGTTTGACTCCGCCATGTTCGCCGTGGGCGGGTGGCTGCAGTCCTACCAGGCGACAGCCCATCCCGCGGCCTTGGGACTTCGCGACGACCGCAACCAGTTCGGCGTGGTCATCGGCGCCTCGGTCGAGACGCGGTGGCCGGCGCGGCCGCTGCTGATTGGGCGTTGGGGATGGAACGATCCCGGGGACGTTAAAAACGACGAAACCCGGGGCGGCTCGATGATGGGCAACTCGAAGTACGACGCGGGCGAGCGCCTGGGCGATGTGGTGCTGGCGGCCGAACAAACCTGGGGGCGCGGACAGGTAACGGTGTTTGGCGATACGTCGGGGTTCACCAACGGCATTCTGCAAGGTTCGCATCCCTTCGTGGCGGCGTTGCTGGCCAGCCTGTGTCAGCGCGCGAGCTTCAGCGCCTGGCGGTTCGCGGCGGGGCTGGCCGCGCTGGCCGCGCTGGGGTGGCTCGTGACGCGTCAGCAGCGGCTGCTCCCGGCGCTGGTCGCCGGCCTGACCCTGGCGGCGGCCACCGCCGCGGCCTCCGCCTGGACCGCGCGCATGGCGCGGCTGTTGCCGGAGGGGCGCGGACCGGGGCCCAATTACCTGGCCTATCTGGACACCACGCATCTGGAGCGGGCGAGCGCGGAATCCTGGCGGCCCGGCGGGTTGGGCGCGCTCCAGCTAACTTTGATGCGCAACGGATATCTCGTCCTCGGATTGCCGGAGTTCAGCGAAGATCGGCTGGAGCGGGCGGGTCTGGTGGTTTCGGCCGCTCCGGGGAGACCCTTCACCGCCAGCGAGCGGGCCCGGGTGCGGCGTTACGTCGAAAATGGGGGTGTCTTCATCCTGACGGCGGGCTGGCCCGAGTCGCTGGCCAGCCGCTCGTTGCTGGCGGACTTCGGCTTTGCTGTCGGCGGGCGCGGCGCGGCGGAGGGATCGGGACCTGAGCCGAAGCCGTTCGGCCATTTCAAAGCGCCTTATTTTAATGGCGGAGATTACATGGCCCACGTCCGGTTTCACGCGGCCTGGCCCGTGGAGGCCACCGAACCCGGGGCTCAACCGCTGGCCTATGGGCCGCGCCACCCGCTCACCGGCGCTGACCCGTGTGTGATCCAAATGCGCCGGAGGGGCCGGGGGAAGTTCATCATCGTGGCGGACAGCGAGTTTGCCTCGTGCCAAAATCTGGAGAACGAGGGCGGCCAGCCCTTCGAGGGGCTGCGGGAAAACGCGGATTTCTGGCGCTGGCTGGTGACCTACATCAATGACCAACCGGCCTGGGTGCCGCCCAAGCCGCCGCCGCAAACCAATTCCCTGCCCGCGCCGCCCGAATCATGATCCTCTTATGGACAGGTTTGTTTCTGCTGGCGGCCTCGTGGCTGCCGGGGGTCGGTTATTACCATGCGCCGCAAGCGGCGGTGTGGCTGGCATTGCTGGCGGCGGGCTGCGGTTGTCTGGTCACCGGCCGGGCGCTGGGTGGCGGGGCGGGTTTCGCTTTGCCGTTTCCGGCGGTTCCACGGGGCTTCCCGGCGCTGTTTGGGGCGGCGTTGCTGGCGCTCCCGGCCATCGTTTTGCCCTGGCCGCATCGCGCCGCGCCGCTGGCGCTGGCGGCCGGGCTGCTGGCCGGCGCCGCGCGGGGGAAAGCCGGGCGTAATGGCCGGTGGGCCGGGGCGTTGGGCGAGGGGCTGACGCTGGCCGGGCTGCTGCTGGGCCTGCAGGCTCTGGCCCTGCTGATTTACCAGACCTGGACCTCCTACTCGCATGAGCTGCCCGCGCCGCTGCCCTGGCTGCTGGCCTGGCTGATGCGGCTTTTCGGCATGGAAGCCGCAGCCGAGGGAACGACGATCCATTTGTTCACTATGCGGCAGACGCATCCGTTGGGGGCCACCTGGGAGCTGCTGCTGCCGCCCGCAACCTGGTGTTTTCTGGTCAGCGGTCTGGCGTGGTGGTCGCTGGTCGCCGCCCGGCCGGTGATTCCCGCCCTGGCCAAACCCCGGAAGAGATTCGCGGGGGACCGGGCCGAAGCCTGGCGCGCGCGGTGGCGGCATTTCGTGCCTTGGGCCGCGCCGGTGGTCCTCTGGCTGCCGCTGCGGGCGGCGCTGTTGGCGGCGTGGCTGGTGCATCATGCCTTGCTGACCGAATACGAGGAACCCTTGCATTTAATGTGGCCGTTTTGGAGCACCGGGGTGCTTCTCGCGGCGGACCTGCCCCTCTGGCTCGCGCAGGCGGTCTGGTTGGGCCGGAGCCTGCGGGATCGCGCGGCGGAAGCCCAACCCGCCACGAAGGAGCGGGGCGCGCCACCCGCGGGCGACCGGCCCGCCGACGCTGAGCCGGGATTTCCCTGGCGGGGTCTGACCGCCGCCGGCCTCCCCGCGGCGCTCGCTGCCGCCGCCATCACCCTCGGAGTGATCTGGGATCCGGTGGGGCAGCGGAAGGGCGGGCGCATCGCGATGGACGAGTTTCACTCCACCTGGGAACCATCCGGGCGCGCGTTCGACACCGAGTGGTACGGCCATTTGTCCGGTTACAACTACTGGTGCATTTACGACCACGCGTCGCGCTTTTACACGCTCAGCCGGATCCAGGAGCCGCTGACCGATGCGGTGCTCAACCGCCTCGATGTGCTGGTGTTAAAGGTGCCCACCGAAATGTACCGGCCGGAGGAGGTGTCGGCGGTGGGGCGGTTTGTCGAGCGTGGGGGCGGGCTGTTGCTGATCGGCGAGCATACCGACGTGTTCGGGGTCGGTTATGGGCTCAATCAAATCGCCCGCCAGTTCGGTTTCGAATACCGCTACGACTGCGTGTTCGGCGTCGATTCGTTTTTCGATCAGTATTACACGCCCCCGTTCGCGCCGCATCCCGCGGTGCGCGCCATCCGGGGCATGGACTTCGCCACCTCCTGTTCCATCCGGCCGTTCGCGCCGTGGCGCGGGCGCAGCGTGATCACCTCGACGGGCTTGAAAAATGCGCCGGCGGACTATCACGCCAGCAATTTTTATCCGCAGGCGCAGGACCGGGCGGACATGCGCTACGGCGCGTTTGTGCAGTTATGGTCGGCGCGCCACGGCCGGGGGCGGGTGCTGGCGTTCACCGATTCGACCATCTTCTCGAACTTTTGCACGTTTGAGCCGGGCAAGCTGGATCTCCTGCGCGGCATGCTTGAATGGCTGAACCATGAGAACCGACTGGGCGATCCGCGTTGGGCGCTGCTCGCGCTGGGCGCGGCCGCCGCCGGGTGGGCGGTTTGGCGGGCGCGGCGGCAACCCCGGCTTGTGGCGCCGCTGGCCGTGCTCGGCGGCGTGGTCTGGGCGGTGACGACCATGGCCGTGGTGGCCGCGCAGGCGCGCTCGTTTCAGTTGCCCGCCCCGGAGCGGCCCCTGCGCTGGGTGACCATCGACCGGACCCTGTGCGACGGGCCGCTTTCGAAAAACGGCTTCATCGAGGGCAAGGTCAACGGCTTCGGGATTTTCGAGCGCTGGATTCTGCGGCTGGGCTATTTCCTCCGGCGCGAATCAGGTCCCGCCGCCCTGGCGGATGACCTGGTCGTCTTCTTCCAACCGAACCGCCCGGCGCCGGCGGCCTTCGTCGAGTCGGCTCGCCGCTACGTCGAGAACGGCGGACATCTGCTCGTGTTGGACTCGTTGGAAAACACCAACTCCACCTCCGGCGCGCTGCTGGCGTCCTTTCGGCTCGGGTTGAAGCCGCATCCGCAGCCCGACGGGAAGCTCGAACCCGCCGGCGACTGGCCGGCGATCCCCGTCCAGGCCGCACTCGAGGTGACGGGCGGAACTCCCCTCGCCCGGCTGCATGGACGGCCGGTGGCCGCGCGGACGCAGCTCGGCCGTGGCACTGTGACCGTGCTCGGCATCGGCGCGCGGTTTACCGATGCGCGGATGGGTGTGACGGGCGACATTGAGCCTGACGCGGCTCTGCGGGAGGTGTACGAGTTTCAATTCCGCCTCTTGCGCTGGATCGTCGAGGGAAAATCAGCTTCGTCCACCCCCGCGCGTCCGGAGGCGGGGCGCTGAATCCGGCGGCGGTTCGTTCCGTGGCGTGGCCGGCCCCAGTTCGTCAGGCCCCTGACCCCCGGGCTTCATCGCCAGGCGTATCGGAGGGTTTCGAGGAATTCGCGCGACGAGGCGGGGGACAGCTTGATCTGGTCGAGACTGCGGCGGATTTTCCGACGCCAGTTGGGTCGTCCGGCCCGGGCGCCGGGGACGTTGTGCGGCGTCAGCTCGCCCCATAAGTCCTCGAAGGTCGCCAGCAGCATTTCCGCGCGGGACCGCGCCAGCCAGCCTTCAGGCTGCGCTCCCCGTCGGGCCCGGACGCCGACACCGCCTTCCGGAGTTCCCAATCGTGCGTCCGCCACATCGGCAATCAGCCAGTCTTGCGATAACCAGCAGCCCGGCTAACCTCCCCTGGTGCTCACGCAACTGATCACTCAACTCGCCGAAGGCGGCGAACTGACCGCGGAACAAATTGCCGCCGCGGTGGCCGCGCTCGCGCGGGAAGACATTCCTGCGGCATTAAAGGCCGATTTTCTGGAGGCGCTCTCGCGCAAGGGAGAGACGCCGGACGAGATCGCCGCGTTTGTGCGCGAGTTGCGCGCCCGGGCGGTGCGGCCCGCGTTGGGCGACCTGCGCGAGAGAGAAATTCTGGACGTCGTCGGCACCGGCGGGGACCGGCTCAGCACCTTCAACATCTCGACGGCCGCGGCGCTGGTCGCCGCGGCGGCAGGCGCGCGGGTGGCTAAGCACGGCAACCGGGCCAGCACCTCGCCCATCGGCAGCGCAGACGTGATGGAGGCGCTCGGGTTGCCGTTTGAACTCGGGCCGGAGGAGGCAGTGACGGCGTTGCGCCGGGACGACTTTGCCTTTTTTTACGCGCCGCAATATCATCCCGCATTTCGCCACATCATCCCGGCGCGCAAGCTCTGCGCCGCGCGCGGCCGCACCACCATCTTCAATTTTCTCGGGCCGCTGCTCAATCCGGCTAACCCCAGCGCGATGCTGATCGGCGTCGCCCAGCCCGGGTTATGCGAGCCGCTGGCCCGGGTGTTGCAAACGATCGGCGTCCGCCGCGCCATGGTGGTCTGCGGCCTGGTGCCGCATCACGGCGAGGCGCGCTACCTGGATGAGCTGTCGCCGCTGGGGGAAAGCACCATCGCCGAATTTTACCAGGATCGCGCGCTGACGGTCTCGCGGCTGGATCCGGGATTATTCCCGGTACAGTCCATGACCCTGGCCGACCTGCGCGGCGGAGATCGCGAAGTGAACGCGAACATTATTCGCGGCATCCTGAGCGGCGTTGAGCGCGGCCCCAAACGCGACGCCGTCCTGCTCAACAGCGCGGCGGCGCTGTTCGTCGCCGGCCAAACCCGCTCGCTGCTCGAGGGCTGGGAGCGCGCCGCTGAAGTCATCGACAGTGGCCGAGCGTGGCGCAAGCTCGAGGCGCTGCGGCGATCCGCGGAGGAATGAAAACGGCGCCTGAACTGAACGAGACTTTCGTCTCCATCTACGAGCCGCCCGGGCGGATGGATCAGTTGTGGAGCCGCGGCTGGCGGCACTTCGGTCCAGTATTCACTCGTTATTCCCGCTCGTTGGAATTCGACGTCCCACAGGTTGTCCAGCCGCTGCGCGTGCGGCTGGAGACCAAGCGCCTCCGCAAATCGCATCGCCGTGTCCTGCGCCGCAACCTCGACCTCGACGTCCGCTTCGGCCGGGCGAGCCTCGATTCCCGGCGCCTCCGGCTTTTCGAGGCGCACAAGGTCCGGTTCTCGAAGAATGTGCCGAATTCGCTCCTGGATTTCCTCGGACCCAGCCTCTCGCTTTATCCCTGTGAGCTGGTGGAAGTTACCGCCTGGAAAGCCGAAAACCTGGTGGCCGCCAGCTACCTCGATGTCGGCCGATTAGGCGCCTCGAGCGTGTACGCCATGTTCGACCCCGCCGAATCCCGCCGTGGGCTGGGCATCAGCACCATGATTTGGGAAATGCTCTACGCCCACAAACGCGGTTGCCGTTTCTACTATCCCGGCTACGCCTTTCATGAACCCTCGATCCTGGACTACAAGAAACAATTCCCAGACACTGAATGGTATCCCTGGACCGGCCGGTGGCGGAAGTTGAACGGCTGGGTCGGCGGGGCGAAACGGGGATAAGCGGACGATTGGTTTTCCGCCGCCGCCTGCTACAATAGCAAGGATGCGCGGACGGCAGCCGCCCGCATCGGGATGACTGTCTATTGGGATTACAACGCCACCACGCCGCTCGATCCGCGGGTCAAAGCGGCCATGCTCCCCTTTCTGGATGAGATTTGGGGCAACCCCTCGAGCGTGCATCAGGCCGGGCGCCGCGCCCGGGCGTTTCTCGATGAAGCGCGCGAGCGGGCCGCCCGGCTCCTGGGCGCCCGGCCGAGCGAGGTGGTCTTCACCAGCGGAGGAACCGAAAGCGCCAATCTGGCGATCTTCGGCGCGGCGCGCTTGCGGGCGGATCGGGGGCGACACATCGTCGCTTCGGCGATCGAACACCACGCCGTGCTCCACGCCTGCGATTACCTGCGCGCGCACGAGGGCTTTGACCTCACCCTGGCGCCGGTGGATCGTGCGGGGCGCGTCGATCCAGAGGCCATCGAAGCCGCGCTGCGGCCGGACACCGTCCTGGTGTCCGTCATGGCCGCGAACAACGAAGTGGGCACCTTGCAGCCAGTTCGGGAAATCGGCGCGCGTTGCCGGGCGCGGGGCATTTTATTTCATACCGATGCCGTGCAATGGTTCGGCAAACAGCCGTTCACCCGAGTGGATGATTTCCAGGCTGATCTGATCTCGATCTGCGCGCACAAGCTGCATGGCCCAAAGGGCGCTGGAGCGCTCTGGATTCGCTCGCCTTTGCACCCGCATCCGCTGCTGTTTGGCGGCGGCCACGAGAACGAGCGCCGAGCCGGAACCGAAAACCTGGCCGGAATCGTGGGGTTCGTGGAAGCCCTCGAACGCTTCGTAAAATCTCCGGTTTTTTCCCTTGAACAGTTGCGCCCGCTGACCCACCGCATCCGCGCGGCTTTAAAGTCGATTCCGGGCGTGCAACTCGTCGGCCCGCCCGAGGGGGGACTGCCCAACACGATCGCGTTTGTGGCGGAGCGCTCCGACAGTATCACGCTGCTCGCCAATCTCGATCTCGAGGGCATCTGCGCCTCGAGTGGTTCGGCTTGTTCGGCGGGATCACTGACGCCTTCTCATGTGATCCAGGCCATGGGTTACGGCGACGCTCTGGCCAACGCGCTGGTGCGGTTCTCGCTCGGGCGCGAGTCCACGCTCGCCGAGGTCGAATATGTCGAGAACCGATTGCCGGAAATCATCCGCCGGGGACAACTTGCCAAATAACCCGCCGAGCTACTGTGAATGACTTGTGGATACAGTGAATAAAAACGGGTTGGCGCCGAAATTCCCGAAAGCGGCCGGACTTAACCACAAAGTTTTTTTGCCCGGTTTCGCCCAGCCCTACGCTTGACAGTGAGGGTTGTTTGCCTTATTCACACCCCTTAATACGAATAGGGTTTAGAGTACAAAAGAAACATCATAACCAGCCACGCGATGAATCTGTCCATCTCCAAGGAGCAACTCATTAACGGGCTTCAGACAGTCCAAAACGTGGTCAGCAGCCGGACCACCCTGCCGATTTTATCGAATGTCCTGCTGCGCGCTGAAAATGACCGGTTGGAGCTTACCGCCACCGATCTGGACGTGACCATCACTCGGGGAGTCGAGGCCAAGGTGAAAATTCCCGGCGCCACCACCGTCCCGGTCAAACGCTTCTTTGGCATCGTGCGCGAGCTGAACAATCCCGAGATCGAGCTCGAGGTGGACGAAAAGCACACTTGCAGCATTCGCAGCGGCTCCTCTTTTTATAAAATCAACGGCCTCAGCGCCGATGAGTTTCCCCCGATGCCGGTCTTTAAAGAGGACAAAAAAGTCATCCTGCCGCAGGAAACTGTAAAGGGAATGCTGAAGAAAACTTCTTTTGCCATGTCCGCCGACGAGGCCCGCTATGTGCTCAACGGCATCTTTATCAGCCTGAAGGAGCACAAGATGACCATGGTAGCCACCGACGGACGGCGCCTGGCCTTGGTGGACGAAGAAGTCGAGGTTTCCGAGATCAGCCAGGGCGAGTTTATTGTGCCCGCCAAGGCGGTGGGGGAATTGAACCGATTGCTCCAGGAGCGCGGCCAGGTGGAAATCAAATACGCTGAAAATCAGGCGGCCTTTGTTCTCCAGGACGAAAAACAACCGGGCCCCTTGATCATCACCAAGCTGATTGAGGGCAACTACCCCAATTACCGGCAGGTCATCCCCGCCGAAGCCAAGGAGCGGGTGTCCTTGCTGCGCGAGGAACTCATGTCTGCCTTGCGCCGCGCCGAAATCATGACCAGCGAAAAGGCGAATTCCGTGAAATTGAGTTTCGGCGACAACAAGCTCGAAATCACCGCCAATTCACCGGAAATCGGTGAGGCCAAGGAAACGCTGGCCGTAAATTACAAAGGCTCCGAGATGGCCATCGCCTTTAACCCAAAGTTCATGATTGACCCGCTCAACGCGCTGACCAACGATGAGGTTTTCATCGAGTTGATCGACGAACTCAGCCCTGGAGTGCTGAAAATTAACGGCCCCTTCCTCTACGTCGTCATGCCCATGCGGCTGAGTTGAGCGGCCATCGCCTGCAAGGTAGGGAAGTTTCGCCGAAACGTCCTTCCCTCCTGTAATGCGGGACTCCGGACGCAGCCTGAAGGCTGCGATTACAAGGGGATTTCCGATTGGGCACTCGGGATGTAGCCGCAGCCTTTAGGCTGCGCTCCCCGTCTGGCCGGGACGCCGGACGCAGCCTGAAGGCTGCGACTACAAGGGGATTTCCGATTAGGCACTCGGGATGTAGCCGCAGCCTTCAGGCTGCGCTCCCCGTCTGGCCGGGACGCCGGACGCAGCCTGAAGGCTGGCGACTACAAGGGGATTTTCGATCCGACACTCGGGATGTAGCCGCAGCCTTTAGGCTGCGTTCCCCGTCTGGCCCGGACGCCGGACGCAGCCTGAAGGCTGCGACTACAAGGGGATTTTCGATCCGACACTCCGGCAGTTGCCGCTCAACTTCCCAACACGCCCAGCACGCGCTGGAAGCCGCGCCAGCGGTTCGGCTCGGGCCTCAAGAAAGCATCCCGGGCATGGGTCAAATCCAGTTGGACAAGGATGCCGATGCTATGGGCGCCGCGGCCGCCGTCGCGCATAGCGTCAATGCCGTAGGCGTAGCCGAGCATGACGCGCCACGAAGGCGAGCTGTAAAAAACTCCCGCGCCCACGCCGCTGTGCCAGTTGCCAGTCTGCTTGAAGCCGGGGATGTAATCCACGCCGGCGGTGGCGGCGGTCAGGTCGAGATTCCAGCGGGCAGTCCGATCGAGGGGAATGATGTAATTGCCGCCGAGGAGGATGAAATCGCGCGCGCTGATTTCCTGGTAATAATAGCCGGGCAACGAGAGCGGATATTCGGCGGCCAGCGGCAACAGCGCGCCCATGCGATAGGCGCTGAAACGGTCCACCTCGAGGCTCGTGCCCGCGGTGAGACTGACGTAAAAACTGTGCCCGCACTCGGGCAGGGTATAGGCCAGCAGCGCCTCGCCCCAGAAGAGGTGGGAGGCCGGTTTGATCCGCCGGTCGCCGTAGCCGTACACATCGCCGCCCGCGGTGCGAAACTCGCCCTGGTACCAGATCGAGAGTTCCATCGCCAGCGAGGGAAAAAGAATCGGCTCGCGCCCGCCCCAGCGCAAGCCGGTGCGGATGCTGAAGACACCCAGGTCGTCGGGCAGGGTGAAATTCGGCGCCGTCTGGGAGTCGCGCACGAAGGCGGAGTAATGGCCGGTGCCGCGGAGCAGGCCGTAGAGCGGAATCTCCGCGCCCGGATTGAACTGATGATACAGGCTGGCGCTCAACTCGCCGCCATGACCGATGAACGATTCCTCGGTCCAGAATTTGCCCGAGCGGATTTCCGTGTAGCTGTCGCCAAAGCCGCCGCCAGCCAGGCCCAGCCCCAGATCGGTGTTCGCTCCCAGAGCGTCCTGGATGCCAAGTTCGCCGTCGAAATAGGTTGGCGCCAGAGCGGCGCGCAAAGTCCAGTTGGTCCGCACCCACTCCGGTTGATTGCGATAATAAAAGGCGTAGGCCGACAGCGGCGCATGACCCTGGAATGAGGCGTTATACCCGAGTTGAACCAATTCCCGGGGAATTGGATCAATCTGGGCCTGCGCCAGATCGCAAAAAAGCCGGAATCCGATCGCGGCGGTAGCGCCGACGAAACTTCGACGAGCCATTGCCAAGCAACATAGAGGGCGCGCCCAGGAAAGCAAGCGGGCGCGCCTGGGGGCAAGCGCCGGTCTTCATCCGGCGCGGGCCACCTGCCCGCTCCGGCCCATCCGGCGGGGAAACTTCTCGCGTCCCACCCGCGCCCGGTCATAATGAGGCGACGAAATGCGCGCCTACCTGAAAAAGGTGTTGGAGTTGGTGAAGCCATATCGGTTTCGCTTTGCCATGGGTTTGCTGTGCGGCTTTCTCTCGGGCGCCCTCGCCTTCACGCTGCCGTTGTCGTTGAAATTCGCCGTGGATAATGTGTTTCCGGAGAGCCGGCCCGCCCAGAGCGATACGGCGAAATCCGAGAAGAAGCTGCCGCTGGGCCTCGAATTGCCGGGCTGGGCAAAGCGGGCCACTGGCGCCATGGGCGCTTTTTTCCACACCCCGGAGAATCCCTCGCGCGCGCGGGTTATCGTGGCGATCTCACTCATCCCGGGCGCGATGCTGATCCGCGGGTTGCTGGGTTATCTGAACATTTATCTGCTCTCGTGGGTGGGCATCCGCGCGACCAACGACCTGCGCGTCCGGGTGTTTGAACATATCACCCGGCTGCCGATGAGCTTTTTCGGCCGGGTGAGCACCGGGGATTTGATGGCGCGGCTCGAGGGGGCCATGAATGTGAACGGCACGATCAACGGCAGTTTCGGCACCATCATGCGCGAGCCGGTGACCATCCTGGCCTTGATCGTGTATCTCGTGTCGAGCCAGCCGATGCTCAGCCTGGCGACGCTGGTGGTGTTTCCGGTATGCCTGGTGCCGGTGATCATTTACGGGCGCAAACTGCGCAAGTCGCACTCGCAGATCTACCTCAAGTTCGCCCGGGCGGCCAATGTGCTGCATGAGTCTTTCACCGGGATGCGGGTGATCAAGGCCTACAATCTCGAGGCGCGCGCGGTCGAACAATACCGGCAGGCCACCCGGGCGATGATCAGTTTTTTCATGCGCTCGATCCGGGCCAGCGAGCTGCCCGGGCCGATGATCGAGTTCATCGGAGCCATTGGCGTCTCGATGATTTTTGTCTGGTTCGCCTTCTTCGCCAAGACCCACGCGCCGGTGGCTGATTTGCTGGCCTTCTTCGTCGCCGTTTTCGGGCTCTACGCCCCCTTCAAAAGCCTGAGCCGGCTGCAAAGCCAGATCACTCTGGCGCGCGCCTCGGTCGAGCCGGTGTACGCCCTGCTGGCGGTCCAAAATAATCTGCCCGAGCCGGCGCATCCGAAGCCCCTGCGCGCCGCGCAGGCCGAAATCCGATACGAAAATGTCAGCTTTTCCTACGGCGACAAACCGGTGTTGCACGACATCAATCTGGCGATTCAGCCCGGCCAGTTGGTGGCGCTGGTGGGCCGGACGGGCTCGGGCAAAACCACGCTGGCCAATCTGCTGCTGCGATTCCACGACCCGGGCGCCGGAGCGGTGCTCATCGGCGGCACGGATATCCGGCAGGTCTCCTCGACCGATCTCCGGGCGAATATCGCGGTGGTCAGTCAAGAGACCATTCTCTTCAACGACACCATCCGCAACAACATCTCGCTGGGACGGCTGGGCGCCACGGACGCCGAGATCGAGACGGCCGCGCGCCACGCCTACGCCCATGAGTTCATCCTGGAAAAACCGCTCGGCTACGAAACCCAGGCCGGCGAGAAAGGCTCAAATCTGAGCGGCGGCCAGCGCCAGCGCATCGCCATCGCGCGCGCCATTCTGCGGAACGCCCCGATTCTGATTTTGGACGAAGCCACCAGCGCCCTCGATTCGGAAGCCGAGCAGATCGTGCAGGCCGCGCTCGAGCGGCTCATGGCCAACCGCACAACCATCTGCATCGCCCACCGGCTCTCGACCATCCGCCGGGCGGACTTGATCGTGGTCATGGATAACGGCCGGATTGCCGAGCGGGGAACTCACGCCGACTTGCTAACGCGCGGCGGAATTTACGCCAAACTCCACGAACTGCAGTTCGAGACGGCGTGAAAGCTGCTGTGCTCGGCGGCGTATGGATCGGATGCCAAAAGCACTCAAGCTGGCGTTTTTGCTGGTGGCGGTGGTCGCAGCCGGGCTGGCGCTCGGCTGGCTGGCCACGCGCCCGGACGCGCCAGCGCCGGCTGCCCTGGAAGCGACGATAGAACTTAACCCATTGATTCCCAAACCTTTGATTGTGCGCGCCGCACCTGCTCCTCCAGCGGATGCCGTGGCCGAAGCTCCCGCAGCGGCGCTCCCGGCGGCTCCAACAACCGAGGATACCGAAGCGGCTATCTCCGCTTGGGAGCGCCGGGTGGACTCGATCCTGACCACCGACCAGCCGGAGGAAGAAAAGGTCCGGGAGCTTTTGGCCGCGTTTCCCGCCCTCCCGGAAGAGGGGCAGCTCGAGGCGGCGCAGCATCTTGCCCTGCTCACCGCGGATGAGGATTTTCTCGCGCTCAGGCCATGGCTGACGAACGCCGCCCTGCCTGAAGCCGTCAGCGATATTTTCATGGCCGGTTTGTTGGATCGGCCGAACCCGGTGAAGTTGCCGCTGCTGCTCGAGATCGCCCGCACCGAGGGGCACCCGCGGGCGGAGGACGCCCGCGATCAACTGACCTTTTTCCTCGAGGAAGACTACGGCGCGGATTGGGGCCGTTGGGAAACCCAAATGCGCCAATGGCTGGAGGAGAACCCGGATTGAAGACGAGGATTCCCGAACCCGCGCTCCGGAAGGGGTTTCGGATTGTCCGGACGGGGGCATTCCCCTAATTTCCATTTATGACCAGTAATACAGAAACGATTACGGCGGTTCCTTACCTGGATCTGGCCGCCCAAATGCGACCGCTGCGCGCGCAGATCGACGCCGCGATTGCCAAAACTCTGGACCATTGCTCGTTCTGCCTCGGCCCGGACGTCGCCAGTTTTGAGAAGAACTTCGCCGCCTACTGCGGGGCGCGGGAATGCGTGGCCTTCAACAGCGGCACCTCGGCGCTGCATATCGGGCTGCTGTTGCTGGATCTGCGTCCCGGGGACGAGGTGATCACCACCCCGAGCACCTTTGTCGCGACGAGCTGGGCCATTTCCTACGTGGGCGCCCGGCCGGTGTATGTCGATATTGACGAGGCCACGTTCAATCTGGATCCGCGCCTGGTCGAGCGAGCCATCACGCCCCGGACCAAGGCCCTCATGCCGGTGCATCTCTACGGCCACCCGGCGGATCTGGATCCCTTGCTGGAGCTGGGCCGCAAGCACAACCTGCCGCTGATCGAGGATGCCGCTCAGGCGCACGCCGCCAAATACAAGGGCCGAACCGTCGGCACCCTCGGCGCGCTCGCGGGTTTCAGTTTTTACCCGGGGAAAAATCTCGGGGCCTACGGGGAAGGCGGCGCGCTGGTGACCAATAATGCCGCCTACGCCGCGCGCGCCCGCTCGCTGCGCGAGCACGGCTCGACCCAACGGTATTACCACGATGAAATCGGCTATAATTACCGTATGGAAGGCCTCCAGGGCGCCGTGCTGGACATCAAACTCAAACACCTGGACGCCTGGACTCGCGAGCGCCGGCGGGTGGCGGCGCGCTACCACGAGTTGCTGGCCGATACCCCCTTGCAGCTTCCCCTCGAAGCCGACTACGCCCAGAGCGCCTATCATCTCTACGTCGTGCGCCATCCCCGGCGCGACGAGCTGAAAAAGCACCTCGAAGCCCACCGGGTCGGCTGCGCCCTGCATTATCCGCTGCCGCTGCACCTGCAAAAGGCCTACGCGCATCTCGGCCACAAACCGGGCGATTTCCCAATCGCCGAGAAGGCCGCGCGCGAGTGTCTGAGCCTGCCCATTTATCCCGAGCTGACCGACACCCAGCTTCAACGCGTGGCGAGCGTCATCCAGGATTTTTTTAAGACCCCGGCGTAAGCGAGCCAATTCGTTGCCCGCGGCGGGGACGGTTTCGTCCCCGTCGGCGGGGCCTTGAATCACCTCCAGGACAAGCACCCCCGCCGCTTCGTCCCAGGCAGGGATTGGGGCGGGCCCGCCCTCCCAGGCAACCTTCTACAAACCGGGGACCTAACACGTTTGCGGGACATCCCCGAGGGAAGTGCGTGCGGATCAAGGGATTGTCGGTTCGAATCCCCGTTGCAACCATCTGCCAATCTGGTACACTCGGCGCAGCACAGTTCGATAGGGTTATGAACGCGGAGCCGCCCAGCCATGAACGCCAACGCCTCAAGGTGTTGTGGCAGTACGACGTTCTCGACACCGTGCCTGAGGAGGTCTTTGACGAGCTGACCGAATTGGCGGCGCGGATTTGCGGGGCGCCGATGGCCATGATTTCACTGGTCGATGAGGATCGGCAGTGGTTCAAGGCGCGGGTGGGCATTGCTCTGCGGGAAACTCCGCGCGACATCGCTTTCTGCTCGCATGCCATTCAGCAATCCGGCTTGTTCATCGTTCCGGACGCGGCTAAAGATGCGCGTTTTGCCGATAATCCGCTGGTCACCGGCGAGCCCCATATCCGTTTTTACGCCGGCGCGCCGCTGGTTTCCCCGGATGGTCACGCACTGGGGACCTTGTGCGTGGTGGACACCGCGCCGCGGGATCTGACCCCGGACCAGCGGCAGGCGCTGGCGATCCTGGCGCGGCATGTGGTCACGCAACTGGAGTTGCGGCGGCGCACCCGCGAGCTGGCGGCCCGGCGGAAGGAAATCCGGGATCAACGGAGCGAGCTCGAAACGCTGCGCGCGGAGCTGGCCAAAGCCAGACGACAGTTGGCGCGCGCGCCAAAACCCCAGCCCGGCCGGCGGCCTTCACGAAAATAAGTCCATCTGCGGCGTCGGGGTGAGCTCCCGAAGCCGCTCGCGGTCGCGCCGCCGGGCATGGCGCACGTCCCCCTCGGGGGTGAGTTCGGATTCCTCGAGGTTGGCCAGAATCTGTTTGGCGCGCTCGATCACCGGCCGGGGCACGCCCGCCAGCCGCGCCACCTGGATGCCGTAGCTTTTGTCCGTGCCGCCCTCGACGATCTTGCGCAGGAACACGATCTGGTCGCGCCACTCGCGCACCGCCACATGGTAATTTTTGAGCCGCGGCAGCCGCGCGGCCAGTTCGGTCAGCTCGTGGTAATGGGTGGCGAAGAGCGTCTTGGCGCCGATCTGGTTGTGAAGATGTTCGACGATGGACCACGCCAGGCTGAGGCCGTCGAAGGTGCTCGTGCCGCGCCCGATCTCATCCAGGATTACCAGGCTGCGGGCGGTGGCGTGGTTGAGGATATTGGCGGTCTCGCACATCTCGACCATGAAGGTGGACTGTCCGCGCGCGAGATCGTCGCTGGCCCCTATGCGGGTGAAGATGCGGTCGAGGAGGTCGATGCGCGCCTCCCGGGCGGGGACAAAGGAGCCGGTATGCGCCAGCAGCGCCAGCAGCGCCGTCTGGCGGATGCAGGTGCTCTTGCCGGCCATGTTCGGCCCGGTGATCAGCGCGATTTGCGCGGCGCGATCCAGTTGGACATCGTTCGGCACGAACCGCTCCTCGGCGAGGGTTTGTTCGAGCACGGGATGGCGGCCGTCGCGGATGTGGAGCGCGCCTCCGTCGCCCATTTCCGGGCGGCAATAATCGAAGCGCCGGGCGGTTTCGGCGAAGGCCCCGAGCGCATCCAACTGCGCCAGCGCGTCCGCCGCGAGCCGCAACGCCGGCAGCCGGCCCAGCACGGTCTCGCGCAAACGCTGAAAAATTTCGTGTTCGAGTTTCACCGCGCGCTCCTCGGCCCCGAGAATTTTGCCCTCCATCTCCTTCAGCTCGGGGGTGATGAAGCGTTCGCCGTTGGCGATGGTCTGTTTGCGGAGGTATTCCGGCGGAACCTTGTCCAGATTGGCCCGGGTGACCTCGAGGTAATAGCCAAACACCGAGTTGAAGCGGATTTTCAGCGACGGAATGCCCGTGCGCTCGATCTCCCGCTGCTGCAACCGCGCGACCCAATCCTTGCCGTCGCGCATAGCCGCGCGCAGTTCGTCGAGCGCCGGATCAAATCCGTCCCGCACCAGGCCGCCCTCCTTGAGCGCCAGGGGCGGATCCTCGACGATCGCCCGCTGGAGCAGATCGGTCAGTTCGGGGAATTCAGCGATCTGGCCGCGCAGCTCCGGGAGCAGCCCCGCGGGTTCCGGCGGCGGGGCGGACGCGCTCCCGGCCGGCAGCAACTCGCCCTCGCGGAGGCCGGCGGCGGGCCGGACCTCCTCCAGCGCCGCGACCGCGGCGCGGAGCGCGGGCAATTGTTCGAGCGCCAGGCGCAAGGCCGCGAGATCGCGGGCGTTGCCGGAGCCGGCGCTGAGCCGGCCGGTGGTGCGCTCGAGATCCCGGACCCCGGCGAGGCGGGCGCGCAGCTCCTCGTGCCGGCCGGACGCCTCGAGGAACACCTGGACGGCCGCCTGCCGCCGCCGGATGAGCGCGAGGGAGGCAAGGGGTTGCGAAAGCCAGTCGCGCAGGCGTCGCGCGCCCATTGGGGTCACCGCGCGGTTCAGCGCGCCGAACAGGCAGGCGGCGCGCGGGGCGTCGGCGCGCAGCGGCTCGAGCACCTCGAGATGCCGCAGCGTGGCCGCGTCGAGCAGCAGGAATTCGCCGCGTTGATACAGGCGCAGCCGGGTGAGCGCGGCGGCGTCCCGGCGCAGGTGCTGGGTGAGGTAATGCAGCACCGCCCCGGCGGCGCCCGCCGCGGCCGGGCGGTCTTTCAGCCCGAAGCCGTCCAGCGCGGCCACCTGAAAATGATCGCGCAGCGTGTAGAGGGCCGTCTCGGGAGCAAACACCCAATCCTCGTAACCGGCGGGCGTCCGCCGCCCGGCCGGGCCGGCGGCGCCCAGCAGTTGTTCGAGGCTGGCGTCGGCCGAGGGAAAAATGATTTCCGCCGGCCGCAGGCGCTCGAGTTCGCCCAGCAGCGCCTCGGGCGTGTCCAACTCGGCGGCCAGGAAATCGCCGGTGGTCAAATCCGCCGCCGCCAGGCCGTAGGTTTTGGAACGCTGGCAGACGGCGGCCAGAAAGTTGTTCTGCTCGGCCGCGAGCAGCCGTTCGTCGAAATGCGCGCCCGGGCTGAGGATCTGCGTGACCTCGCGCTTCACCAACTGCCCTTTGCGCGGTTCCTCGACCTGATCGCAAATGGCCACCTTCCAACCCGCCTGGAGCAGGCGGCCGATGTAGGCGTTGGCGGCATGAAAGGGAATGCCGCACATCGGCGTCGCCCCGCGTCTGGTCAGCGCCACGTTGAGCACCGGCGCCCCCGTCAGCGCATCCTCGAAAAACATCTCGTAGAAATCGCCGAGGCGGAATAACAGCAAGGCGTCCCGGGGCAGCTCGCGCTTGATGCGGCGATACTGCGCCATCATGGGGGTTATTTGCGCTTCGCTGGCCATGGCCGCCAAACGGTAAAAAGAATCGCCCCCGAGGTCGAAACGAATTTGCGCGGAAAAAAGAGCGAGGCAGTTGCTAAATGAGATGGGCGCTCCGTTTAAGGATGCAAAGCCCCGCAGGGCAAGTCCACGCCCCGGACAATGATCTCAAACCCGGTATTTGGACTCGAGCATACTGCCTCGCCAGAAGGTACCTAGCTCTCGCCAACTCCCTCGGCAACGGAAAGTTATTCACCAGATATCCGCCGGAGGGCGAACGCGTCCGCCTATTCGCCGATGATTTTCACCAACACCCGTTTGCGCCGGCGGCCGTCAAATTCTCCATAAAAAATCTGTTCCCACGGCCCGAGATCGAGCTTGCCTTGGGTGATGGCCACCACCACTTCGCGGCCCATGATCTGCCGCTTCAGGTGCGCGTCGGCGTTGTCCTCGCCGGTGCGGTTGTGGCGGTATTGCGAGACGGGTTCGTGCGGCGCGAGCCGCTCGAGCCACACCTCGTAATCGTGCAGCAGGCCGTCCTCGGCGTCGTTGATGTAAACGCTGGCGGTGATGTGCATGGCGTTCACCAGGCAGAGCCCCTCCTGGATGCCGCTGCGGCGCACCAATCCCTCGACGGTCGGGGTGATATTCAGATAATCCCGCCGGTGCGGGGTTTCAAACCAGAGATGTTCGGTGAGACTTTTCATGATGGCGCCCGCCATGGACGGGTAAGCCGGAATTTGCCCGAGGTTTCGGGGCCGACCGCGTCCGCGGCCTGGGCCGGGATGCCCCCGGGCGCCTCGAGCGTGTCCGCGAGCCGCTCGCGGACGGAGCGCACCGTCTCCTCCGCGGGGCCGGCGTTATCCGGCACGTAGCGCAGCCGCCATTCGGCGGGCGCGGTCTGGGCCAGTTGATAATGCGCAAAACCGGTGGTCCCAACGAAACACTGGTCGATCTGCCAGGTGGTGATCCGCCGGCCATCGGCGAGGTGGAAGGCGTCCCGAATCCGGCCATGCACCCGGTAAAGGAAATCCTCGCCCGAAGCGGCGCGTTCGGCCAGATCCCCGAGCCGATAGCGGATGAGCGGCATGTAGGGGTTGGTCAGCGTGGTGGCCAGCAGGTCGCCGACGCCGCTCTGGGCATGCGTCAACTCGAGCCAGGCCGTGTCCAGGCTGGGCCGCATCCAGCCGTCCTCCGCGTCGATCAGCAAATGCCCCGTCTCCGTCGAGCCGTAGAGGTTGACGACGGGGACTTTGAATACCCGGCGCAGCAGTTCCCGATGCGCCACGCTGGGCAATTCGTAGCTGCACAGCACGAAGCGCAGCCGGGGAAACTCCACGCCCCGCCGCTCGCAATAGCGGGCAAACACCGCGCCATACACCGGATCGACATCCAGAAACACGGGATCCCAGGCCAGCGCCTCGTCCGCGATCCGGGCCAGATCGGCCTCGCTCCACAAGAACGGATAGCGCGACAGGCTGGCGTAGCGCGTGGCGCCCAGGGTGCGCTCCTGGCAGGAGGGGACGCCGTGGTAACTGATTTCGCCGCTGCACGCCGGCGAGGCGATCGTCACCCGCCGGAGCGGCGACTCGGCGCGCGCCGCGAGCGCGGTAACCGGGTTGAGCGCCAGGGCGCGCCGCTCCTGCTCCGCCCACCAATGGCGCGGCAACACCAGCGGGGTGCGCTCGTCGCTCGTCCCCGCGGTGTGCTCGACCTCGACCAACCCCTCCTCGATCAGCGTCTCGAGCTCCACCCCGGGCGGCAAAAAGTTCCGGGGAAAATCCCGCCGGATGTCCTCCTTGGTGATCGGCGGCAGCCGGTCCAATTGTTCGAGCGGATCGCCCGGCGGCAGCGCGCCGCGCGCGGCGTACAAAGGCGCGCTCGCCAGCCACCGCGGCAGTAATTCCCGCAACACGGCTTTCTGGCGTTCTTTCGTCGAAGTCCCAGGCGAGACCAGCATGATTCAAATGCGGAGCAGTTTGCCCCGGCCAAAAGTACCATAACCCCGGTAACGCCAGGATGTCGAGCGCGTTTGGCCGACCTCACCGGGTTTGCAAACGGAAGAAGCGTCCGGGGCCGGGGAGGATGGCGTTGGTGATTTGGAAGGCGCCCGCAGCGTCGAAATGGTTGGTGGCCAGGGGCAGCCACTCCGCCAGCGGGCGGGCGGGGTTCGTAGCTGACAACACCAGGTATTCCCCGTTCGCCGCCCCTCCCGCGCCGCTCAGCACCAGCCCGGCGCCGTCCCGTCGCGCCCCGGAAAACACCGTCAAACCCGACATCCCGGACAAGGCCAGCGTGTAGCCGCCGGTGTCCGAAAGATAATAGGGGCTGGAAAGCGCGCCGTCGCCGACCACCACCAAGTACAATCCGGTATTTGAGGCGGTCACCGAAATCCGGGCGGACGCCGCGCCGACGGCGGATTTGAGCAGGACGCCACCGGGGCCGTAGAGGCGAATCCACGGATCAAACCGACCGTTGTCATCAGTGGTTTGGGTGGCCAGCACCTCGAGCGGGTCGCCCGCCGTGGCCCGGAAACCCCAAAGATCCAGATCTCCCGCCGAAATGGTTCCCGGGTAAACTCCGGGCGGCGTGAGCGTCGCGCCGTCATCGCTCACGATAAAAGCGCCGGGCGCCCGGGCCAGAAACAACTGGTAGGAGCCGGTATCCGAAAGATAATAAGGACTGGCCAGGCCGGCGTCGCTCACCACGACGGTGAACGCTCCGGTGTTGGTGGCCGTCACGGCGATTTCCGCCGCGGTGTAGTTGAACTGCGAGCCGAGCAGCGCGCCGTCCGGACCGTAGAGCCGGAGCCAGGGGTCAAACCGCCCGTTGTCATCCGTCAGTTCGGCGACCCGCAGAATGACGTTGTCGCCCGCGTTCGCGTCAAAGCTCCATTGATTCAACCCGCCCGCGCCGAGGTTTCCGGTGGCCGCGCCCCCGTTGGCCAACGGCCCGCCCGGGCCCTGGGGCGGCGTTAGGAACGGCTCGGGCGCCAGCGCCAGGCTGAGTTGGTAGGCGCCGGTATCCGAGAGGTAATACGGACTGGCCTTGCCGGCGTCGGCCACCACGACCGTAAACGCTCCGGTGTTGGTGGCCGTCACGGCGATTTCCGCCGCCGTATAGTTGAACTGCGAGCCGAGCAGCGCGCCGTCCGGACCGTAGAGGCGAATCCACGGATCAAACCGCCCGTTGTCATCCGTCAGTTCGGCGACGCGCAGGACCATGTTGTCGCCCGCGCGGGCGTTGAAGGTCCACTGGTTCAAATCCCCCACGCCAATCACGCCCGCGCCGGGCAGGCCATTGGTCAACGGCCCGCCAGCAACACCCGCGGGGACGGCGAACGCGCCGGGAACCCTCGCCAGGCGCAGGCGGTAGGCGCCGGTGTCGGAGAGGGTATAAGGGCTGGCCTTGCCGGCGTCGCCGACGACCACCGTAAACCGGCCGGAGTTGGTGGCGCTCACGGCGATTTCCGCCGCCGCGTAATCGTATTGCGAGGCAAGCAGCGCCCCGTCCGGGCCGTAGAGGCGCATCCACGGGTCAAACCGTCCGTTGTCATCCGTCACCTCGCCGACGCGGAGGACCAGGCTGTCGCCCGCCGCGGCGGTGAAGCTCCATAAATCCAGATCGCCGGCGGTGATGACCCCCGCCGCGGGGGCGCCGTTGGCCAGGACGCCGCCCTCGTCGCCGGGGGGGACCTCAAAGGCGCCAGGCGCTTCGGCCAGGGCCAGGCGGTAAGTTCCGGCGCCGGCGGCGGTGGCGCTGGTGATCAGCACCGTGAACTCGCCGGTGTTGGTGACGGTCAGCGAGATTTCCGCCGTGGCCGCGCTGGCTTGCGATTGGAGCAGCGCGCCCGCCGGATCGTAGAGCTGGATGAGGGGCTGGAAGCTGTTCGAGCCGGTCAACAGGGTCGCGCGCAGGATCAGGCTGCCGCCGCGGTTCGCGGCGAGGGTCCACAAATCCAGCCCTCCAGGCTCGAGGCTGGCGCTGACGCTGGCGCCATTGGTCAGCGCGCCGCCTTCGCCGCTGATGACAAACGCGCCGGGGAATTTTGCCAGCCGCAAGCGGTAGGTTCCCTGGCCGCGGGCGGCCGAGGCGGCCACCACCGCGGTGAACACCCCGCTGTTGGTGGCCGTGTAAGCCAGCGCCAGGGCGGCGCTGTTGCCGGCGCTTTGGACCAGCGCCCCGTCCGGGCCGTAGAGGTTCAACTGCCCGTTGAATCCGACGCTGGCCAGCCGCAGCATCAAGCTGTCGCCCGCCTCCGCGGCGAACGACCACAAATCCAAATCGCCCAAATCGATCACGCCCTCCGCCACGGCTCCATTGGTCAATCCACCGCCCTCGTCCCCCGCCGGCACGGTTAACGGTCCCGGCAGCCGCGCGCAATGCAGCCGGTAATCCCCCGCTCCGGAAGGGCTGTAACCCGTGACTTCGGCGAGGTAAACCCCGGTGTTGGTCGCCGTGACCGCCAGGCTGAGATCCGTGTTGTTGCCCGCCGTTCCCACCAAAATTCCGCGCGGGTCAAACAGGTTCAACCGGCCGTTGAATCCGAAGGCGCCGAGCCGCAGCCAGAGGCGGTCGCCGTTCGCGGCGGCGAGCGCGAGGAGATTGGTCCCGCCCGGGGCCAGCGCGCCGTCGTAATTGCCGCCGCTCGCCATTGCAACACCGAACAGGGCGGTCGAGACCAAATTGCTCGTCAGAGCGAGACTCGTCGCGGCGGGGGCGCCGGCAAGCCCGTCCGACCAGCGGGCGAACAGGCTCCCCGGATCGGCCCAGGCGGTGATTGCCACCGTTTGACCGGGCGTGTAGCTGGATTGAAACGGGAGCGCGGTGACCGCTCCGCCGGAAGTCGCCGCCAAACGCAGCCGCGGACGGAAGGAAGCCGGGTCGTTCGGATCGGTCCCCTCGCGCCATTCCTCGAGATTGGCCACGCCGTCGCCATCGCTGTCGGCGAGCGGATCCTGGCCGGCTCCGCCGAAATGCTCCCGTTCCCAAACGTCCGGCAACCCGTTTCCATCAGTGTCAAATTGAACGGAGGCAACGCGGCTGGTCACGCTGCCGGCGGCGTTGCTGAGAATCACGCTGTAGCCGGCCGGCGCCGGCCAGACGGGCACGACGCGGACGGCGTCCAACGCCAGCCCGTAGGTCCCGGCGGTCAGGCTGGCGAAGCGCAGCCGGGCCGTGACCCCCGAGGCCGTGACCAGATATTCGTAATGGGTCCAGCCCGGTTGCGCGGCCGAGCGGCCCGTGGCGTCAAAGACATTGGTGGCGAGCGCCGCTCCCTCCCACCAGATCGTGTTGGTCTTCAGCACGGACCCGGCGGGCAGCCCCGCGCAAACAAAGTCCAGGTAATAGTTTCGTCCCGGAGTAGTCGCCAAATCTTGATAGATGGCGCCCGGGCCGACGCCGTTCAAGTCCAGGCTCTGGGCCTGCTCGAATGGAGACCAGACCGAGCGGACCACATCCACGCTGCCCGATTCCACCACCCAACCGTTGGGGTTCGTCCCCGCGGCAAACGTTTGGAAGGTCGCCGTCGCAACCCGCGGCGCCTCAAACCCGCCGTTGCTCACCAGGTTCGCGGGAACCGCAACATTCGAGACGGCCAGGAAATCACCAGTCGCGCCCGGAATCGGCACGCCGTTGGAAAGCCATTGCCAGGCAAACGGTCCCGTCCCCGCGGCCGCCGCCGAAAAATAAACCGCGCCATCGCGCGAAACCACTTGATCGCCCGGTTGGCGGGCGAAGCCCGGCGCGCCGGCCGAGGTCGTCGCGACCGCGGCGAGATTGCCTGCCGAGTCGTAGGTGAAGTCCGCGATTTGCGCCCCCGCGGCCAGCGCCGCGCCGCGCCAGACCACGCCGACGGCCAGTCCGAGCCAACGCCCGACGCGGCGCCTCCGGAGATGCCAACCGGCTTTCCCGACCCTGGCGGAGAGTTGAAGGTCAGGGGCAGTCACAGTTTTGATCCGGCGCGTTAAAGAAGCCGCGCACCTGGTTGCCCGCTTCGCGGAAGTTTTGCACGGAGCGGTTGGCCGTCTCGCGCATGATTGGGTTGAACTGGCTCTCGTCGAAATCGTCCATCCCCGTGCCTTTCATCACCACGTCCATGGGCAGTTCCTTCGCCTGGTCCACGGCCCAGGACTTGATCATGCGCTTCAACTCCCATTTGGCGAAGAGATCGGTGTTCCGCTCGGCGAAGAAACGGGCGAAATTGCGGACGGATTGTATCTTTTGATCCAGTCCGCCGCCCGGACGCCAGAACTGGATGAATTTGAAACCCTGGTAACCGTCGTAAGCCGCGCGGGCGCTGCCTTCGAGCCACAGCGCGCCCAGGTAGCCGAAGCCGGCGGCGGCGCTTTTCGCCGCGTTCCCCAGATTGCCCCAGGGCCGCCCGCAGTCGCCGAAGGGATCCACCCGGTTGAGCGGATCATTTTCCGCGTAGCTGTAGAGATTGATCCCGCCCGCCTCCTCGATTGGATCACGCGTCAGCCAGCGTCCGGCGCGGCTGTCGTAAGGCCGCAGCAGGGTGAGCGACAAACCGCTGGCCGGATGAACGAAGGCGCCGGCAAATCCGAAGGCGGACGCGACGCTTTCGGCCACCGGCGCGCGGCGACCCAGCGGATCGTACTGGTAACGCGCCCGCACCTGGCCATTGGCATCCAGCACCTCGCGCACCGATCCGAGATGATCCCGCGTATAGTAATAAGAAGCGCCGCCCGCCGTGAAGCCGCCAGCGAAAAAACGGCGCGCCACCACGCCGTCCGGACCGCGCTCCTCGCCCCAGTCCGGGCCGCACCAGACATAGCGCCGGTCGGAGACCACCGCCCCGTTGGTCCGCTCCACGATGCGAACGCAACGGCCCAAACCGTCATAGCCGAATTCGGTCCGGGCGTCGCCCTGATTGATGGCCGCCAGGCGGCGGGCCGCGTCCCACTCTAGGGTCTGGTTGGTCCAGCCGCCGCCCGTCCCCGCGGCCAGTTGGTTCAGGGCGTTGTATTGAAAAGCTTGGACCTCCGCGCCATTCGTCGCCTCGAGCAAGTTTCCCGCCGCATCGTACTGGTAGCTGTGGGATGCTCCTCCACCGGCTTGCTCCTGGATGTTCAGCAACTGGCCGGCGTCGTCGTAGCCGACGGCCCAGTCGTTGGTCGCGCCGCCCAGCTCTTGCAGCCAGCGGGTGATGGCCCCGGCGGCGTTGTAATCGTAGGTGAAACGGGAAATAAGGGCGGCATCCGGCTGGCGGTGGGTGACGCGTTGCAAACGGCGGTCGCCGACATTGTCAAAATAATCAAAATGCACCGTCTGCCCGCCGGGCAGCGTTTCGTCCAGCGGCCGGTCGGTCGGCCCGTCATAAGCGCAGGTGAAGCTCCCCAACACGTTCACGACGTTGGTGACCCGCCCCAGCGGATCGTAGGACTGGGTCTGCGCCACCCCTTGGATGGCCCGGCGGATCACCCGGCCGACGCCATCATATTCGTAGGCGACCGTGTCGTTCGCCCACGGGCCGTCCACTTCGGCGATTTGCAGCGCGCCAGCCGCGCCGACCGGATGATAGGTGTAGGTGGTCAGGCCCTGGCCATCCCGCATCGAGAGCTTCCGGTTGTAGCTCGAGTCGTAGGTGAAGGTGACCGCGGGGGTCAACCGGGCGGCGACCGGGTAGGAAATCCGGCGTGGATTGTTATCCACCGTGTATTCGTAAACCTGGATTTGGCCCTGCTCGTCCTCCACGGACCGCAGGCGGCTGGTGGTCTGCTCGTAGGTGTATTTCACCTCGGAGCCATCCACGAAGCGTTTGGTCGTCAGCCGCCCCTCGAGATCGTAATCCCAGCGCGTCGGCCGGCCCAGGGCGTCGGTCAATTCCGTCAAATTGCCGCAATCGCAATAGCCGTACTGAATGACCCGGCCCAGCGGATCCTCCACCCGGATCAATCGGCGCAACGCGTCGTACAGGTAATGTGTCTCGCGCCCTAACCGGTCCCGCGCCAGCACCGGATCCAACCGGTCGTAGCCCAAGGCGGAGTAAGTGCCGTCCGGGTAATCCACCTGCACCAGGCGGTCAAGGTTGTCGTAATGATTGGTCAGCGTGCGGCCGTCCGGATCGGCCACGCTGAAAATCCGCCCGGCGGGGTCGTAAGTGAAGCGGACCTGGTCGCTGGTTCCCGGCAGCGGCCCGTCCACGGCGACCAGCCGGCCGGCGGCATCGTAAGCGCAGGTGGTAGTCTCGCCGTTGGGATTCGTGGTGGCGAGCAACTGGCCCCGCGCATTGTAGGCATTGGTCGTCATCCCCCCCGCCGCGTCCCAACTGGCGGTGATCCGGTGGCCGGCGCCGTATTGGAAACGGGCGATCAAATCGTTGTTTGTGCCCGTAGTCTGTCGGATTTCGAGCAGGTCCGCCTGGTTGCTGGCGTAGAGGAAAGTGATGCCGCGCCCGGCCGGATCCACCGCGTTGGTCACCAGCCCGAGGTCGTTGTAGCTGAAGCGCTGCAACTGGGTGACGCCGTCGTCCAAAACCCGCCCAATGGCCGTCGGCAAAGCCGAAGTCCCGATGAACGAGGCAAGGCTCTGCCCGTCGTAGTTGAACCAAACCCGGTTCTCCAGCGGGGCCTTGACGCTTTCCGGAATGCTGCTGCAAATGCCCGACGCGTAATGCAGCCAGTGGTAGATTCGCGCCTGGGTGTAATCGCCGGGCGCCCGGGCATAGGCGTTGCGGTCCCAATGAAACGTGTTCCGGTAAATCAAATACTGGTTCACCGTGTTCATGCCGGCGGGAACCACCGCCGCCGGTTCGGAAGCGGGAACGCCCAGCGCGGCCGATTCGAGAAACTCGACACGCTCCCGCCCGCCGTCCGGATACGTGGTTACCAGCCAGCGTTGGGGCTCCGCGCCGCCCTTCTCGAACGTCGTCGTGCCGTAGGGAGTGGTCAGCGCCCGGAGGAAATCGCCGGAGTCGTAAGTGAACTGGGAGGTCAGTCCCACCGTGTCCGTGATGGCAGCCAGACGGTTGCTGGCGTCGTAGGTAAAAACCGCGGCGCGGCCGAAGGGGTCCGTGACGCCGGTCAGCTTCAACGGATCGGCGGCGTTCGTGTAGGTCAGGGTGGTGACCTGGCCGACCGCGTCCGTGACGGCGGTCAGGCGCAGGCCGCTGTCGTAGGCGAACTGCAGGGCGTTCCCGGCGGCGTCCTCCAGCCGGGTCAGGAACACCCGGCGCGAGGTTCCCCCCTCGCTGTCGGGCTGGGCGAAAATCGCCCGCGACCCGTCCGCCAGCTCCATCTCGTAGCTCGTCGCGGAGGTCCGGCGCAACCGCGCGCGCGTCTTCATTTGCGGCGCGAACACCAGAGTGTTGGTGTCGAAGCCGGTGAACCGCAGCGTGCCGCCGCCGTCGGTGTGGAAGTCCACGTTGGCAAGCGGCTTGGAGGGGTTGTCGGCGAGGTAGGCCAGCCAGCTAAAGGTCCATTTCGGCCCGAGGTTGGCGTAGCTGAAATTCGCCGGCTGCCCCGCCTCCCGCTGGTTGTAGCTGGCCACGAAACGAACCGCCGGCCCCGCCGGCGGCTGGTAGCCGATCGGATTATCCCGCAAATTCAGGCTCACCAACGCCAGTTGCACACTCGCGCGCGCCATCCCCCGAATGCCGCCGGCATAGGCAATGGGATTCTCGGATGCGCCGCCGGATCCCGGGCTCGGCGCCAGCTTCGAGGAGATCCAGTTGAAGGCGCTGCCGAGGCTCCACGAGGAGCCGCTGCCGTTATCGCAAGATCCCGGATCGGCCGGGGTGGTTGCGGTGTCGTCTTTCGCCGAGGTCGATCCCTTGCCCCACACGGCCCCGCCCTCCGCCTCCGAGACAGCGCGCCAGCCCGGCGGCAAATCCCCCGCCGGCACCAAAAAATACCCGCTCGTTTCCGCCTCCAAAACCTCCGCGCCAATCCAATTCTCCCCGGCGAAGCTCGGATCGACAGACAGGAACAGCCCGCCCGCCCGCCGCCTCAACGCGGTGAAATGCCCCACTTTCCAGTGCGCCACCGCGGGCGTCAGAAACGCCGCGCCGGGACGACGCCAGGCCATTTGGTAGGGAGCGCCCAATTCCCGCGCCAGCGCCGCCACCTGGGCCAGCGAACAACCATTCGTCGTCGAGACCGCCGCCTCGAGCTTGGACTCGACCGCCCCGCGCGGCTCCCCCGCGAGGAGACTTCCCAGCGCGTAAGGCCCGCATTTGTAGGCCGCTTCCGGCTGGCGGCGCATCCGCCACAGGCCCGCTTGCGCCCCCGCGATTTTCTCCGTGGCGGAACCCGTGAACGCGCGGTCTTTCACCTCCTCCAGCAAGGCCGCCAATTCCACCTCGCGCCCCAGCCGCGACAGCATCCAGGCCAACTCTCCCGCCGCACGGTCGCCCAAGGCCTTGGCAGCGGGCGATCCGCCCGTTTTCAGCAGCCGCCAGGCGTTGCGCCAACCTTCCAGCGCCAGGGAATACCACCCCGCCTGAAAATCCGCCGCCGCGAGATTGACCCAAACCGCCGGCGCCCACGGAGAATCGGGATGGTCTCGCACGAAAGTCTCCAAGGCTGAAAAATCATCACCACCGGAACGTTGGATGTATTGATCCAGCGCCTGCGCCAACCGCTGATTTTCCACGGCGTTGGGCGCGCGACCGACCGGGACCAACGGCTCCGGAAAGATCCGGCGACCTTCCAAATCCGCAACGGTGGCAGTCGTCGCGCCAGCGGCGGCGGGAAGCCAGTTCCCCTGGGTGTCTCCGCCTGTCGGCGAAGCGGGCGCCGCGGAGCTGGCGACCGCCAGGCATATCCCCGGCAGCAAACTAAACAGCGCGCTGGCGGCAAGCCGGGAAATCCGTGCCGGCCAGCCGCCTGACCAGTTGGAAATTTCGGCGGTGTTCCGGGAGGCCTGAGTGATGGACGCGCCCGATTCCGAAAATTCAAGGTTTGGTCCGGACGGCAAGGAAACACCTTCGGCAGCCGGGGTGGGAACTGCCGTTGCTCCCGGTGCCGTCCTCTCCGCCGAGATCATTCGTGTTTTTGCTTATATCTGGAATTAGATCTACTCGCAATAAATTTTAGGGTGGGTGATCACCCCGGGGGGCGCGGGCGGCGGCAGAAGCACCACGCGGCAAGCGCCGCGGCGCGAAGCAACCCGTCCCTCACACCCCCACCACTGCCAGTGAACTCGCTTGCGGCCAAAGAAAACGATGGGCGCAGCAAGCGCGGCCGCGATGACTGCATGCACCAGCCACACCAACAACATGCCGCCGAACATTTCCATAACGTGCGCGATGATAACTAACGTTTAACGACTGGCGGTTACAACAACAGTCGCGAGCAAATGTCCCCAAACCGTTCGAGTGCCCAAGTAGATGTCATTCGCTTAAGCGGCGGAAAAAATAGAATGAAACGAACGTAAGACTTCCAAACAGTATGGCGCGCAGCCAATCCATGCGAACGGCCTCCTGAAACTTGTCTGGCGCTGCGCTGCGCGAGACCTGCTCAGTTGCCGGCAGGCGTGTGCTTGGCGAATAAAGCGCGATACCGCTCCGCTCGGCTTTTATTGCGCTTGTGACCGAAATCACGGTCGGAAAGATTAGAACGATGGCAACGAGCAAGGCGCACCATCG